>CACZXG010000090.1:2443-12347 GCA_902785055.1 uncultured Lachnospiraceae bacterium
TTTTCTATTTTGGCAACACACTGATCGGTATCGTATTCGTCTCGCCTCTGATCTGGATGATCTCCGCTTCCTTTAAACCGGAGGCCAAGATCTTCGCGAATATGAACTCGCTGACTACGTTCCTCCCGGTGGAACCGTCCCTCAACAACTATGTCGAGGTATTCCGCCGCATCAACATGGCCAATGTATTTAAGAATACACTGCTGTATATCGCCCTGATCCTTGTGTTTGATCTGGTCATCAACTCGATCTGCGGATATGCACTCGCCAAGTTTGAGTTCAGGGGACGCAAGCTGATGCTCAGCTTTATCGTGGCGCTGATGGTGCTTCCCATGGAAGCGATCCTGCTGCCTCTGTATATCGAGATGTCGCAGCTGGGATGGGTCAATACGCTCAGGGCGCTGGTCATCCCCTTTATCGCGAAGTGTTTCTCAATCTACATGTTCTACAATTTCTTCCATGACATCCCGGACGACCTGATCGAGGCGGCCGCGATCGACGGCAGTTCGCCCGTGCGGACATTCTTTTCGATCGTGATGCCGATCTCCAAGACAGTTTACGCGACAGTATTCATACTCGACTTTGTCGCGCACTGGAATGACTTCATGTGGCCTTTCCTGGTCATGACCGGAGAGGACAAGCGGACGATCCAGCTGGCGGTACAGTCATTCTTCAGCACGAGTCCCGTGCATTACAGTGCGATCATGGCGGCACTGGTCGTTTCTGCGATCCCGATGATCATTATGTTCATTTTCATGCAGAAATACTATGTCGAAGGTATCGCATCTTCCGGTATCAAGGGATGATTCGTTTCGCTGCGCTATAAGTTTGAAATATTGATTTTATAACTGTATTATATTTGTAGCAGGTGCTTCCGTATGGACTTTTTGACAGCAGGATCAGAGAGTTCATATGGAAGCAATATTCAAATACAATACAGGAGCAGGATTTATGACAACGATACAGGATGTGGCGAGACATGCGGGGGTTGGCGCGGCGACAGTATCCCGGGTACTCAGCGGAAAAGGGTATGTCAAGCAGGAGACCAAAGAACGGGTAATGCAGTCGATCGAAGCCCTCAACTATACACCGAATGAGATGGCGAGAAATCTGTTTCACGGAAAGAGCGGGATCATCGCAGTGATCATTCCGGAACTCGCGCATCCCTTTTTCTCAGAGCTGGTCAATGCATTTGAGGTCTCTCTGTGTAAAGTCGGCTATCAGACGATGGTATGCAATACCTTTTATGAGAAGAACTACGAACTGCGGTATCTGGAGATGCTAAGGCGCCAGAGGGTGGACGGGATCATTTTCGGCGCGCACACATCGCTGGCCTCGGAGCAGTACCAGAGTCTTCAGCGCCCGGTCATCGGACTGGACAGGAAACTGGCCGAGACGATCCCTTACGTTGCCGCGGATCACGAGGAGGGAGGACGCATGGCGGCGCAGGAGCTGATCCGAAGCGGCTGCCGGAATGTTGTGCAGTTCGGCGAAGTGGAGGACAGTGTCATCACGCCGTCGAGCCAGCGCCACTTTGTGTTCCGTAAAGTTGTAGAGGCACACGGAATAACGTGCAGTTCCTACCCCAAACAGCCCAATTACAGTGCCTATAATACCTACCAGGAGTCGGCGGCGCGCCTGTTCGAAGAGCACCCGGACGTGGATGGTATTTTCGGCACGGATCTTTATGCGGCTGCATGTCTGCAGTACGCGCTGGCTCACGGAATAAGAGTCCCGCAGGACGTGAAGATCGTCGCTTACGACGGGACATACATGACAAGATTTCTCCACCCGGAGATGACTACGATCTGCCAGCCCATTCAGCAGCTGGCGGATGAGGCAGTCAGGATGATCACAGATATGATCAACGGAAATGAGGTCAAACAGAAGAGGGTCATACTGCCGGTCAGCATTCGAAGGGGAAATACGACAACAGGAAATCAGGAAGGAGTACCCGATGACAACGGATCTGCTGGCGAAAGCCAGAGCCTATGAGGCCAAATACGGAAGCCGGATCACGGATGCGGAGAGACCTGTCTATCATGTCACTCCGACAGTGGGATGGCTCAATGATCCCAACGGCTTTTCCTATTTTGACGGAAAATATCACCTGTTTTATCAGTACAACCCGTACTCGACGACTTGGAATACCATGCACTGGGGACACCTGGTGTCGGAGGATCTTCTCCACTGGAAGCGCCTGCCGGCCGCACTGGCACCGAGCGAAAAGTACGACAATTTCGGAATCTTCTCCGGAAGCGCGATCACGTCGCCGGACGGAAGGCACCTTTTGATCTATACAGGTGTTGAGGAGTTTGAGAACGAGGACGGGAATTGTGAGCTTCGGCAGACGCAGTGCCTTGCCTTTGGAGACGGCGTCGATTACGTGAAGTACGAGAACAACCCGGTCATTACGCCGGAGATGCTTCCCGAGGGGAGCAGCACGGCGGATTTCAGGGATCCCAAGATCTGGTATGAGGAGAAAGAGGGGCTGTATTATGCGATAATCGGCGCGAGCACTGAAGAGAACGACGGCGCAGTTGTCCTGTTCCGGAGTCCGGACCTGTACAGCTGGGAGTATGTGTCGACTCTTGACAAGGGCGGTAATGACTATGGATATATGTGGGAGTGCCCGGACCTGTTCCGGCTTGGAGATACGGATTTTATTCCGATTCTTCCGATGAAGATGGTTGCGAAGGGGAATGAATTCCATGCCGGCAACAACGCTGCTTATCTGGCCGGCATCTATGACAGGGAAACGCATACCTTTACTCGGAAGGCGATCCGCTCTATTGATTACGGCATTGATTTCTACGCTCCCCAGAGCATGGCCACACCGGACGGAAGGAGAGTTATGACCGCCTGGATGCAGACGCCGGAGACTATGCACAGGACGCCTCCGGGAGCCAAGTGGTTCGGACAGCTCACGATTCCCAGAGAACTGTCTGAGAAGGACGGACTCCTGATTCAGCGGCCGATCCGGGAGATCGAAGCGTACCGGAAAGACCCGGTTTACTATGATGAAGTCTTTGTCAAGGAGTGCACGCGGCTTACCGGAGTGGAGGGACGAAGCCTTGATCTGACAGTTCGAGTGAAGCCCGCAGGGGACGCCCTTTATCAGAAATTCACGATAAAGGTCGCAGAGGATGAGGAGTTCTACACATCTATTACTTATGATCTCGCGGACAGCATGCTGTATTTTGACCGGACCTACTCAGGATTTATGTATTACATCATCTCGGAGAGGAAGGCTCATGTCCGCGATCGAGGCGGCGAGATCCTTCTGCGGCTTATGATCGACACCTTCTCGGTGGAAATCTTTGTCAACGACGGCGAGCAGGTGATGTCCAACACAATCTACACGCGGCAGTCAGCGGACGGCATCTCCTTCGAGGCAGTCGGCGGCGCGGCGGTCATCGATGTGGAGAAATATACGATTGAGATGTGAATGACTAAAAAACGCGGCCTCTGCGGGCCGCGTTTTTGTGTGCGTTTCAGGTTATACAGGCAGGATGCAGGTGGGTTTTACCGCCTGCATTTTCATGTCTAGAAGTGACAGTTTTTCAGCTCGGCGGTCGAATCGCAGCGATGTGACCAGATCGGAATCCTGGTTGGCGACAAGGAGGTGTGCGATGTGATCCGCAGGGTCATCACTTTCGAAGACATTGAAATCCCTGGGCGTGATCCCGCCGCACAGGCAGCGGTCAGCAAAACAGAGCTTCCCGTCGGGATCGCAGCGGAACGCCGAGATGCTCTGGTAGCCACGCCGGCTGGAGACAAAGAGATACTTGCCGTCACCGGTGAAGCGGATCGCGCAGCCGATACTTCCGTTGTCAGCTGTGGGGGGCTGCATGAGAGCCGGATCGGATGCGGCGTCACAGACAGCGGAGATCTGCTGCACAATAACGTACCGGTCACTTTCAGGATCAAAACGATAAGTGAAGATCGTGTTGGCCATTTCTGTGAGCACGAAGAGCATTCCCGGATGCTTGTCGCTGAAGGCCAAATGCCTCGGGCCGGAGCCGTCCGGCAGGCGGATGCTGCGGGTTGTTTCCCGGAGCTTTCCGGATTTGCGGTCTAGCTCGTAGACATAGACTGTGTCCAGGCCGAGGTCGCAGACCAGGACTTCATCCCTGTCTTTGTGGAAAACGGCATAGTGAGCGTGCGGCCCTTTCTGGCGGTCCGAAGAGTCATAACCAACGCCGCTGTACTGGCGGAAGTCGCAGAGAGAACGGATCGTGCCGTCCGGATTCAGGTCATAGAGGGAGACCGTTCCGCTGCCGTAACCTGCGACCAGAAGAAATTCACCGCGCTCATCGACACTGATGTGACAGGGGCCGCCACTTGCGCATGGCAGGCTGTTGTGGACAACCTGATCCCGGATCGCGTAAACGGACACGCCGGCGGCAGTTTTCCCGAAAGTATACAGTATTTTGCCCGGGGAGAGTGCCAGGTAGGTGGGCTCAGAGATCCCCTGCATTGAGTGGAGCTCAGCAAAGGTCATTGCCTGGAAATCAGCTTCACAAAGACAGAGGGAATCCTGTCCCGCAGAAGCATGCGTGCCTACAAAAAAGCGGAATGTTTTCATAGTGTTCTCCTTATTACGCATTCCGGATCCTGCGGCTGAGCGTATTGAGCACCCGCTTCTTGTCCGCGCTCCACTGCGGCTCGATGAGCAGACGCTTGGGACCGTCACCGGTGAGCCGGTGGACTACCGTCTGCGGAGGCAGAAGTTTCAGGCAGTCAACCACAAGATCACAATAAGAATCCAATGTAAACAGAGGGAACGGATCGGCTTCGTACTCGCGGGCCAGTTCGGTCCCTTTTAATATGTGCAGGAGCTGAAGCTTGATGCCATCGGGCACCGGTGTCAAAAGAGAGAGATACCGCACAGTTTCCAGCATATCTTCGCGCGTCTCGCCCGGGAGTCCTAAGATGACGTGGACGATGACTTCGAAGCCATCAGCTTTCAGCCTTCTATAGGCGTCCTCAAACACTTCCAGTTTGTAACCGCGGCGGATACGCTCCGCTGTCTTCTCGTGAATGGTCTGCAGACCCAGTTCTATCCAGATAGGCTTGCCGTATTCTTCGCGCAGCCTGCGCAGCATTGCGATCATTTCCGGTGGCAGGCAGTCCGGGCGGGTGCCCAGATCAAGCGCGACGATTTGCGCATGCTGCAGAGCTTCGGAGTAGATGCCGCGCAGGCGTTCAGGGTCGCCGTAAGTGTTGGTATAGGACTGGAAGTAGGCGATGTAGCGGCGGTCTTCAGGTGCTATGGATGGCGATATTTTGGCGTCTACGCGCTTTCTTGCCGCAGCGAGCTGCTCGTCAATGGGCAGAAGAGGCGCGGCAAAATCACCCGAGCCGCCCTCCGAGCAGAAGGTGCAGCCGCCGGTGCCCAGTGTGCCGTCGCGATTAGGGCAGGTGCAGCCGCTCTGCAGGGACAGCCGGTATACTTTGGTGCCGAAGCGGGCGCGCATAGCGTCGCTAAAGGTGAGATAGTGCATAGAAAACTCCCTGGTCACTTCGGCAGTTTGTTTACAGCATCCATTCCGCCGGAGACGAAATTCAGGATGATCCTCTGCACGCGCATCCAATCCTTGCCCTTTTTCCACCCCATCGCCTTGTTGACGGCAAAGGCCCCGGTCAGCATGTAGGTAAAGAGCATATCCGCCTCTTTTTCTGTGAGGTCATATTTGACCAGCTCCCTTATCTGGTAATCCCGCTCCTGTCGATAGATCATGGACAAAATATAGTCGGACAGGGCGGAATCCTGAAACAGCACATTGTACTTGGGATTGTCCGCGGCGCGCTGGCAGATGGGAAGGAGCAGGAGCTGGGACTCCATTTCCTCAAATCCCTGCTCGGTGCGCAGATATCGTGCAGCCTCCTTTATCCCGTCGATGGATGCGGCGACGCTTCGGTCTGTCGCCTTGATCGCGTCGTCTACGAGTTCTTTGATCACTTCCATAAGATTGTCGTAGTGGGTATAAAAAGTCGCGCGCCCGACCTGGGCCTGGCGGCAGAGTCCGCTCACGGTCACCTCTTCAAAACCGGTGCTGTGCATAAGTTCCAGCATGGCGTCTTTGATCACGTTGTGGGTGTAGGCATAGCGGCGGTCATTCTTATTCATTTCTTTTTTCATGCGTTCCCTCCGATAGAAAAAAGTTGATAAACAATAATAGACAACCTGTCTATTATGATAACACATCGCGCGGAACTGTAATCGTAATTTCATCCAAAAATCGGTAAATTCAGGGTATAGCAATCAAATGAATCCAAGAAGGGAATGAGGGAGGTAAAACAATGATTTCATTTGAAATGGAAGATCTGATCGGCGTACTGCAGGGATTAAAACCTTACTTTATCGCCATCGGGGTACTGCTGCTCGCGGCGATCATCATCACGGTCGCTGTTGGCAAAAAAGAGAAAAAACTTAAGTCCCTGATCCGGAAAGAATCCTGGATCGCAGCGGTCGCGGGCATCGCGATCGTAGTCAACATGATCTGCTTCGGCCCCATGAACACACTGATCACACTGGCGACCGGCAGCGGACAGGTGACAGATGAGACCACTAAGGAGGCTTCCGATGTGGCGCTGAGGATCGCGGAAGAAGGCTTCGTTCTCCTGCAGAACGAGGAGAACCTGCTTCCTCTTACAGGCACAGACAAGCTGAACCTGTTTGGATGGGCATCGACAAACCCTGTTTACGGCGGAGCCGGATCCGGAGGCATGAACGCGCTGTTCCCGGTCGTGAGCCTGATCGACGGCCTTAAGAACTCGGGGTTTGAGGTCAACCAGGAACTGATCGATTTCTACAAGGGCTATGCTGAGAACAGAGCGGCCGTTTCCATCACGGCCCAGAACTGGGATCTGCCCGAGCCCCCTGCGGAGAACTACACGAGCGAACTGATCGACAGCGCGAAGGCATACTCTGACACTGCGGTCGTCGTCATTTCCAGAATGGCGGGTGAAGGCCACAACGACATTCCGCAGGATATGTCACAGGCTTCTTATGTGCAGAACTCCGATAAATACAACGATTTCGAGGCAGGCGAGCACTATCTGCAGCTGACTAAGTCCGAGGAAGACATGGTCGCTCTTGTCTGTGCAAACTTTGATAAAGTCGTGGTCGTCTATAACGGCGCCTATGCATTCGAGCTCGGATTTACTGAGGAGTATAAGCAGATCAAGTCCGTTATATGGGCTCCCGGTCCCGGCAATGTGGGCTTTACGGCGCTTGGCGAGATCATGCGCGGAACGGTCAACCCTTCCGGTCATACCAACGACACCTTTGTGTACGATATCTCGAAAACTCCTTATTATAACAACGCGGAAAAGAGAGATTACCAGAATCTTTTGGATCTCACAGTTGAGGGCATGAACGCAGGTGTTCCCACCAATTATTCTCCGGCTTTTACTAACTATGTGGAAAACATCTACGTCGGCTATAAATTCTATGAGACAGCCGCAGCCGAAGGCATCATCGATTATGACAAAACAGTGCAGTTCCCCTTCGGCTACGGCCTGTCCTACACAACCTTCAAACAGGAGATGAGCGACCTGACGGTGGACGGCACGCAGATCAGTGTGGACGTGACCGTCACAAATACCGGCTCAGCTGCCGGCAAGGACGCGGTAGAAGTATATTTCAATCCGCCTTATACAAACGGCGGAATCGAGAAAGCCAGCGCCAACCTGGTTCGCTTTGCCAAGACCGGCATGCTCGAGCCCGGCGCTTCTGAGACCGTGAACATCGTGATCAGCAAAGAAGAGCTGATGTCTTATGATGACAAGAACGCCAAGGGCTATGTCCTTGAAGCGGGAGACTATGAGATCTCCATCAACTCCGACTCACACACCAAGCTTGATTCCAAGATCTTCAATGTCGCGGCAGCCCAGGTCTACAACGGCGAGAACAAGCGCGGCAGCGATCTGATCACAGCCACTAACCAGTTTGACTATGCGGCAGGCGAAGTTACATATCTGTCCCGTGCGGACAAGTTCGCCAACTACGCGCAGGCAACGGCTGCACCTGCAAGCTATGAGATCTCTGCGGATGCTAAAGCAAGCTTCTACAACATCAGCAACTATCTGACTCCGGAGGCGACTGCGGCAGACGAGGATCCGAATGCGGCAGCAGTGACCACAGGAGCATCCAATGGCCTCAAGCTCGTCGACATGCGCGGTCTTGAGAAAGATGATCCCAAGTGGGACCAGCTGATGGATGAGATGTCCCTCGACGACATGAACGCAGTGATCTCCCTCGGCGGATACCAGACCAACGCTGTCGAAAGCATCGGCAAAGTCCGCACCAATGACTGCGACGGCCCTGCTTCCATCAACAACAACTTCACAGGCGTAGGCTCCATCGGTTTCCCTGTCGGCGTTACCATTGCCGCCACCTGGAATAAGGATCTGGCTTACAGATTCGGCGAGAGCATCGGCAAGATGGCCAATGAGATGGATGTCTCCGGCTGGTATGCTCCTGCTATGAACAACCACAGAACTGCTTTCGCGGGACGTAACTTTGAGTATTATTCCGAGGATCCGGTCCTCTCCGGATACATCGCGGCTAATGCTGTCAAGGGTTCCCAGGACAACGGCGTTTACGCTTACATGAAGCACTTCGCGCTGAACGACCAGGAAGGCAACCGCTGCGATATGATCTGCACATGGTCCAATGAGCAGGCGATCCGCGAAATTTACCTCAAGCCTTTCGAGAAGTGTGTCAAGGACGCAGGCTGCCTGGCAGTTATGTCTTCCTTCAACTACATCGGCAACCGCTGGGCAGGCGGCAGTGCTTCCCTCTGCAAGACGGTCCTCCGCGACGACACCGATGAACTTGCGGTTCCGACCCAGCAGAATCAGTGGCATAAAAAGCACGGCGTGGTAGGCGCCCCACGCGAGGAACGTCCAGTTAGCCCCGTGCCAGAATCCACTCAACAGGAAGATGACGAACGTGTTGCGCACGACCTTCGCTTTCGACACTCGACTGCCGCCCAACGGAATATAGACGTAGTCGCGGAACCAGGTGGTGAGCGAGATGTGCCACCGCCGCCAGAACTCCGCAATGTCGCGACTGAAATAGGGGTTGTCGAAGTTCCGCATCAGCTTGATACCGAAAAGCTTGGACGTACCTATGGCGATATCGGAATAGCCCGAGAAGTCGCCATAAATCTGGAAGGCGAACAGCACGGCGGCAATCGCCAGCGTGAGCCCGCTCTGCGTCGAATACGCCCCATAGACGTAATCCACGTAGGCAGCGCAGTTGTCGGCCACCACTATCTTCTTAAAAAGTCCCCAGAGAATCTGCCGCATGCCATCGACGGCCTGCGCATAGTCGAACGTGCGCGGTTTGGCGAACTGCGGCAGCAGGTTGGTGGCACGCTCGATCGGGCCGGCCACCAACTGCGGGAAGAAACTCACAAAGGCGAAGAACTGCACGATGTCGCGGGTCGGCTCCAGCTTCCCTCGGTACACGTCAATGCTGTAACTCAACGCCTGGAAGGTGTAAAAACTGATACCCACGGGCAGGATGATGTTGAGCAGAAGCCCGTCGGTGCGACCGTGCAGAAAGAGATTGGCGAAAGAGGTGACGAAGAAGTCGTAGTACTTGAACACGCCGAGGATGGCCAAGTTCAACACGATGTTGAGAACATGGACGGCCTTCGCCACGGGCCGCGGTCGATAGCGCTCGATGAGCAGGCCGCTGCCCCAGCTGCATAGTGAGGTGAAGGCGATGAGAAAGAGGAACCGCCAGTCCCACCAGCCGTAGAACAGGTAGGAGGCGGCCACGACAAAGAGGTTCTGCGCCCGCACGCTCCGCCGGAAAACGAACCAGTAGAGCAGAAAGACGACAGGCAGAAAGAGTGCAAATTCTATCGAATTGAACAGCATACGG
>CACZXG010000091.1 GCA_902785055.1 uncultured Lachnospiraceae bacterium
GCAGTAATGCATTCAGCTGACACGTACTAATCGGTCGGAAGCTTATCCTTAAGTTCTTGGATGGAACGAAAGTTCCTTCGGTGTTCAGTTTTGAAGGTATTGACAAATGGTTTTACAATAAGTATAATAGTCAAGTGTCGATATCATATTTGGCCCTGTGGTACAGTTGGTTAGCACGCCGCCCTGTCACGGCGGAGGTCGTCGGTTCGAGCCCGATCAGGGTCGTTGGAGCAGCTTCAAAAGCTGCTCTTACTATGAAAAATTGGGGTCTTAGCTCAGCTGGGAGAGCACCTGCCTTACAAGCAGGGGGTCACAGGTTCGAGCCCTGTAGGCCCCAGTTATTTTCTAAAGTTTTTGGCATTAAGATGTGAAGAGCTTGCCGATGTGGCTCAATTGGCAGAGCAGCTGATTTGTAATCAGCAGGTTATCGGTTCGAGTCCGATCATCGGCTTTATATGGATGGGTTCCCGAGCGGCCAAAGGGGGCAGACTGTAAATCTGTTGTCAGTGACTTCGGTGGTTCGAATCCACCCCCATCCATTCAATAATCCGTTTTTGGATTGTTTTAAATACTGAGCGCTATGAAAGGTGCTCTCGATGTCGCGGGGTGGAGCAGTCTGGAAGCTCGTCGGGCTCATAACCCGAAGGTCGTAGGTTCAAATCCTACTCCCGCTATTTCGCCCAGATAGCTCAGTTGGTAGAGCAGAGGACTGAAAATCCTCGTGTCACTGGTTCGATTCCGGTTCTGGGCATTTCCAAGAACCGCCTTAAAGGCGGTTTATTTCATATAACAGCTAATTTAATATTTGCGGGCGATTAGCTCAGTCGGTAGAGCACTTGACTTTTAATCAAGTTGTCGGGGGTTCGATCCCCCCATCGCTCATCAAAAAGTCTCAATACCTTGAAAGATCAGGGTGTGAGGCTTTTTTCGTTGTAATAAGGATCTGCCTTAAGAGGGCAAGATAAAAAAGAAAAAGCCAAAAGGGTGTGATTCTGTAATATACTAACTATATCGGCTTGAGTATTCAGATTTACTAAAGAGCGCTTTTTTGACCGGCTAATACTGTAAACAGAGAGTGTGTGGGACTTTATATGAGCAAGGAATCAGCAAAAAAGAAACCTGTAGAGAAGAATAAGAAAACGACAGTAAAGGTATCGGAGAAATGGGGCCCCGGGAGGTCCGGCGAAAGAATTCTGTTTGTATGCATGATCGCGCTGTTTGCCAGTGTTTGCGGGATCATTTTCCTGTTTACGAAGGCTTTTTTCCATTCTGACAGTGCCTTTTACGTGCAGCTGGCGCTGGAGCAGATTAAGAGCGGGAAGCTCTTTCCTCCGGGGATGTGCTACAGCACTGTATTGTTTGTCAGATCTCCGAACCTGCTGCTGATCCCGATCCTGAAAGTCGTAAAGGACTGGATGCTGGCGAGGGAGATCATGGTCGTTGTCATGTGGAGCATTCTGATCCTTGCGACGATGTACTGTTTTATGCCGAAAAAGGACAGGAATCTCGCCGCTGCGGTCATTGCCTGTATGCTGCTGATGAATCCTTATCAGACGGCGGATGTCGCAAACGAGACGACTGACATGCTGTTTTTCCAGGGCGCGTATGTCACGATTTTCTTCGATATAGTCATGGCACTGGGCATCATGCACAGGATCATTCTTCTGGATGAGAAAGACAGTCCGCGTTATAAAGCTTTTTTGGAGATCCTGCTGGCCGTGGTGCTGTTCTTCCCCCTTCTGGGAAGCATCAGACAGGATATGATCCTCACGCTTCCGCTGGCCGCGTCGATCCTGATCTTCTATTTCCTTGAATATGACCAGAAGCTCTCCAAGGTGTTGAAGAGCAGGCGCTGTATGGTGACGGTAATACTGATCATGGTGGTCGTTGCCACGGCATTCATCTGCTATCGCAGGCTGTCCGTAATGTATTGGGATGACAGCAAAGGTTCTTATCTGAAAATGGATAAGTATTCAGGCCTGTGGTATTCCATCGGACAGTTCGTGAACAACATGACCATGATCTTCGGAAACGTGGAGGGAGCGGTCTTCCTGTCCTTCCCCGGGCTCTCGAAATTCGTGAATTACTTTGCCGCGCTGATCCTTGTGTATGTGATCCCGACAGTGGCGCTGGTCCGCTACAACAAACACGGAAACAGATTTACAAGATTTCTGATCATTTACAGCTGGGTCAGCAATCTGCTGGTGGCGGGAGTCTTCATCGCCTGCAATCAGTGGGCGCCGAGATACCTTCTGTCAATCTATCTCGACGATGTTTTGCTCTTTGCGGTACTGTTCTCGGAGTATATGAAGAAGAGAGAGCGCCTGACGGCGGTCTGCGCGGGGCTCCTCATCGTGATGTACTGTGCTTTTTGTCACGTATATTTCTGGGGACATTACAAGGATAAGATCGGCGCGGATCCCAGCGAAGAGCTGGTAAGTTTCCTCGACGAACATGATCTGCATTACGGATACGCTTCTTTCTGGAACGCCAGCGTTAATTCTGTTCTTTCCAGCGGCAAAGTCATAGTCCTGCCTACCAGAGATAACGAAGCGGAGAACGGAAAGAGAAAAGCGTATAACCCTTCTGATTACAGGCGCTGGCTTCTCAACGAGAGATGGTATGATCCCGCGGCGCACCCCGGGAAGTGCTTCGTGCTTCTCAAAAACTTCGCTGAGGACGATGAGAAGAGCAGAGCGAAATGGATCGAAGATCACGGAGAGGACCCGGAGAATCCCTGGGTCGATCCCACTCCGCCGGAAGAGATCTGTGAGGAGTTCTATACTTTGAACCCGCAGAAACTGGAGTGCGGAGATTACACGATCCTTGTCTTTGAAGATAATGAGGAGTTGAGGGCGCTTGGAGACGAGATTAAGGGAGCCAAATAAAGAGCGGAGGAGCAACATCTCCTCCCGGCGCCTGTGGGACCTGCTGCTGGCTGCGTTTGTGACCGCCGTGATCTTCTGGACGGTTATGCTGACGGGAGAGTATGTGCCCTTTGGGATCAATACGCCTGCGGTGACAGACGCCAAACTGCAGTATCTGGACCTCTTTGCCTATTACAGGGACGTGCTGACGGGGCAAAACAGTGCCGTATATACTTTTTCAAACACGCTGGGGGGCGGCGCGGCAGCGATCTGGGCCTATTATCTGGCTTCGCCCTTCAACCTGCTGCTATTGCTGTTCCCGAAGGATCAGATGAACCTCTTTCTGGAAGTGCTGATCACGGCCAAGCTCAGCGCGGCGTCCGCGTCTTTTTCATGGTTTATCGGACGCAGATTTAATGAGAAAGTCTCCCGGGACCTGACGCTCCTTTTGTCTGCCGCTTATGGCCTGATGCAGTATATGCTGGCACAGGAGAGCAATGTGATGTGGCTTGACGGCGTCATATTGCTCCCTTTTATTGTCATGGGCATTCACAGCGCAGTGTGTTCGCGCAGATTTGACCTGACGGAACTGGCGGCGCCCGCGGCGCTGTCTGTTCTTGCGAACTGGTATACCGGAGGGATCAATTACCTGTTCAGCGCGGCCTGGTTTCTCTATGAGATGCTGCGGGATAAGGGAGCTGTGAAAACGGGCGGGCCCGGCAAAAGCGGACCTGTGCGGAGTACCGGCAGATATCTTCTCGGGATGGGAACGGGCCTGCTGCTGGCGGCGGTTCTCTTTCTTCCCAATGTTCTTGCGCTCCGCCAGGGTAAAGCCGGAAGCTGGAATCCGATGGAATACGGGCTGTCGGCAGGTTTTAGGGGAAATCCGTTCTCTGTTATCAGAAGCTACAGGATCGGGGAGATGAGCGATATAAGCAGGGCTTCATTTTTCTGCGGCACTCCGGCTGCATTTGGAACAGCGGCCTTTTTCTATTCGGGGAGAATCCGTAAAAAGGAGAAGCTGGCAGTGCTCGTGCCGACTCTTGCGGCTTGGATGTCCTGCTTCTGGAAACCGCTGTTCTATGTTTTCTCCCTCTTTATGAGAAATACGAGTTACTGGTACAGGTTCGGATATCTGGGAAGTTTTGTGCTGCTGTACTGCGCGGCTTACTGGGCGGGTTCACTGCCGGCCGGCGGAGGATTCAGGAACAGAAAGCAGTGGTCTGTTATACCCAAGGCGGGAGGAACCTGCATTCTGCTGGTGCTGATCTCCCGGCGGATCTGGCCCTCGGGAGGAAGCGGAAGCACGAGGATCGCGCTGCTGATGCTGACAGCCGCGACATTGGTCATGGGATATAGGTACGCGCCGGATAAGGTTCTGCGGATCCTGAACAGCCCAAAGGTAATTAGAAGGCGCAGACGGATCCTGGCGGTTCTTCTGGTGGCGCTGGGGCTGTGGGAAGCCTTTCTGGAGACCCGGGCAATGCTGAAGATCTATCACACGGATACGGCTGAGGAGTACGCTTCCTACAGCAGGGAACAGCAGGCGCAGATCGACGCTCTCCGCGAACTGGATGGGGAAGACTTCTACAGGACCTCGCAGACAGCGGCGAGGATCACCAATATAGATGGCCTGACAGGCGCATATCTCGACGCAATGGCGTACGGTTACGCGTCGATCAGCGGTTACACGTCCTGCCCGGAGAACATCCAGCTGGACCTTTTGGACAGATTAGGTTACAGGAAAGAGTATGAGAGCTTCAACATTGTGAACACGTCGTTCCTGCCGGCGGATTCTCTGCTGGGTGTACGGTATGTTTTGTCACCTTACGGGATTCCCGGTCTCGAAGAGGTCCCGGAGATCGGGGCGAGGAACGGGAAGGCTGTATACAGAAATCCTTACACGCTGCCTATAGCGATGATCCTGGATGAGAGCAGTGAGGAAGCGGAGGCACCCGCCGAGAGAGACCCTTTTGCTTACACCGAGTATCTGTACACGAAAATCGCCGGAGAGGCGGCCGGACTGTGGACTCCGGTCAGCGCTGAGAAGACTTATGAAAGAGGAACTGCAGAGTGGAAACTCGCGCTTCCCGATGGCGCAGGATCAAAATACTGCCTGTATGGAAATCTTCCCTGGACGGCGGAGGTCTCTTATGACGATCCGCAGTGGTGGGACGACGCGCAGGAGCAGGGCAGGCTGACCGTGAAGGAGGGCTGGAGCTATGGCTACGGCGGATGGCTGTCCCCGTCGGTATTTTATATACCCGCTGACGAAAACGCGGAGACGGCAGTGGTCAGACTGGAGGCCGCAGGCGGGATGCAGCTGAGGGACGAGCAGTTCCGCGCGCTGGATCTTGACCGCCTTGCTCAGCTCGCCGCAAAGATCCGGCAGAAGGCAGCGGCTGTGAAAGACCTGGAGATCAAAAACGGCAGGATCAGCTGTACTGTAAACGCCCGGGAAGGACAGAAGCTTCTTTTGAGCGTGCCTGCTTCGAAGGGCTGGACTGCAGCTCTCAATGGTCAAAAGATAGAAACAGAGGCATTTGAGGGAAGTCTTACGGAAATTTCTCTTGTGCCCGGGGAAAATCATATTACAATGCAGTATAGGACGCCGGGACTTGCGGCGGGGATCCTCCTGTCCCTGACGGGTCTGGGGATCACTGTATATGCGCACGGAAAGCGACGGAAAGAGAGGAAAACGGGTGAAGATCGGAATTATCGGAGCAATGGAAGTTGAAGTGGCGCGTCTTGTCAGGTGCATGGACGGAGCGAAAGAGACGCAGAGAGCAGGAATGCATTTCTATGAAGGCAGGATCGGCCGGACAGAGGCAGTAGTGGTCCGCTGCGGGATCGGAAAGGTCAGCGCAGGCCTGTGCGTGCAGATCCTGAGCGATCTGTTCGGAATCACTCATGTGGTCAATACCGGAGTCGCAGGTTCCCTTGAAGAAGAGATCGATATCGGAGACATCGTGGTCTCCATTGACGCAATGTATCATGACATGGATGTGACCGGACTCGGATACGAACCGGGGCAGGTGCCGCAGCTGGATACGCTCGCATTCCCCGCGGACCCGGTTCTGCGGGTGGCGGCAGTGAAGGCATGCAGAGAGGCAGCTCCTGAAATCGGCGTATTTGAAGGCCGCGTTGTCAGCGGCGACCAGTTCATCTGTGACAGAGCCAGAAAAGACCGGATCAAGGAAGTGTTCGGCGGTCTGTGCACGGAGATGGAAGGCGCAGCTATCGCTCAGGCGGCTTACATCAACAAGATCCCCTTTGTGATCGTCAGAGCGATCTCCGACAAGGCGGACGAGAGCACCGAGATGTCCTACGAAGCTTTCGAAGCCAAGGCGGCTGAGCACTGCGCTTCCCTTGTGGAGCACATGGTGAGATCTTTCTGAGCAGGGAGGAAAGCCGGAGAAATATCGCAGTGAACAAAAAGCGCGCGGACGGCCGTGCCCCTTAAAAATGCAGGGGAAGCGGCTGTCCGCGCTTTTTTGCCGAAGTGTCCGGCCCATATCACTATTTATTCCGGATATACAAGATGTTTCTCATCTATATCGGTCAGCGTGCGGGTAAGGTAGCGGTCAGCGAGCCAGTTGGCCATGCCGAGATTCTGGTCCTGCCAGTTCCCGCAGTCCCTGGGGGCGGCACCGGGGATCTCTCCGTGGAAATCCCTGATAAATTCGAACATTTCCGTCACCAGAGGGGCGATCTCCCGGGAGGAATAATCGCCTGCAAGAAGCATATAGAAGCCGGTCCGGCATCCCATGGGGCCGAAATAAACGGTCTTGTCCGCAAATCCGGGGTGATTCCTGAGAAATGTGGCACCCAGATGCTCGATGGTGTGCATCTCCGCAGTGTTCATGACCGGCTCTCTGTTGGGGGCGGTCATACGCAGGTCAAAGGTCGTGATCACTGCATTGCCGTAGCGGTCCTTGCGGGAGACATAGACGCCCGGCTCCAGGTCAAGGTGATTGATCGTAAAACTTGTGATTTTTTCCATAAGGACCTCCATTGGCTGATCATAGAAACTGATGTCATTATGACACCGGAGAAGAAGCTTCGCAAGGGCACCGTGGCGTTTTCTGAGAGAGTATGAGATAATATAAAGTGGTGTGCTTCACACCTGTTTGATTTCGCCGCACAGCGGCACGGGAGGCTGATTTTATGACTTTCAGGCGGAGACTTATCATAGCGTTTTCGATCGTGCTCGTTCTGCCGGTCATTTTGTTTATCCTGTCCTTTATCGTGATCGGAAATTTCCTGGCGCGCGGGGACAGCGGGGACGGCGCCGTTTCTTATCAGGAGTACGTGTCGCTGACAGATGACTACAAGCAATACAGCGAGCTGCTCGACAGCACTTATGAAAAAATACAGGCGGATCTGGACGCGGACCCTTCACTGGTCGAGGATCCCGGCTACCTGCAGTCCCTCTCGGAGAGGGTAAACGTCAGCAATTCTTATATCATCGTCAGGAAGGGATCGGATCTCTACTATACGGGAAATGAGGAGGCGGCGGCCAAAGATTTTCAGGTGCTGCCTGCTTACGGGCACGGTCGGCAGAACCAGGGAACCGGATACTATATCGACAGCATGGTCAAGGTGGTCAAGCAGCTGGATTTTACCTTTGAGGACGGTGCGGAGGGCAGCATTTTCATCATCACAAGGGCGGTGGCCCTGGTCTCGAGAAAGTTTCTGGGAGAGATGTTTGTCGCCATGGTCCTGATCCTTTTGTTTACAGCGATCCTGCTGACCAGGTGGCTGGAAGGGAACTTCTTCGACCCTATAGGCAAACTTAATGCTGCTATGAATAATATCAGGGACGGCAATCTTGATTACCGCCTTCAGACCAGCGAGGAGGGCGAGATCGGCAGCCTTTACAACAACTATGAGGAGATGAGGCTGCGGCTCAAGGAGAACGCGGAGGAGAAGCTTGAGAGGGAGAGACAGAACCGCGAGCTGATCACGAACATCACCCATGACCTCAAGACGCCGATCACATCCATCAAGGGATATGTGGAAGGACTGATCGACGGCGTGGCCAATACGCCTGAGAAGAGAGAGCGGTATCTGCGGACGATCTACAGCAAAGCGAATGATATGAACACGCTGATCAATGAGCTGACGCTTTATTCGCAGATCGACAACAACAAGATCCCCTATAATTTCCACAAGATCAATGTCGCGGACTATTTTGGCGACTGTGTAGAAGAACTCGGCATGGATATGGAGTCCCGCGGGATCACGCTCAACTACAGCAATCTGGTCTCTCCGGACACGACGATCGTGGCGGATCCCGAACAGCTTAAAAAAGTTATCAACAATATTGTCGGGAATAGTGTAAAATATATGGACAAGACGGAAGGGAAGATAGATATACGGATCCTGGACGAGCATGATTCCGTCAGAATTGAGATCGAGGACAACGGAATGGGAATTCCCGCGAAGGATCTTCCCAATATTTTCGACAGGTTTTACAGGACGGACGAATCACGCAGCAGCGCTCAGGGCGGCAGCGGGATCGGCCTGTCCATCGTCAGAAAGGTCATCGAGGACCACGGCGGCTATGTCTGGGCGACCAGCCGGGAAGGAGAGGGGACCTGCGTGCATTTCGTGATCCGCAAGTATCACGAGACCGATGATATGGACGACTACGTGGAAGAGATTTGATAGAAGGCCCGGGAAGTATCGGGCAGGATGCAGCCAGTGGAGGTAGAGAAATATGAGCAGGATTTTGATCATTGAAGATGAAGTTGCCATTGCAGATCTGGAGAAGGATTATCTGGAACTGAGCGGCTTTGAAGTCAAAATAGAGAACAGAGGAGACAAGGGCCTTCAGACTGCCCTCAGGGAGGATTTTGACCTGATCATCCTGGACCTGATGCTGCCCGGGATGGACGGCTTTGAGGTATGCAGGAAGATCCGGGAGGAGAAGAATGTGCCGATCCTCATGGTATCGGCGAAGAAGGACGATATCGACAAGATCCGCGGCCTTGGCCTCGGCGCGGACGACTATATCACCAAGCCCTTCAGCCCCAGCGAGCTGGTGGCCCGCGTGAAGGCGCATATGGCGCGCTATGAAAGACTTGTCGGCGCCGGACAGAAGGCGAATGACATCATCGAGATCCGCGGTCTCAAGATCGACAAGACGGCGAGAAGAGTATGGATCAACGGCGAGGAGAAGAACTTCACCACCAAGGAGTTCGACCTGCTCACTTTCCTTGCGGAGAACCCCAATCATGTGTTCAGCAAGGAAGAACTCTTTGCCAAAATATGGAATATGGAGAGCGTCGGCGACATCGCCACGGTCACTGTGCATATCAAGAAGATCAGGGAGAAGATCGAGTACAACACCTCCAAACCGCAGTACATCGAGACGATCTGGGGCGTGGGATACCGGTTTAAGATCTGAGGTCGGAAATGAGGCTGGATAAATATCTGTCGGAAATGGGAGCAGGAACGCGAAGCGAGCTCAAAAAGGCCGTCCGGGCGGGACGGGTCACCGTAAACGGCGTGAAAGCCAGGGATGCCTCCATGCATGTGGAGGAAGGCGACGAGATCTTCATGGACGGAGAGAGAGTCGCGTATGAGCAGTTCGTGTACTATCTGATGAACAAACCCGCGGGAGTGATCTCCGCCACAGAGGACACAAGGGACCGGACTGTGCTGGACCTGCTCGAAGGGCAGCAGCGCAAGGGCCTGTTTCCTGTCGGAAGGCTCGACAGGGATACGGAAGGGCTGCTGCTGATCACTAATGACGGGGAGCTGGCTCACAGGCTGCTGTCGCCCA
>CACZXG010000092.1 GCA_902785055.1 uncultured Lachnospiraceae bacterium
ATGACAGGACAATGGTGGATTCGGGAACAGTGGAAATGAGCATCGACAGGGACCTGAGGAACAAAGCTTTTAATCACCTGCAGACTCTGTCTTTCTCCTATTTTAACCGCAACAGCGTCGGCTATATTCATGCCAGAGTAATGAGCGATACCGGGAAGATCGGAGAAGCGGTATCCTGGCGAATGATGGACTGCATCTGGAACGGATCTTATATCCTTTTTGCCATCTTCGTAATGATGATGACTGAGTTTAGGCTTGCGCTCTGGATGATCTTCCTTCTTGCAGCGGCAGGGGCACTGATCTGGCTGTTTCAGAAAAGACTTGTAGCGGCGAACAGGCTGATCCGCGAAATAAACTCAAGGATCACGGGAAGCTTTAACGAGGGGATCATAGGCGCGAGGACGATCAAACTGCTTAGCATCGAAAAGAAGATGCGGCAGGAGTTCGAAGGGGTGACGGAGGATTTTCGAAGGGAATCGGTGCACGCGGTAAGATATTCCGCGATGCTCATTTCCACAGTGACTTTGATGTCTTCCGCGGCGCTCGCCGTAGTACTCTGGCAGGGAGGCGCTCTGACCAGAGAAGGACTGCTGAAGATCGGAACGCTTTCCGTATTTGTATCCTACGCAGTGGGAATGGTGGAGCCGCTGCAGTTCATCATACAGAATATATCCGGCTTTATCGCCATACAGGTCAATATTGAGAGACTTACAGATCTGTTGGCCGAACCCGCGGATGTCGCGGACACACCTGAAGTGATCGAACGCTACGGAGACAGCTTTAATCCCAAATATGAGAACTGGGAGGAACTTATCGGCGATATAGAATTCAGGGACGTGACCTTCCGCTATCCCGACGGGGAGGAAAATGTGCTTGAGCACTTTAGTCTCAAAGTCCCCCATGGCCGGAATATAGCGATCGTCGGGGAGACCGGAGCCGGTAAATCAACTTTGGTAAATCTGGTGTGCCGGTTTTATGAACCCACGGAAGGCACTCTTCTGATCGACGGAAGGGATGCGAGAGAGAGGTCCCAGTTATGGCTTCACAGTCATCTGGGTTATGTCCTTCAATCGCCGCACCTGTTTTCGGGATCTGTCCGGGAGAATCTCAGATACGGAAGACCTGACGCGACAGACGAAGAGATACTCCGAGCGCTGGATATGGTCTCGGCAAAACACATCGTGGAGAGGATGGGAGGCCTTGACAGCGAAGTGGGAGAAGGGGGAAGCCGCCTTTCCACCGGAGAGAAACAGCTTTTATCCTTTGCGAGGGCACTGCTGGCAGATCCCAGACTCCTGATCCTGGACGAGGCAACTTCTTCAATAGATACTTTGACAGAAAAGGCGATCCAGCAGGCAATCTCAGTGGTGACAAGAGGGCGCACCTGTTTTGTCATCGCCCACAGACTGTCCACGATCACTAACGCCGACCTGATCCTGGCAGTCAGAGACGGCAAAATAGAGGAGAGAGGAACGCACTCGGAACTCATGAAGAAAAAAGGATATTATCACTCTCTGTACACCAGACAGTTTGAAGAGAGCATTTTGGGCTGAAAAAAAGGCTGCCGCGATGAGCGGCAGTCTTTTTTATGATCTTATCTGTTTGAGGAAGCAGCTTTTGCTCTAAGAGGGGGCAGAAGAATTTCCGGGACGTACAGGTGTCCGTATCCGGTACCAAGATCAAGCCCCTTTTTGCGGCTTCCGTGGAAGTCGCTGCCTCCGCTGGGAAAAAGGCTGAACTTCTCGGCGAGCCTGGAAAGATATGCGGTGTCCGCGGGCTTATAACCTGAGTAGAAGACCTCGATCCCTTCAAGGCCGTATCCGCAGAGAGAAGTGAGCAGTTCACACAGCTGATCATCGCTCATTTTGTACTGAAGCGGATGGGCCAGGATCGGTACCGCGCCGTACTGCACAAGAAAGCTGACACCGTCCTGCGGCGATATTTTCTCCCTCGGAACAAAGAAGGGACAGTCATCGCCGATCAGCTTGCGGAAGGCTTCATCAATTGAGGAAATAAAGCCTTTTTCCAACATGAACTGCGCAAAGTGAGCGCGGGTGATGACGGTGTCCGGAAAGCGCGGCGCAAGTTCGTCGTAGTTCACGGGATAGCCGCCTTCGGTCAGAAGACTGCACATCTTCTTATTCCTGTAGATCCTTGCGTCCGCAAATTCCCGGAGTCTGCCAATAAAATCGGGATTTTTCCAATCGATGAATAGTCCGACGATATGGATGTCCCTGCCCCTGTACTCCGTGGAGAGCTCAACACCCGGTATGACTTCGGGGACGATGCGCGAGCCGGTGCATGATGACTCCGACGCTTCTTCCCTGAGTTTTTGAGCGGTCAAAAGCGCCTCCTCTATGCCGTCCGCTGTGTCGTGGTCGGTCAGTGCGACAGCAGACAGTCCTTTTGCCTGAGCATAGCGGATCAGCTCTTTTGGAGAAAATGTGCCGTCGGATTTTGTTGAGTGGGTGTGAAGGTCTATAGGACTCATATCGAAACCTCTTTTTAAAGGTATGAATAAGCAGCCGGCTGTGATGTCCAGCCGGCTGCTTCGATCGACTTGTATGGATCAGTTGCTGTCCTCTTCGCGGGACGCTTCATAGACAGTTCTCTTTCTCGCATCGGCGTTGTTCTCAAGGTAATCGTCATATGTGGTAACCTTGTCGATGATGCTGCCGTCGGGAAGGATCTCAATGATGCGGTTCGCTGTGGTCTGTACGACCTGGTGGTCGCGGCACGCGATCAGTTCTACGCCGGGGAACTTGATCATTCCCTCGTTGAGGGCGGAAATGGATTCCATGTCCAGATGGTTTGTGGGCTCATCGAAGATCAGGCAGTTTGCGCCGCTGATCATCATCTTGGAGAGCTGGCAGCGTACCTTCTCGCCTCCGGAGAGGACGCCGATCTTTTTGACGCCGTCATCGCCGGCGAACAGCATTCTGCCGAGGAATCCTCTGACGTAGGTAACATCCTTGATGGGAGAGTAGCCCGTAAGCCATTCGGTAATGGTGCGCTCGCCCCTGAACTCCTTGGAGTTGTCTTTCTGGAAATAAGCCTGGGAAGTTGTCACGCCCCACTTGTAGGTCCCCTCGTCAGGCTCCATGTTGCCCATGAGGATCTCAAACAGAGTGGTCTTGGCGAGTTCCTGGCTTCCGACGAAAGCGATCTTGTCGTCGTGTCCCATGACGAATGAGACATTGTCGAGAACTTTCACGCCGTTAATGGTCTTGCTGATGCCGCTGACAGTGAGCACTTCATTCCCGATCTCTCTGTCGGGACGGAAGTCGATATAGGGATATTTGCGGCTGGAAGGCTTGATCTCATCCAGCTGTATTTTCTCTAATGCTCGCTTACGGCTGGTGGCCTGCTTGGATTTGGAAGCGTTGGCGGAGAAGCGGGAGATGAACTCCTTGAGTTCCTTGATCTTCTCTTCCTTTTTCTTATTCGCTTCCTTCATCTGGCGGATCAGAAGACGGGAGGACTCATACCAGAAATCATAGTTTCCGGCAAAGAGTGTGATCTTTCCGTAATCGATGTCCGCGATATAGGTGCAGACTTTATTGAGAAAGTAGCGGTCGTGGGAAACGACGATGACAGTATTGGGGAAGTTGATAAGGAACTCCTCAAGCCATGCGATCGCGTCCAGATCCAGATGGTTGGTGGGCTCGTCGAGAAGCAGGATATCGGGATTACCGAAAAGCGCCCTCGCCAGCAGAACCTTGACCTTCTGCGCGCCGGTCAGCTCCCTCATGAGATAGCTGTGAAGATCCGTCTCGATCCCGAGGCCGTTGAGAAGAGTCTCCGCGTCGGATTCCGCTTCCCATCCGTTGAGTTCCGCGAACTCGGTCTCAAGTTCACTTGCCTTAATGCCGTCCTCGTCGGAGAAGTCCTCCTTCATATAGAGGGCGTCCTTCTCTTTCATGATCTCAAAGAGTCGGGAATTTCCCTGAATGACTGTGTCAAGAACTACCTGGTTATCATATTTATTCTGGTCCTGTTCCAGAAAAGAAAGACGCTGTCCGGGAGTGATCGAAATATGGCCGTTCGTGGTGTCGAGCTGCCCGCTCAATATCCTTAAGAAAGTGGACTTGCCCGCGCCGTTGGCACCGATGATCCCGTAGCAGTTTCCTTCGGTGAATTTAATATTTACATCCTCAAACAGTGCTTTTTTGCCGAGTCTGAGAGTTACGTTATTTGCTGCGATCATGTAGCCTCCTTTTTTCCATAACAAAAACGCAGATCAGGATCTGCTTTTCTTATAATAGCGGAGTACGCCGGTGTAAGCAAGTAATGCTTTTCATAAATTTTACATACAGAACCTTCAGATTATGTACAGAGGAGTTTATCTTTGGACACAAATCATAGTATTTTGGGCAAAATAGTGTTAAACTGTCATTAAGATAATGACACAAGAGGTTTGCATGAGAATCAGATACGGAAGCATTCTGAAGACGCCTGCAGTGCTCTCCGGCCTTTATCTTCTGGCAGTTATGCCGAGGATGACGAACAGAGCGGATCCGGCGCCTTTTAAAACGAGGTTTTTCGCTCACAGAGGACTGCATGACAACGGATCGGACGCTCCGGAGAATTCCATGGCAGCGTTCAGAAAAGCTGTGGAGAGCGGGTTCGGGATCGAATTGGATGTACAGCTTACCGCGGACCTTGTCCCGGTGATCTTCCACGATCCGGATCTTTTAAGAGTGTGCGGCGTGAACAGACAGGTAAGGGACTGCACCTTTGCGCAGCTGCAGGAGTATACGATCTTTGGCAGCAACGAGAGGATTCCCGCCCTGAAGGATTTTTTAGAGATGGTGGACGGAAGAGTCCCACTGATCGTGGAATTCAAATCAGAGGACACGGACATGACGCTGTGCAGGATCATCGATCCGATGCTGAAAGCTTATAAGGGCGTCTACTGCATAGAATCCTTTAATCCGCTGGTTCTTTTCTGGTACAGGATCCATCGCCCGGGAGTAATGAGAGGCCAGCTTTCAGACGGCTTTCTCCATATCCCCAAGTACAGGACGTTTCCGAAAGCGCCGGCCACAATATCTGTTCAGTTTCTGATACCAAACTTCTTGTCAAAACCTGACTTCATCGCATACAATCATATGTATGAAGGAAATCTTTCCAGGAGGATCTGCCGGAGTCTTTACAAGGCGAAGTCGGCGGCCTGGACGATCAGAAGCGAGAAGGAGCTGAAAAAGGCTGTGGGAGCTTTTGATGTTTTTATTTTTGACAGCTTCATACCGAAGCTGCCCGAAGGGCAGTAGACGAGTGAGGCCGCGGGGCTTCATACCGCAGCTGCCGGAAGGCGGCACAGGCATGAGGTCTTTTGTCGTTTCATAATGGTAACAGCTCTTTTTAAAGAGTTGAATATTAAGGAGGTACGTGAATGAGCAAAAGGGTATATCTATTCAACGAAGGCAGTGCCGACATGCGTAATCTCCTTGGCGGTAAGGGTGCGAACCTGGCTGAGATGACCAATATTGGTCTTCCGATCCCGAACGGTTTCACAATTTCCACCGAGGCGTGCACAGACTATTACAATGACGGCAAGACCATTAACGAGGACACACAGGCGCAGATCTTTAAGGCGCTTGAGTGGCTGGAAGGCGTGCAGGGCAAGAAGTTCGGCGATACGGAGAATCCGCTTCTGGTTTCCGTTCGTTCCGGTGCGAGAGCATCCATGCCCGGCATGATGGACACCATCCTCAACCTTGGTCTCAACGATGTGTCCGTAAAGGGCTTCGCTGCCAAGACCGGCAATCCCAGATTTGCCTATGATTCTTACAGAAGATTCATCCAGATGTTCTCTGATGTCGTTATGGGCATGAGCAAGACTTTCTTCGACAGCATTCTTGAAGCTGAGAAGAAGGCACACGGCTATGTATATGACACAGAACTGAAGGCAGAGGATCTTCAGAATGTCATTGCCAAGTACAAAGAGATCTATGCTGAGAAGATGGGCGAGGAGTTCCCTCAGGATCCCAAGGTACAGCTGATGGAAGCCATCAAGGCTGTTTTCCGTTCCTGGGACAATCCCAGAGCTAACTACTACAGAATGATGAACGATATCCCTTATGAGTGGGGTACCGCTGTCAACGTTCAGTCCATGGTATTCGGCAACATGGGCAATACTTCCGGTACCGGCGTTGCGTTCACACGTAACCCTGCAACCGGTGCGAAGGGTATTTTCGGCGAGTATCTGATCAACGCGCAGGGCGAAGACGTCGTCGCAGGTATCCGTACTCCTCAGCCGATCACACAGCTTGAGAAGGATCTTCCCGAGTGCTACAAGCAGTTCATCGCGATCGCTGACAGACTTGAGAAGCACTATCGCGACATGCAGGATATGGAGTTCACCATTGAGGAAGGCAAGCTGTATTTCCTGCAGACCAGAAACGGCAAGAGAACCGCACAGGCCGCCATCCAGGTCGCATGCGATCTGGTAGATGAAGGCATGATCACTCCTCAGGAAGCAGTTCTTCGTATCGAGGCCAAGAGCCTTGACCAGCTGCTGCACCCTGCATTCGATGCTGCTGCACTTAAGAACGGCAAGCAGATCGGCGAAGCGCTTCCCGCTTCTCCCGGCGCTGCCGCGGGCCGCATCTATTTCAACGCTGACGACGCTGTAGCTGCACATGCTGCAGGCAGCAGAGTCATCCTGGTCCGTCAGGAGACATCCCCTGAGGATATCGAGGGTATGCACGCTGCAGAAGGCGTTCTGACCATGCGCGGCGGCATGACCTCCCACGCGGCAGTTGTCGCGCGCGGCATGGGCACTTGCTGCGTATCCGGCTGCGGCGACCTCAAGGTCCATGAAGAAGAGAAGTACATCGAGCTGGGCGGCTACACCATCAAGGAAGGCGAGTACATCTCCCTTGACGGCTCCACCGGTAAGATTTATCTGGGCGACATCCCGACAGTTGAAGCATCCATCTCCGGTAACTTCGAGAGGATCATGAACTGGGCAGACCAGTTCAGAAGACTGAAAGTCAGAACCAACGCCGATACGCCTGAGGGTCTTACAAGAACCGAGCACATGTTCTTCAATCCTGAGAGAATCCCGAAGATCCGCAAGATGATCCTTTCCGACACAGTCGAAGAGAGAGAAGCGGCTCTGAACGAGCTGATTCCTTTCCAGAAGGGCGACTTCAAGGGCATCTACAAGGCTATGGAAGGCAGACCGGTTACCATTCGTTTCCTGGATCCGCCGCTTCATGAGTTCGTTCCCACAACAGAAGAGGATATTAAGGAACTCGCCGATGAGATGGGCCTGTCCGTAGAAGTAGTAAAGGCCCGCTGCGATTCCCTGCACGAGTTCAACCCGATGATGGGCCACCGCGGCTGCCGTCTGGCTGTCACATTCCCTGAGATCGCGAAGATGCAGACCAGAGCTGTCATGGAAGCTGCGATCGAAGTCAATGCGGAAGAAGGCTACAACATCATCCCTGAGATCATGGTTCCCCTGGTAGGCGACAAGAAAGAGCTCGCGTTTGTCAAGAAGACCATCGTTGAGACTGCTGAGGAAGTCAAGAAGGAGAAAGGCTCCGACATCGAGTACCATATCGGTACAATGATCGAGATTCCCAGAGCAGCTCTTATGGCTGACGAGATCGCAGAGGAAGCTCAGTTCTTCAGCTTCGGCACAAACGACCTGACTCAGATGACATTCGGCTTCTCACGTGACGACGCAGGCAAGTTCCTGACCGACTACTACAAGAGCAAGATCTATGAGTCTGATCCTTTCGCACACCTCGACCAGAACGGTGTCGGCCAGCTGATCCAGATGGCTGCTGAGAAGGGCCGCAAGGTACGTCCCGACATCAAGCTCGGCATCTGCGGTGAGCACGGCGGAGATCCCGCTTCCATCGAGTTCTGCAACAAGGTCGGCCTGACCTATGTTTCCTGCTCACCTTTCCGTGTACCGATCGCAAGACTGGCAGCTGCTCAGGCGGCGATCACAAACGGCGACGTGAAGTGATAATACAACCAAATACGATCAAAAGGGACTGCCGTTCGCGGCAGTCCCTTTTTTAAGGAAATATGTTTTTAAATATAAAGATATCCGGTCAGGCGAGTCCTTTCCATGTGACGCCGTATACCTGCTCCATAACCTTGCGCACTTCGTCCATCATGTGCTGGCACGCTTCGCTCTCGGTAGCAAACTGCATAAGGCCGATCTTTTTTTTCTTTTCGCTGAAGTATACTTCCCAGCTGTCCTGTTTGTTCTTTCCCATACAGATCTTTCCTTTGTGAGAACCGCCCTTGAGGTTATATAAATGAGAAGGAACAAGATGTTCTTTGAAGAATGTTTTGAGTTCTTTTACAGTCATAACCTGCCTCCTTATTTTGAAAATTACTATAAGTAGTTTTAAAAACTACATATAATATAGCACTTAGAGTAATCGCTTTCAATATACAATATGTTTTTTTCCAAGTATAAACAAAGTATTAAATGTGAAAAAAAGGAGTGAATGAGTAAATAAGAGAAAAATAAAGAAATAAAGAGAAAAGATGAGATTTGGTGATAAAATGAGGCGATTAATTCGGTTGCAAACAAATGTGGATAAAACTATTATACCAACTAGAGTTAGCACTCGACATGAATGAGTGCTAACAACCAATTGCTGAATATGTAAATGGATCATTCACGCATGATAAGGAGGCGTAAAACATGAAGTTAGTACCTTTAGGAGACAGAGTCGTACTCAAACAGCTTGAGGCGGAGCAGACCACAAAGTCCGGCATTGTTCTTCCCGGACAGGAGAAAGAAAAACCCCAGCAGGCGGAGGTCATCGCTGTCGGCCCCGGCGGAGTTGTTGACGGCAAAGAGATCAAGATGGAAGTAAAGGCCGGCGACAAGGTCATCTATTCCAAATATGCGGGAACAGAAGTCAAACTCGAGGATGAGAAGTTCATCATCGTCAAGCAGAATGACATTCTGGCAGTGATCGAATAAATCGGACAGACAATATTTTGAAACTTAGAAAAGAGGTAATAATATGGCAAAAGATCTCAAACACGGCACAGACGCCAGAGTGGCAATGGCAGCCGGAATCAACAAACTTGCAGATACAGTAAAGATCACACTGGGCCCCAAGGGCAGAAACGTTGTCCTTGACAAGTCCTACGGCGCACCTACGATCACTAACGACGGCGTTACGATCGCAAAGGAGATCGAGCTCGAGGATAATTTTGAGAACATGGGCGCACAGCTGGTCAAGGAAGTCGCCACCAAGACAAATGACGTGGCAGGCGACGGCACAACCACAGCTACAGTCCTTGCTCAGGCTATGATCAACGAGGGCATGAAGAACCTGGCTGCAGGCGCAAATCCGATCGTTCTCAGAAAGGGAATGAAGAAAGCTACGGATGCAGCTGTCGAAGCTATCAAGAAGATGAGCACACCCGTCAACGGCAAGGCACACATCGAGAACGTAGCTACTATTTCTTCCGGTGACGCAGAGGTCGGCAAGATGGTCGCTGACGCTATGGAGAAAGTCTCCAAGGACGGCGTTATCACAATTGAAGAGTCCAAGACAATGCTCACTGAGCTGGATCTGGTCGAAGGCATGCAGTTTGACAGAGGCTATATCAGCGCTTACATGGCAACTGATATGGACAAGATGGAAGCGGTTCTGGACGATCCTTTCATCCTGATCACCGATAAGAAGATCTCCACGATCCAGGATATCCTTCCCCTTCTTGAGCAGATCGTCAAGATGGGCGCGAAGCTCCTGATCATCGCTGAGGATGTCGAGGGCGAGGCTCTCACAACTCTGATCGTCAACAAGCTGCGCGGCACTTTCAGTGTAGTTGCTGTTAAGGCTCCCGGCTACGGCGACAGAAGGAAAGCAATGCTTGAGGATATTGCGATCCTTACAGGCGGCACAGTTATCAGCTCTGACCTCGGTCTTGAGCTCAAGGACGCTACTCTCGATCAGCTCGGCCGCGCCAAGAGCGTCAAGGTTGAGAAGGAAAACACAGTCATCGTTGACGGCCTCGGAGACAAGAAGGCTCTTGCTTCCCGCGTTGCGCAGATCAAGAAGCAGATCGAAGAGACAAAGTCCGACTTTGACAGAGAGAAACTTCAGGAGCGCCTGGCTAAACTCGCAGGCGGCGTAGCCGTTATCCGCGTAGGCGCAGCTACTGAGACTGAGATGAAAGAGGCAAAATATCGCATGGAGGATGCTCTGAACGCTACCCGCGCGGCAGTGGAAGAGGGTATCATCCCTGGCGGCGGAAGCGCATATATCCATGCTTCCAAGGCTGTTGAGAAGGCAGTTGAGAACCTTGAGGGAGATGAGAAGACAGGTGCCCAGATCGTTCTGAAGGCTCTGGAAGCTCCTCTTAACCAGATTGCTGAGAACGCCGGCCTTAACGGCGCAGTCATCGTAAACAAGGTCAAAGAGTCCGTAGAGGGAATCGGTTTTGACGCATACACAGAGAAGTATGTCAACATGATCGAAGACGGCATCCTGGATCCCGCAAAGGTTTCCAGAAGCGCTCTTCAGAACGCTACTTCCGTAGCTTCCAGCTTCCTGACAACAGAAGCTGCCGTAGCTACGATCAAGGAGCCCGTTCCTCCGATGCCCGCAGGCGGCGCAGGGATGATGTGATAATAATCCAGCACCCCGAAAAAACGGAAAAAATAAGGTCAGGTGAGCTCGCTCACCTGGCCGTTTTTTTACGTTTTTTCGGGGCGGCCAAGACGCGAAGCGTCTCTGGCCGCCCTCAGTCAGGAATGCGAAGCATTCCTGACGTGGGTGCTGGATTATTTTCACATCCCCGCCAAGACGCGAAGCATTCCTGACTTGGGTGCTGAATTATTATCACATCCCTGCTGTAATGCGAAGCATTACGGACTTGGGTGCTGAATTATTATCACATCCCGGCAGACATATCATTTTTTATTCACTTTACCGAATAGTTTTCAGACAATAACATTTGACTGACTAAGCAAATAATCTTATAATGGCAGTACTTTATTAAAAGTTTATAAAAAACTGAAAGGATCAGGTCGCGAATATGGCCGATAATATCGTCAAAAAGGGCTTCGAGGAGTTTGACAGAGGCACTATAGAGAATATCGCAGAGTATTTAAGTCCGGAAGAACTCTATTCGGATGTTATTGACCGTGTCCGGAAATACCATCCCTCAGACGACATTTCTCTCATCGAGAAGGGTTATGAAGTCGCAAAGAAAGCTCATGAGGGGCAGAAGCGCAAATCCGGGGAACCGTACATCATTCACCCTCTCTATGTAGCCCTGATCCTGGCAGATCTGGAGCTGGATAAGGAGACGATCACTGCGGGACTCCTTCACGATGTGGTAGAAGATACGATCATGACCAAAGAGGAGATCGAGGAGCAGTTCGGTTCTGACGTCGCTCTTTTGGTAGATGGTGTCACCAAACTGGAAAAACTTAAGCTCTCCGGCGACTATCAGGACAAGACCCAGGTACAGCAGGAGGAACAGGCGAGAAATCTGCGCAAGATGTTCCTGGCTATGGCCAAGGATATCCGCGTCATTTTGATCAAACTTGCAGACCGTCTCCACAATATGCGAACTCTGGGACACATGCCCCCGGAGAAGCAGATCCGTATTGCCCAGGAGACCCTCGACATCTATTCGCCCATCGCGTCCAGACTCGGAATTTCCATGATCAAGGTGGAACTGGACGATCTCTCCCTCAAATATCTTAAACCCGACATTTACTATGACCTCGTAGAGAAAGTGGCGCAGCGCAAATCCGAAAGGGAGCGGTACGTCAAGGAGATCGCGGTCGAAGTCGCGGAACACATCAAAGAAGCCGGCATCGAAGGAAAGGTGGACGGCCGCGTTAAACACTTTTTCAGTATTTATAAGAAAATGGTCAACCAGGGGAAGGCCCTTGACCAGATCTATGATCTGTTTGCGGTGAGGATCATTGTGAATTCGGTGAAGGACTGCTATGCGGCGCTCGGAATCATCCATGAGATGTACAAGCCGATCCCCGGAAGGTTTAAGGACTACATCGCAATGCCCAAGCCCAACATGTACCAGTCGCTTCACACGACTCTGATCGGACCGACAGGCCAGCCCTTTGAGATCCAGATCCGCACATTTGCGATGCACAGAGCTGCCGAATACGGTATCGCGGCGCATTGGAAATATAAGGAACAGTCCGACGGCAAGAAGGTCGAGAACAAGGAAGAGGAGAAGCTGACCTGGCTCCGTCAGATCCTGGAGTGGCAGCGGGATATGTCGGACAACAGGGAATTCATGGATCTTTTAAAGAGCGATCTTGATCTGTTTTCCGACAGTGTGTACTGTTTTACTCCCCGAGGTGAGGTCAAGAACCTCCCGGCCGGATCGACACCCATTGACTTTGCTTACTCTATTCACTCTGCTGTCGGCAACCGCATGATCGGAGCCAGAGTAAACGGCAGGATCGTCAATATAGATTATAAGATCAGAAACGGCGACCGGATCGAGATCATCACATCCCAGAATACCAAGGGACCAAGCCCCGACTGGCTGGGCATCGCGAGAAGCGCCTCGACGCGCAACAAGATCAACCAGTGGTTCAGAAGGGAGATGAAGGAAGAGAACATAAGCAGAGGCAGAGAGCTCATGCTCTCATACTGTAAGACCAAAGGTTATGTTCTTTCAGACCTGCTCAAACCGGAATATAAAGAAACGGTTCTGAGAAAATACGGATTCAGGGAGTGGGACGCTGTTCTTGCGGCGATCGGCCACGGCGGCATCAGAGAGGGACAGGTTGTCAACAAACTCCATGAACTCTACGAAGAGGACCACAAGAAGCAGATCACGGATGAGGAAGTGCTCAGGGAGATCTCCGAGCACAAGCCCCACATGCACAGCAAGGGACAGAGTTCCATCATTGTCAAGGGAATCCATGATGTGGCGGTGAGATTCTCCAAATGCTGCAATCCCGTTCCGGGAGATGAGATCGTCGGCTTTGTGACGAGAGGCCGCGGCGTCTCGATCCACAGGGCGGACTGCGTCAATGTCAACAATCTCGATGAAGAAAACCGCGGAAGAGTCATAGAGGCTTCCTGGGTTGACGGCGCTGAGGATGAGAAGGAAGCGGGCTTTGTCTGTGAGATCAACATTTACGCCAACGACAGAGCCGGACTGCTCAACGATGTGACAAGAAACTTCTCGGAGAGAGATATCAATATACTCAAAGTCAACACTATGACCAGCAAGCACGGGATCGCGACGCTGACTATCAGTTTCGAGGTAAAGAGCGCCAAAGAACTGCAGGAGATCTGCGGCAAGCTCCAGAATATCCGCGGAGTGCAGGCAGTAAAGAGAACGAACGGCTGACGGGCCGCCGGAGGGGACCAATGAAGAAAATAGTGATCAGAAGTTATATGGTCGGCATGGTCCAGACCAACGTTTATTACCTTCACAGAGAAGGAGAGTCTGCTGCGATCATATTTGATCCTGCTGATTACGGGCGTGAGATCTTCGAAGCGCTGCAGAAGCAGGGGCTTGAGGTCAAGGCGATCTTTCTCACCCACGGACATTTTGACCACATAAGCGGCGTAAAGGCACTTAAAGAGGCGTGCGGAGCGCCTGTCTATGCAAGCGCGCTCGAGAGAGACCTGCTGGAAGACCCTCAGCTCAACGGCTCAGCAGACATCGGAAGGCCGGTAACGGTTACAGCCGACCGTTATCTGATCGACGGCGAGAGTGTTACCGAGGCCGGCATGACCATGCGCGTGATCTCAACTCCGGGACACACAGAAGGCGGCTGCTGTTACTATTTTGAAGCAGAAGAGACCGGTGGAGCGCCGATGCTCATTAGCGGGGATACCCTCTTTGAACAGTCCGTGGGAAGAACGGATCTGCCTACCGGCGATATGCAGGATCTGGTGGAGTCGATCCGCACAAAGCTCTATGTCCTTCCTGACGAGACGGAAGTTTACTGCGGACACGGAGGGAGCACGAGCATCGGATACGAGAAGAAACACAACTTTTTCGTGCACGGGTGATCCCTGCGCGTAAATGACTGATTGGATACAAATGATCGCTGTAGAAAATATAGAATTATATAGATACGAAATACACTCTCTCCTGAAAGCTTTTTACCCGCAGGAGACAGTCAAAGTATTTGTCGGTGAGCCGGATGTAAGGAAGTATCCTGACCCGGCTTTTCTGCGTGCCGAATTCTCTGAAAAGTATATTGAGATGTCGCTTCTGCCGGAGGGAGCGCCGGATCCGGAGGCGCACACAGCACTTAGAAGAAGGATCGAAGCACCCGACGGAACAGTTTTTAACGGAAAGAGTCCGGAATGCAAGAATGCGGCCAAGCACATGCTGTATGAGATGCTCTCTAAATACACGGGAACAACTCTGCCCTGGGGGGAACTGATCGGGATAAGGCCTACCAAGATCGCTATGGGAAGGCTCCGCGGAGGGGAGACTCCGGAGGAGGCCGCTCTGTATATGCAGAGGGAGCATCTTGTGAGCCGGGAGAAGGCTGAACTGGCGGCTGAGATCGCCGAGCGGGAGAGGAGGATCCTGTCCGGCATTCACTATGAAAACGGATACAGCCTTTATGTGGGGATCCCTTTCTGCCCCACGACCTGCCTGTACTGCTCCTTTACTTCATTTCCGCTTACTTCCTGGAAGAGCAGGGTGGAGTCGGTGCCGCTCAGCTTGACCTGCAGCTCGAGCGGGATGACAAAGTGTGCCAGGGCGGGCGCGAAGGGCTTGGAGATGTCTTTCAGCAATGTCTTTCCCGAGATGAGCGAGGTTTGGTAGGAGAGGCACCGGTGTTCTTTCTTGCTGGGTAGGGTGATGGTGGCGCTGTCGAACTGGACTACGGTGTTCTCATGCTGGATGACGACATGTTGCAGGTGGGCTTTGTCTTTCTGGACAATGGCATCGAAGTGGAAGTCGCGGATGTGGATGCCCGCCACGGAATCCACGCACTGGAATTTCTTCAGCGTGAGGTGGTGCGTGTCCTGTGCGGTGTGTCTCATGGTCAGCTCGAGGTGGGCTGTCAGGTCGAGATGGCCGGCATCGAAGGCACCGCGATGGGGCTTTCCGATGTTCTTGCGGGGGCGGTGGTTGTCCAGTGTCAGGTGGAAATGGTGCAGGCGCAGGGTTCGGATGTCGAGCACGAGCTCGTGCCGCGCCGCCGACGTCCCCTGGGAAGGCGCCGTGGTGTGCTGTTTCGTCAGGGCATCCAATAGGAACTGGTAGTTGGCGGCGCTGTCACGGGGGCAGTGCAGCTGCACGCTCACGCCGTCGAAGTCGGCTTGGAAGATATTGATGCGGTGCTTGAAGAGCTCCAGCAGGTCAATGTCGAGTGCCAGATGGTCTGCCTGCAGCAGCTTGCGTCCCTGCCGGTCTTCGATGTCCACGCCTTTCAGGAGGATGTCGCCTGGCAGGAGGTTGACGCGGATGCTGTCTATCGTCACCTTGGTCTGCAGCTTGTCCTGCAACAGTCCGGTGGCATAGTGCAGCAGGCGGTTCTGCACCATGTTGGTGTTGAGCAGGATGGCTGTTGTGACCAGAAGGGTGACCAGCAGCAGGGCTAGGCCTCCCAACGTCTTTAGGGCGATGCGGACAGGTCTTTTCATTCGGGGAGCGCTATGCTTGTTGTTGGTTCTTGGCCTGGTAAACCTCCTCGATAGTCATGGGTTTCCGGATAGTTCCTAAGAGGCGGACTCCCGTAGGCGTGATTAGGTAGTTGAGTTCGTTGCGCAGGCCGGTGAAGTCTCGCCAGGCATCGAGCTTGTCATAGCAGATGAAGTCTTCGAAGCGGTGCTCTGCCCGCCACTTGTCCATGAGCTCGGGAATGAAGTAGATGCCGGGCTCGACGGTGAACACGAAGCCGGGCTCCAACGAGCGGGCCAGCCGAAGCGACTTGAAGCCGAACTGCCGGCTTTTCGCAGTTCCCTCGGCGTAGCCTACGTATTGCTCCCCCAGGTTCTCCATGTCGTGGACGTCGAGCCCCATCATGTGTCCGAGTCCGCAGGGGAAGAACATGGCGTATGCGCCTGTTGCCGCTGCCTCGGCGGGGTCGCCCTTCATCAGGCCGAGCTGTTTCATCCCCTCGGCAATTTTCGTGGCGGCGGCGATGTGGGCCTCGCGGAAGGGTACGCCGGGCTTGAGTTTGTTGACGGCGGCACGGAAGCTCTCCAGATGGATGTTGTACACGGCGGCCTGTCGCTCGGTGAACCGCTCACCGACGGGCATGGAGGATGACAGGTCGCCGGCATAGTGGTCGCGGGTCTCTGCTCCGGCATCGAGCAGGAAGATATCGCCCTCCTTCAACGGGTGGA
>CACZXG010000093.1 GCA_902785055.1 uncultured Lachnospiraceae bacterium
AAATCCCTCTGCGCCGAACATCTGACGGAATGCCAGACGGCCAATACGTCCGAAACCATTAATTGCTACTTTTACTGCCATGTTTCTTTCCTCCTAAAAAAATTAGAGATGATAATGTAACAAACGCCGGTGTTCTTCATAAACATTTCCTCTGCGAATTATTCCGCCTGCGCGCGTTACTTCCCGCCGATTCGCGCCCGAGAACACCATACTTTGTCGACTAACTCATTTTAACGCATATATAGTATGATTTTCAAGTATTTCATGGAATTTTACACAAATGGCGGCACAAAATGCGGTCGGTTTTAGTAACAATTGATTGATACTTTGATAAATAATTGATAAAATCTCAGAAAGCATTTACGGAGGCGGATTTATGAGCATTTTAGCTGATTATCATCTTCATACCGAACATTCAGGCGACAGCAATGCCTCTATGGAGACCCAGATCCTTGCGGGGATCGGGAAAGGTCTCCGGATCATGTGCTTCACCGATCACTATGATCCCGGATTTCCTTACGAAAACGTCCCGGATGTCTCCCCCGGAACCTTTGAGCTCAATTACACTCCCTACAGGGAGGAGTACCTTAAAATGAGAGACAAATACCGGGGCCGGATCGAACTCCGCTTCGGGATCGAGATCGGCCTTCAGCCTCATCTTGGAGATTTTCTGACTTCCTACTTTGCCTCCCATCCTGATTATGACTTTGTCATAGGTTCCAATCACCTGTGCGGAGGTACGGATCCCTACTATCCGGACTTTTTGAAGTCGCGCACGCAAGAGGAAGCGCTCGCTCTGTATCTTGAAGACACTTTGTTAAACATCAGAGCTTTTCCATCCATTGACTCATGCGGTCATTTGGATTATATTGCCAGATATCTTCCCGGCAGGGAAAAATTTTATACTTACCGGGCATTCGCCGGACTGATCGATCCCATTCTCAGTGAACTGATAACCCGTGGGATTGCTTTAGAAGTCAATACTGCTCCTCTCACAAAGGGAATGCGGTATTTTAACCCCATCCCCGATATATTGTCCCGGTACAGGGAAATGGGCGGCGAGCTGATCACCATCGGTTCAGATGCCCATGTTCCCGAAAGGATCGCCGGCCGGTTCGAAGATACGGCGCAGATCCTGAAAGACCTGGGATTTGATCACTACGCTGTTTACAGAGAAAGAAAGCCCCTGATGCTGCCGCTGTGAGCGCATCAGGGACTCTTCCCGCTGTGCCCGTGCTTCCGGGCACTGTTTTTTTATTTACTCTTTTCCCTCAACCGGTATCTCCCGAGTCACTTCCTCGAATACCGCTTCCGGAATGTCCTCTCTTTCATCAGGCTCCTGAGCTGTCTCCGGCTCCGGCTCTCCTGCGCTGTTCACTACATCATGTACAAGCGGCTGTGCGGCAGCCACTGTATCCGGTACAGGAGGCTGCACTGCAGATGTTCCCTCGATCATATCGGGAATCTGCGAGATCTGAATATCCTCATAGGAGATTCCCAGCTGTCTGCGGATAAAATCCATCATCTGCATCATAGAAAGAGTCTGTGCGTGAGGCATTTCCGGGCACTCTTTCCAGCCGGATTTCATTGCAGCGGTAAACGCCGCCATCTCAAACTCAAACTCGCTCTTTATTTTACCTCTCTTATATGACGCCGTTTTATTTCTTCTCGAGTCGTAGACTGTCGCCGTCGAGAAATTTTTGAGATCTTCTATTACGATATATCCCCTGGTCCCCTGAATGACCGCCCTGCTCTCGCCGTTACCGCTCGTAGTACAGGAAAGGACCGCCATCCTGTCATCTTTATACTGAAGAACAATACTGAGCTGGCGGTCTACCCGCATAGGTGTAAAGGCGCAGCTCGACTGGATCCTCTTGATCTGGTTTCCGAATACCATTGTGGAGAAGGCAAGGAGAAAATATCCCATATCTCCCAGCGCGCCTCCGCCTAAGGAAGGCCTCTGAAGCCGGGGAATGTTTTCAATATCAGACGCAAGATTAGCGGTAAGCATCACCGGTGTCCCGATCGCGCCGCTTGAAATGGCGCTTACGATCTGTTTGAAAAAGGGAAGGAACCTGATGTGCATTGCCTCTACAACAAGTACGTCAAGAGATGCGGAGAGTGAGAACAGACTCTCTGCCTCAGCCGAGGTCAGCGCTATGGGCGTCTCACACAGTACAGGCTTTCCGGCTTCGATACATGCCCTGACCTGACCGGCATGCTCGGACGCGGGTGTGGCGATATATACAAGGTCCACCTTCCTGTCCGCAAGCATATTCTCCATCGAGTCGTAAGCCTTTTTAAATCCGTTTTCCCTGCCGAACTGCAGAGCCCTTTCAATATCTCTTGATACCACAGCGTAAGGCCTGACTGTCCCTGAAGAATTCAGTACCGCCGTCATTTTGGAAGCCATATAACCGGTGCCGACCACTGCAGCGTTAAGTCTGCCCAATCCAAACATAGTGCCCTCGCTTTCGTTAAACGCCTGATGATCCGGGCTCATAAGATCCGGATCTTACACTCCTGTCACCATTATACTACTGTTACCGGATTTAGCATCCGTTTCAGAGCACAAAAAAAATGCACCCGACAGGAATCGAACCTGCATTAAAGGCGTCGGAGGCCTTCGTTCTATCCGTTAGACTACGAGTGCATATTTGTCTGAAGGCAGAATATTTCTGCCTTCAGCCTAATCAATATAACATAACGATTATCAATTGTCCAGCATCGGTGCACTCCTTTCGGGCACCCCTTTTCGGGCACCCTGCCGTTTTCACATACGGGAGGGAAGAAGTCTTTGAAAACCTTCCCCGTTCCTCCCGTAATAATAGACAGCATCGGTAAGTACATCTCCCGGTTCGACCTGTGTTCTGTTCACCTCTTTCACGATCTGGAGAAGAACCTCGGGGTCCTGCCCGCTGTCAGTCACAAGGATCAGCTCATTTACAGAACTGGGAAGAATGAACAGATCCTTTCCGAGCGCTTTCCCTATGCAGTCAAGAAAACCCGGGTAAAATGCGACTGCCGCTCCTCCCGCGTAATAGCTGTTGCTGATCACAAACACCTCATCTTCATTATCCTCTTCATCATGGCTGCAGAGGATCTCATTGAGCTGTCTGAATGTGGGAGGCATGATCTTAGGCGCGTTTAATATTGCCTCTTCCATCACCTCATCTGCGGTCACGCCCCAGTATTTCAAAAAGCCTTCTCTTACCTTGATGCATCCGGTGCCGTGGTGATCATTTGTAAATATGATCGGGATCAGCGCAAGATCCTCTACTTTTTTATATATCATATCCTCCAGATATTCCCTGTTCTTCTCCTCTCCTATGACCACCAGGCCGAGATTCCTCCTTACACACTCATAATCATCGATAGCGATATTCCCGGGGATCGTGTCGAGATTGTTCTCCCCGGCATATCTGATCAGGCTTTCCGCGATGTCTTCCGGCGCGGTGCCGTTTACGTAGGCCTCATACAGGTCTTCAAAATAAAATGTAGGTGATGCTGCGGCGCCGGGCAGCTGGAGTGTGCAGCCGTGCAGCCCTTTTCTGTTCTGTTTGTTGATCCTCGCAAATGTGATCTCCATCTCTTCAGGCTTCAGCCTCATCAGACACTCTTTCATTTCATCATAGAATCTGTTCTTTTTATCAGTCTTCACAGTACTCTCCTTATCAAATACAGATGTGCAATAAAAAAGACAATGGGAATAAGCCTTTCCCATTGTCTTTCAGCATTATCATGATTTGAAAAGTATGCGCGTACTCTTAAGCCCTGGACAGATACTCGCCGGTTCTTGTGTCGATCTTGATCACATCGCCGATATTGCAGAACAGCGGCACGTTTACTGTAGCGCCAGTCTCAACTGTAGCGGGCTTCGTAGCGCCTGTTGCGGTATTGCCTTTGAAGCCGGGCTCGGTCTCCGTGATCTCAAGTTCTACAAACATCGGAGGCTCCATGTTGAACACGTTTCCGTTGTAAGATACGAGCTTGACCATATCATTTTCCTTGACGAACTTCATGTTGTCGCCGACAACGTCCTTACCAAGGCTGATCTGATCATAAGTCTCTGTATCCATGTAAGCATAAAGATCACCATCTGCATACAGATACTGATACTCTTTCCTGTCGATCCTTGCCTGAGGGAATTTCTCAGTAGGGCGGAAAGTGGTCTCTGTAACACCGCCGTTGATCACATCTTTTAATTTGGTTCTGACGAACGCAGCGCCCTTGCCGGGTTTGACGTGCTGGAATTCGATGATCTCCAGTACTGTTCCGTCCTTTTCAATCGTAATGCCGTTTCTGAAATCACTTGCAGAAATCATAAAGATACCTCCTGATGTACTCGCGTCTAATACTAATTTATTCTATACTACAGAGATTTATTTTTCAACAGACATTTCTCGCATGGACGGATGAAGTGCTGCCGGATCCCGCTAAGATCAGTCTTCTGCGTTCAAAACTTTCCTGAGTTCCTCCATAAATGTCTCCACATCCTTAAATTCCCTGTATACGGATGCAAATCTGACATAAGCAACGGGATCGAGCTTATTGATCTTAGCCATGACAAGCTCCCCGATCTGCTTGCTGGAAATCTCCTTTTCATCTCTTTCGAAGACTTCCGCTTCGATCTCATCGACGATCTTTTTGATCTGAGCCGCGCTCACAGGCCTTTTGTGACAGGCGCGCAGAATACCGCCCTCGATCTTGGAGCGGTCAAAGATCTCCCGGTTGTTGTCTTTCTTGGTGACCATCATCGGGATCATTTCGATCTTTTCATAAGTAGTAAATCTCTTACCGCATGAATCGCAGATCCTTCTTCTGCGGATCGAATTGTTATCCTCCACCGGTCTTGAATCAATTACTCTCGTATCATCCTTTCCGCAGTAGGGACATCTCATGACTTCACCTCTTCCTGAGTATCAGTGTTATTCAACATTTCCAGTTTTTAATGATACCATAATTTTCGGAAAAGCATCAACTCCGCTTTTCTCTTTCCTTTCTCCATGCAAGACCCTCCAGGGCAGTCTTTACAAGATAACGGGACGCTGACACAGGATACAGGCCTGAAGCAGATTCTCCTGTGATCATGACGGCTGATGCCCCGTCGCTGACAGCGTTGAAAATATCTGACACCTCCGCTCTTGTCGGCATCGGTGAGCGCTCCATACTTGCCAGCATTTGTGTTACCACCATAAAGGGAACCTTCGCCGAAAGGCACTTTTCCGAGATTTCTTTCTGAACCCTGGGCAGCTCCCAAAGCGGCACTGCGTTTCCCAAATCTCCCCTTGCAATGACAAGCATATCCGTGAGAGGAAGGATCTCTCCTACAGCTCTGATTCCTTCCCTGTTCTCTATTTTGGCAAAAAGTCGGCAGTTTCCGGCGCCGCATTCCGCCATTTTATTTCTCACATCAACAAGATCCTTTCCGCCGCGTACAAATGGCTGCATCACATCCGTAACACCGGCTTTGGAAGCGCATTTAAGGTTCAGGAGATCCTGTTGGGTCAGTGTATTTCCTGTGACAGACATCCCTTCTACAGCAATACTCTTTCTGCTGAGTACCGGCCCGCCCGTCAGTACAGCCGCCTCAATTCTCCTTTCGTGAGATGTGTCACTCTGCCTGATAAGGCGAAGACGGATCTTGCCGTCATCGATCATAACGACCATTCCCGGCTCGAAATGCTCGAAGATCTCGCGGGGAACAGGTATCACATCCGGTTCCTCTGCAGATTCGTCTTTTATCGACAGACAGACAGTATCCCCCTGCTCCGCCGAGAACCCCTTGCTCATATTTCCGATCCGCAGCTCCGGTCCCTGCATGTCGATGAGAAGCGAAGGACTGACTCCCTCAAGAGCAGCCGCTCTGTGAAAAGCTTCGATCATCGGCGCGCTGTCATCAAGGGTCCCGTGAGACAGATTGAGTCTCATTCCGTTTATACCGGCGGCAAACATCTGTCTTAACACCTCTGTCTCTCTGCAGGATGGACCGAGTGTTCCGTATATTTCCAAATCCGATTTCATGATCATACTGATCCTCCGCTGTCATCTGTAAAATGCGGCCGTAAGATTTGTTCTTACGACCGCAGTCCTGTTTGTCATATAAGTACTTTATTCCGGTTTTTCAAAAACCACTTTGGATTCGTCCGGCGCACCCTGGGCCGGATCATCACCCATCACAACATCTCCCTTGCCGCCTTCTCCAACTTCGAGTTTCGATGTATCAATGGTATTTCCGTTTACAGCACTGCTGGGCCTGTAATCATCAGGATTGATCTGTGTCTCCTTGCCGGGCGTGGCAACCGATGCGGCTGAGCTCTGGGAGCCTGATCCCGCATCCTGGATCGTCTGGGCCACGTCGGTAAGCTTATCGGGAAGAGGCAGCGGTTCCGCAGAAGGCGCGTTCACTGTGACCTCCTGTTCGATCTCCTTCTCAATCACGGAACTCGCGATCTCTGCATCTGTGACATTGTTCTTGTCATTAAAGGAATTGACGCTGGTCATCTTGCCGTTGGCGTCAAAGAATGTCATCTTGCCGTCGACTTCACTCCAGCCGACCTGCATTTTTCCGGTTTCCTCGTCAAAATAGTACTTGTTGCCGTTAATCTCCTGCCAGCCGTACTGAAGGACTCCGTCTTCGTCAGAGAAGTAACTGTCACCTTCTGCCGAGAAGAGACCTTTCTTCAGGATACCGTCCTGGTCGAGGTAATACCGTTCATCGTCCAGTTCCAGCCATCCATAGTGGAGTGTTCCATCTGTGTAGTGATAAACAGTGCCGCGCTTAGTCTCGATCCACTGATCGTAAGCATAGATCTTATATCTGTTCCAATAGGTTCCTGCCGCCAGATTTCCTCTGCTGTTGGACTGCCCGCTTCTGTCTGCCGGCCTTTCAAAGTCATAGCAGAATCTGTAAGCGGCATTATACGCGGCTTCACTGGAGTTATCCAGGTTCATCAGGTATCTGTACAGGCTCGGATAATAACTTTTCAGTTCGTGTGTGAGATAAGACAACTGGCCGGCTATGGATTCGGAATCGAATCCGTGGTCCCAGCAGTAATAATCAAGGCCGTCCAGACGTCCTCCCATCCACTGACAGAGGCCATATGCGCCGCCCCAGCTTCCTGCTCCGGGATGAAAATTGGATTCATGACGGATATTTGCCATGATCCCGCAAGCGGCTGCAACGTTAAAGCCCAGTGTATCAGTCAGATAAAAGAAAGCTGTCTCCTCATTGCTCGCTGCCTTCGCCGGCATTGAGGGTGCCATAGCCGCTAAAGTGATCGCAGCGGCTGTAAGCCAGGCAACTGTATACTTACTGATTCTGGAGACCAACGCGTTTTTCATAACAACTCCTTTATAATTCAACACCCTTGTCTTCACCGTAAAAACAGGGCAGAACAGACACGAATTAATTATAAAGTTTCCGTTTCTGTCTTGCAACGAGTTGTTATGCTTTCGCAATTATTTTATTATTTGTTTGTTAAATTTATAATTTCTTTATAATTTGTTGTAACTTTCTCAGTTAACATCCATCTGATCTTCCGCATCCTCCGCTCTGTCGATCAGTTCCTGAACGTCGATCCTTTTCGGGTCGAGCCCCATATAAGTATTGAACTCGCAGCTGTCGACAACGCGGCTGTTCTGAGCATCATAGACCACAAAATTAAGCCCGATCCTCTTTACGGCGTAATCTATGCCGTTGATCTTAATAGAGCAGGTCAGGTATCTTCCGGCGCCTCCGCCTGCGCCGCTCAGCCCTCCCTGGCTGATCACGGAATACTGCGCGCCGTCGCTTAAAGTCCCCGTCCTTGTCAGCTCCTTCTCTGACATTTCCTCTATCACATTGTCAGGTTCTATCACCGCGTAATAGCTCCATCTGTAGTGGCCGCGAAGGTCTTCCTTAAGTCCCAGCTTCCAAAGCCCCTCACAGATATCATCGTTCAGAGAGTGAGAACCGTCATCCCTCAGGGCAATGAATATCGTGTACTGCGGATTACGGGACAGCGCGTCGAGGTATGCACAGATCTCCGTCTGTTTGATGGAGAGATCGCCCGTCATCGTCGCGGTATTATATTCTCTTCCGGACTGGCCTATGACCACCGCCGTTGCTTTGGCGTTTCTGTAATTGAATGAATCCAGATCCGTCTCTGCGCGGTAAACGCCTTCCGCGTTTTCGTCCTCCTTCATCTTCAGCTTTACTACACTGCTGCCGTCGTCGATCCTCAGCTCTACTCCCTTGTAGTCTTCATGGATGTTATCGATCTTGCTGACAGCAAAACTTATTGTTCCCTCGGAATAATCGATCTTTTTCATCGTGATCCGGGATTTGGGAAGAAGACCCTGTGCCTGCAATAACTCTTCATCATAAATATTGATGTCCGCAAGCTCATTCATGAAGTTTGATTTCTTCTGCATCTGTGCGACAACTTCCGTTTCTCCGTATCTTTCCAGAAGCGTGTCCTGAGAAGAATAGAGGTTGGTCCCCAACCCGAGACGGTTCCCTTCGATCCTGCAGCCGAGTGCCGCGAGAGTAGTAGGAAACTGGTCGAGTGTTGAATAGAGTCTCGTTCTGCCGGGGTCCTCAGGCTGCGCGTCAGCGTTGAGAAAGATCGTATAGACCTTTCTGTTATAGTCTGCCGGAACTTCTTTGCAGAAATCACTGTCCATTGTAAGGTGATCGCCGCAGAGTACAATTGTAGTATTTTCATAGAAATCCTGTTTCTGCACCCATCTGACAAATTCCGAGACCTGCCTGCTCGAACAGGCAATGGCGTTTGCGTAATCGTTGTCAGGATAATCTTCCCTGCACAGATCGCATTTATATCCGTCTTCAAAATGCGTATCTACGGTCAGGAGATTGAGATTGAACGGCTGATCTTCTTTGGCCAGTTCTGTGAGCCTGTCCTTTGCGGCAGCAAACAGCCTTCTGTCCTCCATTCCCCAGAATACATAATAATTCTCCGGGATGATCCCCTGTTCGATCGCCCACTTGTAGTCGTCGATCTCATAGTTTCCATGCTGGCCAAAATACAGACGCCTCCCTCCGAAAGTCGCGTTTGAGCCCAGCATAAAAACGTTTTTGTAACCCGCGTCCTCTAAAATATCACCGAGGCTTGTTACCTTTTTAAAAAAGGTATCCTGCGTGTTCATCTTATTGAATGATCCCCTCGCGTCGTAGAACTTCTCTCCGAGATCGACCTTGAGAGGAAGCCCTGCCGACTGGGCAAATATTCCGCCCATTGTAAAAGTTGTCGCAGGCATCACTCTTCCGCCGTTGAGAAGTCCTTCGTCCCCCGAGAAGTT
>CACZXG010000094.1:0-1628 GCA_902785055.1 uncultured Lachnospiraceae bacterium
CATTTTCGTAAAAAAAAGTAAAGTGGGGTAGTTTGATTCTGGGAATGATTTCGAAATATTTTGCCCTGCTCACTGCCCCGCTGAAAACAAAAGTGGATATGTAAGTGGGGCATATCTATTTCGAAAATCTTTTCAGAAATAAAAAGACAACGACAGCACCCGTTCTCTCCTTGTTGTTGTAGTTTTGCGGGAAGCCTTCCGATGTCTGTTTACGTGTTGTTCCGGCTGCTTGGGTGCGGCAGTCGGTACAGCAGACAGGACAGACAGAGCAGGCCTGTAGATTTAAGTGGGGGTGTGGTGCCCAGGGTATTTGCTCAGGAATATATCACAACCTCATGTACCACTGACTACTACATACCAGTGGTGACTACTACAAACAAACTAAACAAACAAAGTAAAAGAAGAAAGCAAAGGCACAAGGCATCAGGTCATCACCTGCACAGCCATACACCTATGCACTCACAATGTACTGCACTGCTGTCTCCGGAGCTGACAACACAGGCAGGCACATGCCAGTGCGTGATCTAATTCCTTTTCCTTTCTCTTTCTGTTCATTGTTTTTGTTTTGTTCGTTGCTGCTCGGCCTGTCATCAGCATGACGGGGCTGGCCACCGCTCGGCGCGGGTCCTTCCAGGGCCTAAAATTCGTCGCGGCGCCTTGAGCCCGATCCATGCCTGCAAAAAAATTCGATTTAAAAATTCATTTCTTTCGACTAATGGGGGTCTGGTCGTGGGATTTTTGGAAGATTGTGACGGAAAATTACTGAAAACTGAAGAAGTAGCATCCATTTTCAACTTGACGGTAAGACGGATCAGTCAGCTCACGGCGGACGGGATCCTGTCGACGGTGGAGACGAAGGTCAACGGGCGCAAGGTCAGAAGGTATGAGTTCCTTCCGACACTGCATGCATATCTCGATGATATGCAGGCAAGGGCGAATGGCAGAAATCACAGCGACTCGGAAATCGAGCTGAAGAAGAAAAAGCTTGAGGCCGAGATTGCACTGAAGGAGAGCCAGGGCGAACTGCACCAGCTGAAGACATCCATTGCATCCGGAGAATACATTTCCATCGAAGAGGTGCAGATGGATTACAGCAGATTTTTTGTGACGTTCAAAAAGTTCGCCATGAATCTGCCGGCCAGAGTGATCGGTATCATTGCCGGTCAGCTGGATCCGACGGAAGCCAGGAAGCTGGAGCAGGACCTGTCCAGGGAAGTGAATGGTATTTTGGAGGCCTTCGTTGTGGCCGGAACGGAGGACAAGCCAGCAAAGGAGAAAAAGCCGAAGCGTGGCAGGCCAAAGAAGACTGCAAATTAGGAAATTTAAGTGTCCGGAATATATCCGGTCCGCTCTGAGATATCTGAAGCCGCCCGAACGGCTGAAGGTATCTGAATGGGCAGAGAAATACCGGATCCTGGACAGCAAGACTGCAGCACTGCCCGGCCCCTGGAGAAATCGTAAGACCCCGTATCTTGTCGGAATCATGGACGAGCTCCTGAACTATGAAACGGAAGAAGTGATCTTTTGCAAATGTACTCAGGTCGGAGGATCTGAGGCGATGCTCAATATGATCGGTTACATCATCCAGCAGGATCCATCTCCGACGATGGTGGTCTATCCGAGTGAGA
>CACZXG010000094.1:1665-10626 GCA_902785055.1 uncultured Lachnospiraceae bacterium
AGCAATCAAGTACCTGATGCTGGACGAGGTAGACAAATACCCGTCCAACACGAAAAAAGAGGCGGACCCGATTGCACTGGCGCGAGAGCGTACCAAAACCTTTGCAAACCGCAAGATCTATATGACCTCCACTCCGACCGTTAGGGAAGGACATATCTGGAAGGCTATGGAGAATGCGGATATCATAAAACACTATTTCGTACCATGTCCGCACTGCGGGGAGATGATCGAGTTTAAATTCGACAATCTCCGCTGGCCGAACCGGGAAGGAATGAGTGATCACGACCGTGCAGATATGGCCGCTTATGTGTGCCAGGGATGTGGATGTACGATTGATGATTACCAAAAAGACAAGATGCTCAGGGAAGGTGAGTGGCGCACAGTCAGTCAGCGAGGGAGCGGAAAAAAGAGAGTCGCGTTCTGGATCAATACGCTGTATTCACCATTTGTCAGATTTTCTGAGATCGCTTTGGAATTCATGAAGTCAAAAGACGATCCGGAAGAATTGCAGAACTTCCGGAACTCATGGCTCGCAGAGCCCTGGGAGGATATGGCGACCAGAACAGACGAAGACATGGTATTCGACCGTCGGACAGAAGTCCCGGAACTGGTCGTGCCGGACTGGGCGAAGTTCCTGACAGGCGGCGTGGATGTGCAGAAAAACTGTCTGTACTTCACGGTACGTGCGTGGGGAGACTACATTACCAGTCAGGCTATTTATTACGGACAGGTATCAAGCTTTGCAGACATCGACCGGGTCATGAATTTGACCTATCAGAATGCTGCCGGCGATCCGTTTGTCGTACAGCTTTGTCTGATCGACTCGGGCTACGAGGCGGACTCGACCTACGAATTCTGCCTGACAAATTCCGAGTGGGCGATGCCGGTAAAGGGATCCTCCACACAGATGACCAGTCATTACAAATTATCAGAGGTCAACCGTCCTGGACATAAGGCCGACGGTATTCAGCTGGTCATCACGGACGGCGATAAGTACAAGGACATGATCGCAAGTCGGATGCACAAACCAAACGGCACCGGATCGTGGATGGTACACCGGGATACAGAACTCAATTACGCAAAAATGGTCACGGCAGAGCACAAGATCAATGTACGGTCCGGAGGCAAGGTCGTGCAGAAGTGGGTGCCTAAAGCACAGCATATAGATAACCACTATCTCGATACCGAAGTGTATGCGATGGCAGCAGCTGACATCATGGGAGTCAGGACGCTGCACTTGATGGATCAGGAGCAGGAGTCGCGGCCTGAAAAGAAGGAAGAATACACTCCGGAAGAAGAGTGGATATCAGTCAACGAAGATTGGGTATAAACATCCGGTTAATAGGCGGCGAGCCTTTTAACAGCATAGGGCGGCTAGCTACCGCAGGGTGGGTTTCGTTTGCCTCCCGCCCTTTCCTATGCTCATAGAACAAAGGGCAAACAGAAAGGGCAAACAATATGGATACAAATAAAACTTATTCTGTCTACATGCATATTTTTCCAGATGGCAAACGATACGTCGGAATGACATCATCGGAACCGGTTGAAAAAAGATGGGGACCGAACGGATGCAGATACCAAACACAATCCGTTTATGACGCCATCTTGGAACAAGGATGGGACAACATAGCACATGTGATTGTGTGTCAGGGCATACCTTTTCATGACGCTGAACTAAAAGAAAGAGAGCTAATCAAAAGGTACAAAACAACAGACCCGGAACACGGCTACAACATTTCTCACGGCGGAATGTACGGGAAGGGTATATTGAACGAATCCACAAAAGAGAAATTAAGACAGTGGGACTTCGAACATCCGGAAACAGCCGAGCGAATGAGATGGTACGCAAGACATAAATCACCGGAGACAATAGAAAAAATCAGACAAAAAGCGACCGGAGTAAAGCAGTCGGAAGAAACAAAAGAAAAAAGAGCAGCGAAACTACGAGGAAGAAAACAGACATCAAAGGCGATTGAACGGATGCGCTCCGCACAAAGCAACAGAGCGTGGGAAGAGAAGAGAGTGAGAGCGGTTTTATCCGCGACGGAAAAACCTGTACTGCAATATGACATTTCAGGAAGTTTCATACATCGTCATGAATCTGCCACAAAAGCTGCGCTCGCCGTTGGTGGAAGTTTCGGAAGTGTTGCGAGGTGCTGCAGGAGAGAAAGACTCACATATAAAGGCTATATATGGCGATATGAATGAAAGGTGGTGTGCGGTTGAGTGAAAACAATCATAGAAGAATCTAAAACCGCGTTCAGCCAGATGGACCTAAAAGGGCAATTAGAGATTGTCAACGAAGCGATCTACGCGGTCTTAGTCGGAGCCCAGTCGTATACCATAGGTTCAAGGAAGATCACGAGGGCTGATTTAGCGCAACTATATAAGATGCGCCAAGAGCTTGAAGCTGGAATGAACGCAGAAGCGAATGCCAATCAGGGCTTCTTGGACGATACCTACGTTGCGGTATTCCCCTGGGACAGATAGGAGGCACGAATGGGATGGTTTGATAATTTTATCGCATTTCTGTCTCCTGAGAGGGCAGCAAGAAGAGAGGCATGGCGCCAGAGTCTGGAAGCCATGCGGAGTTATGACGCCGGCAGCAATGGCCGGTTGAATGCAGGCTGGAGAGTATATAACCAGTCAGCAGAAGAGACGGACCGGTGGAACCGGGATTCCGTTAGGGCAAGAGCGAGGGACCTGGAAAGAAATTCCGACCTGATGAATTCCGTGATAGGAGCCTATAAGCGGAACGTTGTTGGAGCAGGCTTCCGTCTGCAGGCGATGACCCAGAGCGAACGAGTCAATGATGAGATCGAACGGCTCTGGAAGATCTGGACGCGCGCAGAAAACTGTGACGTGACCGGCATGCAGAGCTTTACGCAGATGCTCCGCATGATGGTTGTACGGAAAAAGGTCGACGGCGGGATCCTGATCGCGAAGCGGTATGTGGATGATGCCGAGATCCCATTGCAGCTGCAACTTTTTGAGGTGGATGAACTGGATGGTGATTATGTGGCGCCGTACTCAACTGGGCACAGAGTTGTCGGAGGCATTGAGTACAACCAGTACAACCGGCCGACCGGATACTGGATAAAGCAGTACAGCATCGACGGTTTCACATACATAAAGCCGGTATACATCCCGGCAAAGGACGTCATTTTCTATTACACGAAGAAAAGGCCGTCTCAGATCCGTGAGATTTCCGACATGGCGCCCACGATCACGAGGATCCGGGACGTCAATGAGTTTGTGACTGCGGTATCTGTCAAACAGAGGATCATGGCTTGTCTTTCGGTCTTTATTAAAAAGGCGCTTCCGGTCACCGGGCTCGGAAGAGGCAACACTGCAGGTGATGCCAGACGAAGCTATGACGGCAAGACCTTGACGCCTGGCATGATCAAAGAGCTCAATGCTGGCGACGATATCGAGGTAGTCAATCCGACAGGTCAGTCTGCAGATGCCACATCTTTTGCCAAGATGCAGCAGAGGATGATCGGAGCAGGGCAGGGTATCAGTTACGAGTCGACCTCCAGAGATATGTCGGAAACGTCTTACAGTTCCGCGCGTCAGGGTCTGATTGAAGATAATCTGACTTTTGCCGAAGAGACCGAGCAGCTTGTTGCTGTAATGGATAACATCTACAAAGCGTTCCTGGAAGCCTGCATTCTGGCCGGAAAGCTTAACATAGCGCGTTTCTGGTCGCAGGAAGACAAATACCTGCAGCACGAGTGGATCAAGCAGCCGAAGGCATGGATCGACCCGCTGAAAGAAGCAAACGCGACAAAGACGGCACTCAATTACGGAATTAAGACCTTTAAGCAGATCGCAGCCGAAAACGGCCGTGACTGGAAAGCACAGATTGATGACATCGCAGAGGTAAACGAGTATGCGATGAGCAAAGGCATCGACCTTGGAGGTGTGTTATTTGATGGAAAAATCAGACAGGAAGGAGGGGAAGACGATGGCACAGAGAGCGGAAATGAAACGCCGGATGCTGCAGAGGGCGGCGGAAAACCAGACCCGGCAGCCACAGAAGGCGAGCCAGAGGAACAAGAATCAGGGAACTCGTGAGCTGAACGGAATGATCCGGGCTCTGGAAGAGACGGAGGATAATCGGCGATTTACACTGTCGTTTTCTTCCGAGGAACCTTATACGCGTTGGTTTGGACCTGAGATCCTTGACCACTCGGACGGAGCAGTTGACCTGTCCAGACTGACGGACATGGGAGTCATACTTTTTAATCACAACCGAGATGACGTGATCGGAAAGGTGACCCGTGTATGGATCGAAGACCAAAGAGGACATGCAGACATCGAGTTTGATGATGACGACATGTCCGAGATGATCCGCAAAAAGGTGGAGAGCGGAACGCTGAAAGGCGTGTCTGTTGGCTACCGGGTGGACTCGTGGGAGGAAGTTATGCCGGGCAAGCAGTCGGCAGATGGTAAATACACAGGACCCTGCTCGATCGCAAGGAAATGGGCACCCTTGGAGATCAGCATTGTATCAGTACCGGCAGACGCAACAGTCGGCGTAGGCCGAGAGGTGGAATATGTAGAAGAGCAGGCTCCGGCAGTAAACGACACATCTGCATATGAGACATGCAGGCGGCAGCTTCAGTTAAACGAAAACTATTCGAGGAGGTAAAAACCTAATGACAAGAGAGGCAATACTTGCCCGGCAGCACGAAATTATTGAGGCTGCAAGGGCAGCAGGCAGAGAGCTCACCACTGAAGAACGTGCAGAATTTGACACCCTTCAGCGCCAGCTCGATGAACTCGACAACGAAGCCAGTGCACGCGAGGCAGAGGCGAATACTCAGAGAGCCGTAGAAGCTGAGAGATCTCGCATCAGTGAGATCACCGACATGGCCAGATCCTTTGATATGGACCCGGCACAGGCCATCAGCTCCGGCATGACCGTAGACGCTTACAGAGCGCAGGTCATCAATGAGCTGAGATCCCGTTGTGCTCCGATCAGCACCAGAGGCGTTGATGTGCAGGCAGATGAAGAGGACAAATTCCGCAGCGCCGCAGCTGACGCAATGGTCATGAGAGCGGGCGTATCCATCGAACATCCGGCAGAAGGTGCAAGAGATTTCCGCAACCTGAGCATGAGAGACCTTGCAATCCAGTGCCTGAGCCGTGACGGCCAGAATGCTGCTGATCTGATGCGCAAGAGCTCCGATGATATTTATACCGAGCTGCAGAGACAGTATTACAATCCGTCGGCATCCTTCCCGGCAATCATGGACCAGACGATCCAGAAAACCATCGTGGAGATGTATAACCACGTACCTACCACCTTTGAGCAGATCACCACTCGTGGCACGCTTCCGGATTTCAAAGAGTCTGCAGACCATGAGTACGTGCTGGGCGGCATCGGTGACTTCGAAGAAGTTCCGGAAAACGGTGAGCTGAAGAACAGCACTCCGCAGACCGCACTGCTTCCGAGCCGTCAGCTGAAGACCTACGGAAAGCAGTTCTCCATGACCCGTCAGGCATTTATCAATGACGACATTGGACTGGTCACCAGAGTTCCCGGCCTGTATGCAGTTGCCGCGAAGAAGACCATCGACAAGCAGGTCTACGGCATCCTGTTCAACAACCCGGCGATCTTCGACGGTGTAAACCTGTTCGATAACGCTCATAAGAACCTCATGGCATCCGGATCCAAGCCTACTCAGGCAGCAATCCAGTCCATGATCCTGCAGATGCAGAAGCAGACCGATCAGTTTGGCGACGCAATCTACATGACCCCGAGAACTATCGTTGTACCGGTTGGCTATGAATTTGATCTTGCCGTGATCCTGCACTCCACTCAGGTTACCGGATCCAGCAACAATGACATCAACCCGCTGTACAACTACCCGATCCAGATCGTGCAGTCTCCGGTTCTCAACGCACTGGCCGGCCAAAACGCCTGCCCGTGGTTCCTGGTTGCTGATCCGACATCTGCACTTGGCATCCAGGTTGATTATCTCAACGGTCAGGACACCCCGACCATCCGCAGGATGGAAGCTCCGGGAACCCTTGGCTTTGTATGGGATATCTTCCTCGACTGGGGCGTAACCGTAAGAGATTTCCGCGGCTTAGTAAAAAACCCGGGAACCACACTCTAATAACAGCATAAGGAGGAAACAGATATGGATACCAACTATGTCCAGAGAGGGGAAGCCCTCGACTATGTAAACTCCGGTGCCGCACAGATCGAAGCAGGTGACATTGTAGTCATCGGCACAAAAATCGGTGTTGCCGGATGTGATATCCCGGTAGGGGTTAAAGGTTCCCTGCACGTGGAAGGCGTATTCGAATTCCCGGAGAAATCCGGAGAATCCACGATCGACATGGGTGCAGCTGTTTATTATGACGCAACCGCAGGAGCGATTACTGCAACATCTACCAGTAACACCCTTGCAGGCTATGCGGCAGCACCTGCAGAAGCAGGCGCAGAAAAAATCCTCGTAAAGATTAACGCTTGAAACTGATCGCCACCCGTCCTGTGCTGATTGGATGTACCCAGTACAGGGCGGGAGATCAGCTGCCGGTGAATAACAAAGCCCTGGTAAAAGCATGGATAGCAGCCGGGAGTGCGGTCTGTAGTTGCTGCGAGGAGCAGGCCGTACAGGAAGAAAAACCGAAGGCTGTCCCTGTTGCACCTGCAGGGCTTCCTGGAAAGAGTTCGGATGGAGATCCTGACGCACTGATCGGAAAAGTACCGCAGAGAGCGCCAAGAACTCCTGCGAAGAAGCCGGCGGCAAAGAGGACGAAAAAATGAGTGCGTTTAAGGACATCATAGCGACAGATATACATCGAACATTTCTCAATCTGGATGAGTTTTCAGATATCCACATGGTAAACGGCAAACAGATGTTGGTACAGGTGGACGAGAACGAACAGATTGAGAGGGAGAAGCGTTTTAACCAGAACATGGATGGACTGTACACGAATCAAAAGCTGATCTATGTGGCAGCAGATGAGTATGGACCGCTCCCGAAACAGGGATCCATGATCACGTTTGACGGTCGAAAGTATATGGTCGCGGATGCCATAAACGAGGGTGGCGTGTACTCGATCACACTGGAGGCGAACAGGGCATGAGCGATGGACAGATGATCACATTTTCTTGGGAGCTGGATGAGAGTGACTTTGCTGCGCTGACTGCAAAACTGAGAGAGCTTGCTGGAACAAAGGCAAACACATATATCGCTCGCGCACTCAATAAGACTGCAACTTCTGCTCGTGTAAAGCTTGGTGACAAGGCACAAGCGTCCTACACCGTCAAGTCAGGTGGATTCAAAAAGGACATGCAGATCGACAAGGCGTCTGGCGGAAATTTGGTTGCGACGATACGATCATACGGTGATACCCTTGATGTTCCAAAATTCAAGTGGTCTCCAGGCGGAAAGAGCGGCGTCAAAATTGATGTCGTCAGAAGCAGTCTGAAAAGTATAAAACTCAATGGAAACAAGTCTTTCGTCATGAAAGTCGGAAGAGTGGAACGTGATAAAAAGACCGGCGAAAAGAGAAAAGTGATGCGGAAGAACAGGACGACCGGACAGGAAGAGCAGGCAATGACAAATCTTGTATTTGCCAGAGTCGGAAAATCCAGGCTTCCAATCTGGAAAATGAAGTCCAAGTCCGTTCCGTACATGCTTGGCTCTGAGAATCGCGTCTGGGGACCGACAAAGCCACAGATTGAATCAGATCTCCAAAAGTACATGAAACAACAAATAGCGGCGTTACTCGGATAAGGGGGTGTAGATATGCAAAACGACTTAATGACGGTGGACGACCTGCAGAAAGCCTTGATCAACGAGATTGAAGACATCCTGAAAGACGTCACTACCATCAGAGAAGAGGTCGAAGACCCCGAAAATCCGACTCAATATAAAAACTATCACCTGAAATACGGTGATGGAACCAGAAACAAGAAAGGCTTCACCGGGTATGCCCAGTTTCTCCCGAAACTTGAAAACGATGACGATGATCCGGATCAGTTCTTTCCGTACTTTATCGTACGGATCGACAGAGGCAAAACCGAAGACGATGATTCGTTGTGGACTGTCACGACGGACATCCTGATCGGAGTGCATGATGCCGATACAAAAAACGACGGACATCTTTACGTCATGAACGCGATCAACCGAATCGTCACAAGATTTGCACAGGAAGCCACGCTCGGATATGCCGGGCGGAAGGCATTCCGGTGCCACTCGGATATGGAATGGGCACTGCAGGATGAAGACACATGGCCCTACTTTTTTGGAGGCGTGGAACTCAAGTTTGATGTCCCGAAGCCCATGAGAAAGGAACCGAACTATGGCTACTGGTAAAAAGAAAAGAGCGGCTCCCGAAGCCGTCAAGGAAGCGACGCCGGTTAAAACGGCTGAGCATGTAACAGAGAAACCGCCGATTATGTATGTTGGCCCGACAATACATAAGATCGGCGTGATCAATAACACAATTTACTCGGCGATCCCGGAGACGGTCGAAAAGGCAATCCAGGAGAAACCGGTACTGAAAACACTCTTCATTCCGGTGGAAAGATACTCGGAAGTGGAGAGAAATATCAGAGAAGAATCTGGATATTTCTGGACCATCTATAAGATGGCGCTTGAATACCTGGAAGAGCTCAAACGGAGGTAAGAATATGGCCATTAAACATGGTGTATACGTTTATGAGAACGATACTGCTCTCAGCGCTCCGGTTTTAGCGGACAGCGCTGTACAGGTCGTGATTGGCACGGCACCGGTCTGGATGCTGGATGATCCGGATGCTGTAACCAACGTACCGATCCTGTGCACCTCGGCAACAGAAGCGATGGAAAAACTCGGATATGTGGCTGATTTTGCGAAATATACTGCATGTCAGACCATGTATATCACAGCAAACGTGATGCAGGTTGCTCCGGTCGTTTATATCAACGTACTTGATGTAAAAACCCATAAAAA
>CACZXG010000095.1 GCA_902785055.1 uncultured Lachnospiraceae bacterium
CCTATCTTCCTGCCTTGGATTCTATGGGGCAGGGTATTGATAAAATGGCGGTAAGAGAGCTTGGCGTCAAGGAGATTCCCCTGAATATGATCGCGGGCACAAGAACTGTCGGAAGGCAGAACGCATTCGCCTGCAACTTCATGCCGATCACAGAACCGGACAGTGAATTCGCGCAAAAATGGTCGTCTCTCTATGATTCTGCGCTTGAAGACGGAATCAGGGAACCGATCAAGGTTTACGAATACATGAACAAATTCTATGTGGAGGAGGGAAACAAGAGAGTCTCGGTATCCAAATTTATCGGTTATGTCTCCATTCCCGGGAATGTGATACGCATCCTTCCGCCCAAAACGGACGATCCGGGTTCCAGGATCTATTATGAATATATAGACTTTTACAATGTGACGGGACTGTTTTCCATCACGTTTTCAAGAGAGGGCTCATACGCGAAGCTTGCAGACCACTTCGGGCAGGATCTGGAGAAAGCCTGGCCTGACGATCTGATCGAAGAAATCAAATCCGCGTTCATTGTCTTCTCAAAGTGCTATGTGCCCATGAGCGGAAAGAATCCTATTACTGTAGGAGATGCTTTTTTGCTCTATCTTATGGTCTTTGAGATCGACAGTCTTCTGTACGATTCGGAAAATCTGATCAGACACAAGATCCAGAAACTCAGGAACGAGTACAGTGTAAGACCCGGAGATGACAAAATAGAGCTGGTCCGCGGACCCTGGGAAGTAGGAAAGGGAAGCGGAGTCAAAAAACTGATCAATCTCAGCAATGCTTACAGCGGCAAGCCCATTCGCGCAGCATTCCTTTTTGAACGTAAAGAAGAGGAATCAAGCTGGGTTTACGGCCATGAACTGGGCGCCAATGAACTCGTTGAGAAGTTTGAGGGTGCTGTTGAGACGATCAAATTTGAGGACTGCAGCTCCGAGCATAATCTGGAGCAGGCATTTGAGGCTTGCAATGCGGACAAGGAGGACATAGTATTCGCCACATCTCCCGCCATGATGGAAGCCTGCCTCAAGGCTGCGATCGAATACCCGGAGATGAGGATCATGAATTGCTCCGTCAATCTCTCCAAAAGCTCGGTGCCGACCTATTACACCAGGATGTATGAGGCCAAATTCCTGATGGGATGTCTTGCAGCCTCATTGGCCGAGAACCATATGATCGGATATAGAGCTGACTATCCTATTTACGGAGGAATCGCCAATATCAACGCATTTGCGCTGGGCGCAGCAGCATTTGATCCGAACGCCCGGATCAAACTTGTCTGGGCATCCAAAAAGGGAAGTGACTGGGAGAAAGAACTGATCGAAAGCGGCTGCAGGATCATTTCCGGAATCGATTTTATTAAACCCAAGGATCCTACCAGAAAGTATGGACTGTACCGGATCCACGACGCCGGGACGCAGAGAACTGACGGAAGCATAAGAGAGGAACAGGAGGTGGAGAACCTCGCAGCACCTGTCTATCAGTGGGGACCTTATTACGAGCAGATAATCCGCAAACTCATCGACGGGTCACTGGATGCAAGAAAATCCGGATCGGCCGGCAAGGCGGTGAATTTCTGGTGGGGAATATCTGCGGGAGTTGTGGATATAATCCTTTCAAAAAATCTTCCGTATGCTTCCCGTAAAGTAGTTCTTGCGCTCAAACGCATAATTGCTTCGGACGCGGCAAGTCCCTTTGAAGGAGAGATCCACACACAGACCGGCATATTAAAAGGACCTGATTCGCCGGCTCTCAGTGACAAAGAGATCATCAAAATGGACTGGCTGTGTGACAATATAATCGGAGAAATCCCTGAGACATGGGAGCTTGATGACTCGATCAAAAAAACTGTAAAAGCAACCGGTGTAAAGGAGAATAAGCTGTGAAGATTCTGGTTATCGCAGATGAGGAGAGCAAATCCCTGTGGGATTTCTACACACCGCGAAAGCTTAAAGGGATCGATCTTATCATTTCCTGCGGAGATTTGAGCCCTGATTATCTGGAGTTTCTTGTTACAATGGCAAACCGGACCCTGCTCTATGTCCGCGGCAATCACGACACGGTCTATGACAGAAAGCCGCCGGAAGGCTGCGTTTGTATCGATGAGATGATATATAATCACAACGGACTTAGAATTGCAGGACTGGGAGGCTCCATGCGGTACAAAGAAAGCAGCGACATGTACACGGAGTCGGAGATGACTTCCCGGGTGAACCGTCTTATGAGAAAGACACAGATCACAGGGGGCATCGATATTTTCGTGGCCCACGCGCCGGTCAGGGGCTACGGCGATCTGGACGATCTGCCGCACAGAGGATTTCAATGTTTTGACAATTTTCTTACCACAGTAAAGCCTCTGTATATGTTTCACGGGCATGTGCACAGGTCATATTCGCGAAACTTCGAAAGACGAAGAGAGCATCCCTCGGGAACCGTGATCGTCAATGCTTATGAATCCTGCATTATTGATGTGCCGGAGACTGCTTATCCGGAATATGGAAATACGGGTGTTTATCTGTATGATTTCTACTGCAGAAATAGTAAGAAATTCAAGGGATTTAGCCGCAATCCGATCTGAGCAGGATGAAATTTTATAGAGCGGAGCAATTGTCCGCTCATACGGGAGGAGAAAAAGTGATCAGAAAAAGAATTGTAAATGCTGGAAGAAGAACTGCCGCAGTACTTTTGGTGCTGGCTTTGTCTGCGTGCCTCTTCGGGTGCGGAGACAAAGACGCCTCCGAAAAGAAATCCGAGGAGAGCGCGGCTGCGCAGAGCACAGTGATGGAGCCGATCAATCCCGAAGAGGTGAAGTCGGAAGACATCATTAAAGAGGAAGAGAAGCCGGCCGAAGCTGCTACGCAGAAGGAGCAGCCCAAGGAAGTGATCGAAAAGCCCGAACCCACTGAAGTAGACCCTGAGGCGGAGAGAGAGGCAGCGGAGAGGAAAAAGGAAGAAAACGAGAAGAGAAAGCAGGACAACACTTCAGAAGTAAATCTCAATGAGGTGCTGGACGGAGTAATGTCCTTTGACGGAATGGAGCTTGCATTCCCGATCGAACTCAGTTCCCTGAAACTCGGAAAATGGACGCTCACCTATGAGATCGATGGAAATCCCGCTGATAAGACCATGGCGCCCGACCAGGTCGTGACAGCGAAGATGACAAGTCCTGACTACACTGACAGCGATGTGATCGTTAAGGCTGAATTCGGAAACTATACAGGTTCCGAGGTTAAACTGACTGATCTTCCAATGACCGGTATCTACATCACTAAGGGACAGGGAAAGGATGGAGCGGAACCCAAGCTTCCCGCACTTGAACTTCCCTGCGGCTTCAACTGGGGAACGCCAGAGAGCGAGATCCATGAACAGCTCGGCGAGGCCAGCTTTTCAGGAAGTTTCGGGTACGACTTTGACTTCATGTACGAGAACGGCGAATATCTGCTGGAACTTGGCGGCATGAATGATACAGGACTTGAATATATCGTATACTCTGTGGAATAATAAGCATAGAGAAATCTGACAGGAAAGAATTGTCCGACCTGGAAGAGCGGCAGCAGCTATTTATGAAGACAGCCATATGCGGGTAAAGGCGGGATCTTCCGTTTGAGGAAGGCCTTCCTGCGCATGTTTTCATGCATACAAAGCTCTTTCACCGGAAGGTGGAGGAGCTTTTTTTTATGAACGGAATATTTTGACAGGAGAGCGCAATGATCAAGATCGCGATTTACGGCAAGGGAGGCATAGGAAAATCCACAATGACATCCAATCTGGCGGCAGCATTTGCCTATCTGGGCAAAAAAGTGATCCAGATCGGGTGTGACCCCAAGGCGGATTCGACCATCAATCTTCTGGGCGGGCAGCCGCTGCAGCCGGTTATGGACTATCTGCGCGAGAAGGATGAGGAGCCTGAATCCATTGACAAGATCGCAAAAGAAGGATACGGGGGAGTGCTGTGCATTGAGACAGGCGGGCCCACGCCGGGTCTTGGATGTGCCGGAAGAGGTATTATCGCCACCTTCAGCCTTCTCGAGGATCTTCGGTTATTTGAGACTTATAAGCCGGACGTTGTGCTGTACGACGTTCTCGGAGATGTCGTGTGCGGCGGATTTGCCGCGCCGATCAGGGAAGGCTATGCGCAGAAGGTACTCATTGTGACTTCCGGCGAAAAGATGGCGCTCTATGCGGCGAACAATATATGCACAGCGGTGCGCAATTTCGAGGACAGGAGCTACGCCAGAGTGGAGGGTATCATCTTCAACAGCAGAAATGTCGAGGACGAGAGCAGAAAGGTAGAGGAGTTTGCGCGCTCAAAGGGGCTTCCCATTGTTGCCCGGATCCCAAGAAGTGACGATATCATCCGATTTGAGGATCAGGGAAAGACTGTGATTGAGGGAGATCCGGAGCTCTATGTGAGCAATTGTTTTCTGGAGCTGGCGAAGAAGCTTCTTGCGCAGGAAGCTTCAGGCAACTGATGGAGGAGAGAATGAGCGGAGCAACAAGTTATACAGTGAGAGAACTGTGGGAATTGGGAAAAGATAAGATCCCGCAGGATATGATGTCCTCCTCCCATCTGATCTACAGCTCACCGGCTACGCTGGCCTTTAATTCACCGGGAGCGGAAGGTTTCGGCGTCAAAAGGGCGGGGCTGTCTGTGCCGGGATCGGTCATGCTGATCGTATCCCCCGGATGCTGCGGGAGAAACACCTCATCCATCAGTACCATGAAGGGCTATGAAAACAGGTTCTTCTATCTGACGATGGACGAAACGGACCTTATTACGGGCAGGCATCTGCGCCGAATTCCCAAGGCAGTTTGTGAGTTGGCTGCGGGTCTTGAAAAGAGACCTTCTGTTATCATGATCTGCATCACCTGTGTGGATGCGCTTCTGGGAACAGATATGGAGAGGGTCTGTAAAAAAGCGGAGAAAATGGTAAATGAAACAGTGCCGGCGCCTGATAACGCTGAGGATTCCTATATCCGTGTAAGACCCTGCTATATGTATGCGCTGACAAGAGAGGGCAGAAAACCGCCCATGGTCCACGTAAGACAATCCATTTACTCCCTGCTGCAGCCGGTACCCAAGAGAGCCGACAGCGTTAATATCCTGGGATATTTTGCCCCGCTGGCAGAGGACTGCGAGTTAAGAGACCTTCTGAAGCAGATAGGAGTGAAGCAGATCAGGGAGGTCTCATCCTGCGCGGACTATTCTGAGTTCGGGAAGATGGCAGAGGCCAATTTTAACCTGATCCTGAATCCGGAGGCGAGGCCTGCTGCGGGAGATCTGCAGGAGAGACTGGGAATTCCCTCCATTGAGCTGACAAGGCTTTATCAGATCGACAGGATAACTGCGCAGTATGACGCTTTCGCAGCGGCTCTCGGTGTTCGGTTTGATTACATGTCTTTCGCAGAAAAAGCCAAAACGGCAATGAAGAGGTTCAGAGAGGCTTATCCCGGAGCTGTCTTCAGTATTGGCGAAGCAGTCAATGCCGATCCTTTCGAACTTGCGCTTGCTCTGGTGCGTTACGGTTTCAGAGTCAGTGAGATCTTCGGAACGATCACTGCGGATTCCTATCGCTATATCAGGCATCTCTCGACGCTCAGTCCCGAGACCAGGGTATACTCGAATCTGTCGCCTTCCATGCTGCTCTACGGAGATGACCATGGCGAAGACAATGCGGACAAGGGTTCTATTCATATCGCCCTTGGCAGGGACGCCGGCTGGTATCACCCCGAATATCCCTGCCTTCTGTGGGGGCAGGACATCCAGCCTTTTGGCTTTATGGGTGTATGCAGGTTTTTCGAGGCGCTGATGGAGACAGCAAAAGGCGGCGGGCAGGACCTTTACGGTTCCGCGGTCAGACTGATCGGCGAATACGGGACAGAAAGAAAAATCGAAGAGGTCAGCCGGGAAGAGTCTTCGCAGAATAAAGGTGCTCATGACAAGCGGCCCAAGGGTTACAGAGAGATACTGACTCCGTTTGCTCCTGACCAGTCCGGCGCTGTTTCCGTATTCTATGAACTTGGCGGGATCACGGTGATATGCGACGCGGGAGGCTGCACAGGCAATATCTGCGGTTTCGACGAACCCAGATGGTTCCGTGAGAGAAGCGCCGTGTTCAGCGCAGGGCTTAGAGACATGGACGCGATTCTGGGAAGGGATGAAAGGCTGGTGGAAAAACTGGCGGATGCCGCAGCTTTACTGTCGGAAACAGGGATGAAAAAAGCGCCTGCTTTTGCCGCCATTATCGGCACTCCTGTTCCGGCTGTCATTGGGACTGACTTCAGAGCCCTTGAGAGAATGTCCGAAAAAAAGACCGGACTTCCCTGCATCGGCATTGCCTGCGACGGAATGGAATTCTATGACAAAGGTGCCGAGAGCGCCTATCTGGCACTATTTGAAAAGTTCGCAAAAAAGGCCGAAATTGATACTTCTTCGGAGAAAAAAGGACGTGTCGGTATTCTCGGCGCGCAGTACATGGATCTTGGGGGCATCGCTGATTATGATGCGCTAAGAGAATACGCTGAGATTAAGATCGGCAAGACGGCAGTAATATATGGAAGCCGCGTGGATGGAACAGAAGCTTTTGCAGATCCGGCATCTGTCAGTGAGAACCTTGTTGTCACAGTATCGGGTTATGAAGCGGCGAAGACGCTTCTGTCAAAATATTCAGTCCCTTTCCGCTGTTACAATCCTCTGGCGGAGAGGCAGATACGCAAGATCGCTGAACAGACAGAGATTGCCGGAAAGAGTATACTGGTGGTTCACGAACAGATCACCGCAAATTCCTGCAGGGAGGCACTGCGGGAATTGGGGGCGAAAAGAGCAGACATTGCCACCTGGTTCATGCTGAAGGAAGACTTAAGCGAAGCGGGAGATCTTCACCTCAGTGAGGAGACGGATCTTGCCCTTGCGGTACGCTCAGGGAAATACGATATGATCATCGCGGACCCGGTCATGCTCCCTCTCTTAAGGGGATATTTTGACGGGGTGTTCGCAGGACTGCCGCATTTCGCGGTTTCAGGTAAATTATGATCGGAAATACAGAGAAGACACTGAGAATAAAAGTATACGGAATTGTCCAGGGAGTTGGCTTTCGCCCAACTGTGGCGAGACACGCGGCCAAAGCCGGGATCAGAGGTTCTGTCTGCAATAAAGGCCCTTATGTGGAGATCTTCGCCCAGGGAAGTCAGGATCAGGTGGACTCTTTTTTGAATCTTCTCGAAAAGAAGCCGCCTGAGAGAGCTGCTGTACTCAAGATGGATGTCCGCAGTGCCGACAGCAGCGAGCATAGTTTTGACTCTTTCGAGATCATAGAGAGCGCCAAAACTAAAGGGGAAATCTTCATCTCGCCGGACATTGCGATCTGCGAAGAGTGCCGCCGGGAACTTCTTGATCCGGGCGACAGAAGATATCTTCATCCCTTTATCAACTGCACCTGCTGCGGGCCGCGTCTCACGATCCTGGAAGGACTTCCTTACGACCGTGAGAGGACGAGCATGAAGATGTTCCCTATGTGCCCGACCTGTGCAGGTGAGTATCACTCCCCCCTGAGCAGGCGTTATGATGCACAGCCTGTCTGCTGCAATGACTGCGGACCTGAGGTGTATCTCGCCGGAGAAGAGGATGTCCGGGGAAGTGAAGCGATCACAAGAACCCGAAGGATCATTTCTGAGGGCGGAATTGCTGCAGTCAAGGGCATAGGCGGATTCCATCTGTGCTGTGATGCTTCTAACGAGGAAGCGGTGGCCAGGCTGCGCAGGAGAAAAACAAGACCCGTTAAGCCCTTCGCCGTAATGATGAGGGACGAAGCGGCAGTGGAGCGGGAATGTGAGATCAGCGATGCGCAGAGAGAGATCCTTACGGGGCATCAGAAGCCGATCCTGCTGCTGCAGCGCAGAGAAGGAGGAAAGCTGTGTCCTTCTATTGCACCCGGAAATCCTACTGTGGGAGTGATGCTCCCTTATGCGCCGGTTCAGATCCTGCTCTTTGATTATCCTGACGGGATCATTATGCCGGACTGCCTTGTAATGACCAGCGGCAATGTCTCGGGAGCGCCGATCTGCAGAGACGACGCCGAGGCAATTTCGGAACTTGGAAATCTTTGCGACTGTATCCTTTCTCACAACAGAAAGATACGGATAAGGGCAGATGACTCGGTCATGGATTTTTATAACGGTGAGCCCTATATGATCCGCAGATCCAGAGGCTATGCCCCTCTTCCCTACATGCTCTCAGCCTGGGAGGGAAGCGAAAAGGAGACAGGCGGCACGAGTGTGCTGGCCATCGGCGGAGAATTGAAAAACACATTTTGTATAGGAACTGGAAGTCTGTTCTATCCCTCCTCCTATATCGGGGATCTGGCGGATCTAAGAAGCGTAAGGGCACTGGAAGAGACGACAGGAAGATACGCGCGGCTTTTGGAAGTGACCCCGGAAGTCATTGCATGCGATCTTCACCCGAGATATAACTCTGTGACGACAGCGATCACGCTTTCAGAACAGATCGGTAAGGAGCTGGGAAAAGACCCCCTTCCGGTAGTAAAAGTACAGCATCATTACGCTCATGTTCTAAGCTGTATGGCGGAGAATGATTATGCGGATCCGGTCATAGGAGTCTCCATGGACGGTACCGGATACGGGACCGACGGAAGCATCTGGGGCGGAGAGATCCTTACGGCAGACTATCACGGCTTTGTCAGGGAGGCCAGCATTAAACCTTTCATTCAGGTGGGAGGAGATCTCTCCTCCACAGACGGATGGAGGATCGCAGTATCCATGCTGCATAGTATCAGTAAAGCAGAGGAGGAGGGGTCACCGCTGAAAGATGCCCTCTCCCTGTCAGGAAAACTGTCGCTGTGCACGGATCTGGAGGCCTTGGTTCTGATGAAAATGGCTGACAGAAGACTCAACTCAGGTAAGTGCAATATGCGGAATCTGCAGGCACTCCACTTTCGAGGGAGAAGCTTCGATGGCTTTGGAATTTGCCGCGGAATGGTATGAGAAAACTGTGCCGGGATGCAGAAATGAGGAAAGTCCGGCGGAACATACAATAAACAAAGCAGAAGATGGACGCCGGATCCTTCCGACGGATGAGATCGTCAGAAAGATCACTCTCGGAAGGCTCAGAGGTGAGGAACAGGATCGTCTCGCATGGCTCTTTCACAAAATGCTCGCTGACCAGATCATTTCGGCCTGCGTCGGGATCAGGAAGGAAAACGGGATCAGGACGGCAGCTCTCAGCGGGGGATGCTTTCAGAACCTTCTTCTTCTGGACCTGGTCAGGAGAGGACTGGAAGCGGAGGGCTTTGATGTCCTGATCCACCACCTGGTACCGCCCAACGACGGGGGTATAGCGCTGGGTCAGGCTGTAGCTGCAGTGCAGGCTGTCCATGACGGGAAAGTAAATGTCATCCGGACGGATGTTTTATAAAGATCAAATATAAAAATACAGCGGAAGATTCCGCCTAAGGAGAGGAAATTATGTGTGTAGGTCTTTCAGCAAGAGTAATCAGGATCAATGAAAACGGAACAGCGCTGGTAGATGCCAGCGGAGCCAGGAGACAGGTATCCGCTCAGCTTTTGGAGGATCTGGAGCCCGGCGATTATGTCATGGTGCACGCCGGCGCGGCGATCTCAAAGATCACCAGCGATGACCAGACAGAGACGGAGGAGCTTCTGGAGGAACTGTTATGACTCAGGATACAAATACCGGGGCAAAAAAGAGATCTGCCCTCGAGATCATTAAGAACTACAGCGGTCCGGATGTGCGGATCATGGAGGTGTGCGGCACCCACACTCACGAGATCTTCCGTCTGGGGATCAGAAAGATACTTCCGCCGTCTATCCGCCTGATCTCAGGACCTGGGTGTCCCGTCTGCGTAACGCCTGTGAGTTTTATCGATGAGGCGCTCATCCTTGCACTGGATCACGGTTGTACGATCTGCACTTTCGGGGATCTTGTCAGGGTTCCCGGAACCGGTTCCAGCCTTCAGAAAGCGCGCGGTGTTGGAGCAAAAGTACAGGTCGTATATTCGCCTGCGGATGCGGTGGAGTATGCGTTGAAACACCCGGAAGAACAGGTGGTTTTCCTCTCAGTGGGTTTTGAGACCACAACGCCTTCCGTATGTCTCGCTGTACAGACCGCACAGAAGGATAAAGTGGAGAATTTCTCTGTTTTGACAGCTAATAAGACAATGCCGGGTGCCTATGAGGCCATGAAGGACAGTACGGACCTGTATCTCTACCCCGGCCATGTGCACGCCATTGTGGGAACGGGGATCTGCGAGGACCTGGCGGCCCGCGGCGTGAGCGGCGTATGCGCGGGATTTACAGCTTCAGAGCTTGTAACTGCGCTGGCCGTCGCCGTCACAAAATTTGAAAAGGGAGAGCCTTTCTTTGTGAACTGTTATCCAAGAGTCGTAAGAGCGCAGGGTCAGCCGGCGGCGGTGCGTCTGGTGGACTGCATGATGGAACCCTGCGACAGCGAGTGGAGAGGGATCGGAGAGATCCCTATGTCCGGGATGAAGCTGCGGGATGAGTACTCGCAGTATGACGCGCGTGTAAAGTTCAATCTGCCGGAAGTGAAAGGGCGGAGCAATCCCGCCTGCCGGTGCGGAGAAGTCCTTCAGGGCAAATGTCTCCCCTCCGACTGCAAAGTTTTTGGCAAAGTATGTACGCCGGAGCACCCCGTGGGAGCCTGCATGGTATCAGGCGAGGGCGCTTGTTCGGCATTCTATCTGTATGGAGGTTGAGATGGAGACAATGATCGGTAACAACACAGTAACACTGGCCCACGGCGCCGGCGGCAAACAGACATCGGAGCTGATCGACCGCGTATTTAAGAAACATTTCCAAAACCCGCTCTTTACTGCTGATGACGCTGCAGTCATTCAGATGGAAAAGGGAAGGATCGCCATGTCAACGGACGGATTTATCGTATCCCCTGCTTTTTTCGCCGGCGGTAATATCGGGAAACTCTCGATCTGCGGAACGGTAAATGACCTCGCCTGTATGGGTGCGGTGCCCAAATACCTCACCTGCGGCTTTGTGATCGAAGAAGGCTTTCCCATGGACCGCCTCGAGGAGATCGCCGCTGCGATGGAGAAGACTGCCGCCGAAGCCGGAGTACAGATCGTGGCAGGAGACACCAAAGTGGCCGGAAAAGGCCAGGTTGACGGCGTCTTTATAAATACCACCGGAGTCGGGATCATTCCGGAAGGTGTAAAGACTTCCGGGGCACTGGCAAAACCCGGCGATGCAGTCCTTGTGACCGGTGATATCGGAAGACACGGCTGCACCATTCTCCTGGAGAGAGAGGACTACGGGATCGAAGCGGACGTAACAAGCGACTGCGCTCCCCTGTCCGGAGCTGTTCAGGCTGCACTGAATGCTGTTCCTGAAATCCATGTCATACGCGATGCAACCCGCGGCGGTGTTGGAACTGTGCTCTATGAGATCGCGGCACAGAGCGGCGTCGGCGTGAACCTTGACGCTGGTAAGATCCCGGTGGATCCGGCTGTGAAGGGAGTCTGCGGACTTCTGGGACTTGAGCCCCTCTACCTCGCCTGCGAGGGCAGACTTGTCATGGTATGTCCCGAAGAGAAAGCAGAGCTTCTGGCACAAACCCTCCGGAGCTGCAAGTATACGGAAGGGACGGCTGTGATCGGCCGGATCACAGACAACATGCCCGGGAGAGTGACAATGACGACGGAGATCGGCGCACAGACCCTTCTTCCGCAGCCCGGCAACGAACTTCTTCCGAGAATCTGCTGAGTGAATAAAGGAGACGGCTATGAGCATAGAGACGAGAGTGGCGGTGATCTCCATCATTGTCGGTAATGAGGACGCGGCCCAGAAGATCAATGAGATCCTTCACGAATACCGCGAATATATAATCGGGAGAATGGGTATCCCTTACAGAAGTAAGGGAATCAGCATCATCAGCGTAGCCGTAGACGCACCTCAGGAGAAGATCAGCGCGCTTTCCGGCAAGATCGGAAGGCTTCCGGGGATCAGTGCCAAGACGGCTTATTCCAACGTGATCTCAGAGGTAGAGATAAGATGATAAGGATAGCATTTTACGGAAAAGGCGGCATAGGGAAATCGACTACCGTCTCAAATCTGTCTCAGTACTGGGCGAGCCGGGGGATGACTGTCCTGCAGATCGGATGCGACCCCAAAGCGGATTCTACTCTTAGCCTGCGGGAAGGGAAAAAGATCCCGACAGTCATGGAGATGGTCAGGAAGCGCGTTCCCTTTGAACTTGAAGACGTCATCTATGTCAGAGAGACCGGAAGCGGAAGAGTCATCTGCGCAGAGGCCGGAGGCCCCATGCCCGGAAGGGGATGTGCAGGAAGAGGCATCATCACTGCGCTGGAAACTCTCAGGGACAAAGATATTTTGTCAAAATACAGCCCGGATGTGATCCTCTACGATGTCCTTGGTGATGTGGTATGCGGAGGATTTGCCATGCCCATGAGAGAGGGATATGCAAACAAAGTGTACATCCTGACCTCAGGAGAGAATATGGCCATTTACGCCGCCGCAAACATCGGACTTGCTGTGGAGAACTTCAAAGAGAGAGGATACGCGCAGCTGGGCGGCCTGATCCTCAACCGGAGAAATGTAAAGCGGGAGGAGGAAAAGGTCCTCGAACTCTCTGAGGACCTTCACACAAAAGTCGTTGGAAGTCTCGAAAGATCAGAACTTGTGCAGGAAGCGGAGGAGCAGGGAGAGACCGTCATGAGCGTTTTCCCTGATTCCGCTATAGCGGATTCCTACAGAGAGCTTGCTGACAAAATTGCTTCTGACTGCGGGATTGACTATCCGGTACAGGAAGTACCTGCTGCTCCGATAAAGAACAGAATAACAACTGAAGCCGGGCACGAAGGGCCCTCAAGAATCCCTGTATCGAAGGCCGCTTTTCCCGCACCGTTCGCGCAGGAACTTGAATTCAACCCGCCGGTCCACGAGACATGGAACATCGTGCATATCGGAATGCTGATGCCTCAGGCCCATCAGATTTACATCTGTTCGGACAACTGCATGAGGGGCGTCGTAATGACTGCCGCCGAGATGAACGCCATCGAGCGCTTTTCCTGTGTAGTTCTTGAAGAGAAGGATATGCACAGTGGAAATCTCGAGGAGATCACATTGGAGGGAGTCTCGGACGTACTGGATAAGATCCGAAGAAAAAGGGGAGAAGAAAGACTTCCCAAAGCTGTCCTGGTATTTCCCGTGTGCCTCCATCATTTCATGGGATGTGATCTGAGATATGTATATAAAGAGCTGGAAAAGAGATTCCCGCAGATCGTGTTCATAAAAGGGTGGATGGATCCGATCATGCAAAAAACCGGACCAAGCCCTGATATGAAACTCAGAAAGGCTATGATGGACATCCTTGAACAGCCAAAAGAAAAGAGCGGGCTCACAGCTCTTCTCGGAGATATTTATGCGCTGGATCCCGAGAGCGATCTGATGCGGCTGATCCATGCAGCGGATAATGTCCGCGGAACGTTTTCATATCCTCTGCAGATACAGGATTGCGGGACGTTAGAAGAGTATCAGAAATTATCCGGCAGAGAAGTTCTCATAACAAGAAGTCCGATGTCGGCGGTCTCTATACGGCAGACTGCGAGAAGGCTGGGCTGTAAGGGGCTGTACCTACCGGCTGTCATGGATTATGCCGGAATCAGAAGAGAACTTGAGACTGCGGCACAGACACTGGGTACATCAGTTGAACAGGCCGGCATCAGCTTCGAAGAGGAAGAAAAACAGTGTGAAGAAGCGCTGCGGCATCTGCACGGTATGATCGGGGATACGCCGGTCGCTGTCGACTACATAGCCGTGCAGAGACCTCTGGGGTTTGCAAGGCTCCTTTTGGAGCGCGGATTTGTGGTCAGGGAAGTCTATCTGGACGCGGTGAGCCCTGAGGAAGAGGACGATTTCCTTTGGCTTAGAGAAAACTACAGCGAAGTGCTTCTTTGCAGCACGATCCATGTAAAGGGCCGCCTGCTCCATGCGGGAGCCATAGATTCCGAACACAGCGGCTATCTGGCTGTCGGTCCCAAAGCGGCCTGGTTCTGCGGCACTGAGCATTTTGTGAATCTCGTTGACTACGGGGGAATGTGGGGCTACAGCGGGATCAGAAAAATGGCCGCTCTGATGGAAGACGCTTTTGAAAACGCGAAAGACACCAGAGACCTTGTCCCCAGAAAAGGACTTGGCTGCGAGAGCATTCTGCTCTGACGCAGGCAGTAAGACAATATTTTGACCTTCGGGAGGATACTATGAGACAGGCATACAGAATACTGCCGGTCTACTCCGGAGATGTGTCGGGAGTGTGCTCGGCACTGTACGAACTGGGAGGCATGGTAGTCATGCACGACCCGTCCGGATGTAATTCCACATACAACACCCATGACGAGACGCGCTGGTACGATCGCGACAGCCTGATCTTTCTGTCGGGACTGTGTGAGCCTGACGCTGTCATGGGCAATGACAGCAAACTCATCGAGGATGTCGTGAGGGCGGCGGGAGAATTCTCGCCGCGGTTTATCGCGCTCTGCAACTCTCCTATCCCGTATCTTACAGGGACTGACTTTGCCGGAATA
>CACZXG010000096.1 GCA_902785055.1 uncultured Lachnospiraceae bacterium
TCTGTAGATTCATTCTGTTAGCCTGCTGTATGTTCTCTTCCAAAACAAACCGGATGCTTTTACAGCATCCGGTTCGTAAATTATCAGGATCAAATGTACGGCCATATGACTCCGGCTTATTCAGCAGACAATATATAGAAGTAGATCGGCTGTCCGCCATACTGGAGTTCCACGTCACAGGAAGGGAACGCCTCTGCAGCTCTGGTTCTGAGCTTCTCGGCATCTTCCTCTGTCACATCCTCGCCGTAATAAATACTGATGATCTCAGTATCTTCCTCAACGATCATTTTGAGAGATTCAAACGTCACATCCTCGACATTGCTTCCGGTGGTCAGAATGCCCTCGTCACCGATTCCCATGATGTCGCCCTGATGGATCGCAATGCCGCTGATCTCTGTATCGCGTACCGCGTATGTGATCTCAGCGCTGTGGACGGTTCCGATCTCCTCGAACATATTCGCTTTATTTGCTTCCGCATCGAGATCAGGCATATAGTTGATCACAGCAGTGATGCCCTGAGGAACTGTAGTTGTGGGAACAACGACCACTTTCTTGTCCGTGGTAAGAGAAGCAGCCTGGTTTGCCGCCATTATGATGTTCTTGTTGTTGGGAAGAACGAAGATCACGTCTGCGTTGACACTCTCAACAGCCTTGAGGACATCATCTGTACTGGGATTCATTGTCTGGCCACCGCTGATCACATAATCGACGCCGAGTCCCTGGAAGATCTCTTTGATCCCTTCTCCGACAGATACAGTGATAAAGCCGACATCTTTTCTGGGCTGCTTTGCCGCCTCCTGCTCCGGAGCCGGCTTTACCTGTTCCACAGGAGCTTTCGGCTTGGAGCCGGATTTTTCTGCCGACGCGGTCTTGCCTGCGCTGTCTGTCTCCTTGAGGTTGATCAGCCTCACCTCTCCGAGTTCGCCGAACTTCTGGCTTCTCTGGATGATCAGGCCGGGATCATTGGTCTGAACCTTTACATGAAGAATATCGCCTTCCATAGCGCACTTGACACGGTCGCCGAGAGACTTCAGGAACTCCAGATACTCCTTCTGGTCTCTGGAAGAAGGTTTCTTGATCATGAGGACTGTCATTCTCATCTTATAGATGAAGCGGAGCGCTTCCTGCTCCTGAGCTTCTTTCTCAGGCTCTGCCTCTTCCCCGGGCTCTTCTTTCTCAATAAGAGCGCTGTAATCGATCTCTTTGCCCAGGAACCGGTCGTAAGCCCCTTTCATCACTTGAACAAGGCCCTGTCCGCCTGAATCAACTACACCCGCTTCCTTGAGAACGGGAAGGAGCTCCGGAGTGTGAGCAAGTACCTTCTCAGCCTCTTCGAGGACTGCCCCCAGAAAGACTTCCAGATTCTCCTCTCCGGCATCCGCCAGCTCTCTCGATTTGAGCGCCGCGCCTTTTGCGACAGTAAGGATCGTTCCTTCCTTGGGTTTCATGACTGCTTTATAAGCCGTCTCTACAGCCCTGTCAAAAGCCTCAGCGAGGACAGGGATCGTCAGAGCCGTCTCTGCTTTTGCCACCTTGCCGAAACCGCGGATCAGCTGGGAGAGAATGACGCCGGAGTTTCCTCTGGCACCTCTGAGCGAGCCTGAAGACATCGCCTTACATATATCCTTCATGCTGTCTGTATTTCCAAGTGCCGATACTTCATTCACTGCCGATTTGATCGTCAGAGTCATATTTGTACCGGTGTCACCGTCAGGGACCGGAAATACATTCAGTTCATTGATCCATTCTTTATTAGCTTCCAAATTAGCTGCACCGGCAAAAAACATTTCTGCCAGCAGCCTGGCGTCTATTGTGCTGGTCGTCACCGCATCTTCCTCCTGCATAAAAATTATTTGTTAAGGCTCGTTTGAGGCGCACTGCGCTTGATTTCAATCAATGACGCGCACACCTTCTACGTAAACATTGATCTTTTCAACCTCAAGACCGGTGAAATCTTCAACGCGGTATGATACAGAGGAGATCAGGTTCTCGGCTACAGCCATAATATTCACTCCGTAAGACACGATCACATGAAAATCAATGACAAGCTTGTCCCTTGCATTCAGAGTTACGTTGATTCCCTTCGTCATGCTCTCTCTCTTGAGGAGATTCGCGAATCCCTCTTTGCTGTTGACAGAAGCCATGCCTACAATGCCGAAGCACTCATTTGCCACGCTTCCGGCATACTGCGCGATCACTTCAGTATCAACACTGATATTACCCATATGTGTATTCATTAAAAATGTCTTCAAAGGCCGTTCTCCTTTCATAGCCGCAGCAGCGGCAATAGTAATGATCTCTCCGTGATCCCGTCAATCACTCGTACAGAATTGTCGGAACTAAATAAGTACACGGTAAATCAATATAAATTATACCCTCAAAGCATCGAAAAGAAAAGAACGTATTCCCTCACAGGCCATCTAATTCCTGCAAATTCGATTATTTTTTCCTTGCATTCATGATTCATTTTTGATACTATACAAATGTTGTAGACCCGAATATGTACGTTAGGAGGTGTTTAAGATGGCAAAATGTGATATCTGCGGCAAGGGCGCTCATTTCTGGAATTCCAATGTCCAGAAGGTTGCTGTGAACGTCAACGGCGCTAAGAAGAGAATGCACGTCTGCACCAGCTGCCTTAGATCTAACAAGGTCGAGCGCGCTATCTGATATAGCCGCCTGATCAGGATCATCACTGACTGGATGTAAGAATATCGAGTTATTAACCAAAAAGGACTGTATAATACAGTCCTTTTTCTTGTGTCTGTCTTTTTAGTTTTCTAAGTTTTGGCACGCCTGAATCTGTCTTTCATATCATAGAACGAAGATACTTCTCGAGTCTTTTGTACATCCAGATAAGATCATGTTCAGGCTCCCACCCCAATTTCCGTATCTTTGTGATATCCATATTGAGAAAGCTCGGAGCAGGATAGCGGGAAGCATCTCCGCTCTCATCGACTCTGACAGCGATCCTGCCTCCGGCCACTTCCCTGGCTACCATTTCTCCCATCTCAAATATTGAGCAGTAAGTGGCAGGATTTGCGGCATTATATGTCTCCCCGGCAGCACCTTTGAGCAGAACTGTCAGTATAGCTGTCACAGCCTGCGCGGTGTACAGATAGGGATGCCGGCTGGTACCCTTTGTCGCCAGGACGATGTCTTTTCCGTCAATGGCGTTTCTGGTCATCATCGCGAACACCCGGCGGTCATTGTAATCTACGCCGGGTCCGAAGGTCTGCGCGAGACGTATGCTCATCGCGGGAAATCCGTATTCCGCTGCATAAGCGGTGCAGAGCATCTCGCACATTCTCTTGCTCTCAGGATAACAGCTTCTTGTTCTTTTAAGGTCCACTTTCCCAAGTGATCCTTCGTCCAGCAGATCTTCCGTGTTTACTTCTCCGAAAGCTTCCATGCTGGAAAGAAATACAAAGCCTTGCGTTTTACGCTTTCCCGCTTCCTCCAGCAGGTTTATCGTCCCCTCCACGGATGTGCGGATTACTTCCACTGGATGTTCATTCATAAAAGCGCTTGCAGTCGGGCAGGCGCCGTGGATCCAGTAATCGATCTTTTCCGGAAGAGGCGGAAGCTCTTCCATCGTCCCTGTCAAAAGATGGAGTTCCGGAGCGCTTGTAAGACTTCCCAGGACTCTCTCCGCTTTCGCGGTATCCCTGACGACCGCGCAGATCGACAGACCGAGCCCGCGCTCGCGTCCCGCATAGATCAGGGCATTTATCGCTGTCATTCCGATCAGCCCTGTTCCTCCCGTCACTAAAATGGTGCTGTTTCTGAGTTTCTCCCAGGGCAGATCTGCTTCGCAGATCCACCTCATATCTTCCTTAAAGATCTCTGAACTTTCTGTCATTTAATTCTCCCGGTCATCAGATTCCGAAGATCTGAGAGCTCTCTCTTGCATCGACCATTGCGCGGAAAATATAGAAGTCACTCGGTGTTGTGATCTTTATGTTCTCCGGTTTTCCCTGCACAGTATAGAGCTTATATCCGTAATGTTTCATCATGCTTGCGGAATCAATAAAGCCTGTTCCGCCGTGTTCCTCACGCACTTTGTTGTGAACGCCGAGGATCTCTCCGAGGTAGAAACTCTGGGGCGCCCTTGCGAGTTCGCATTTGGACCTGTCGATGATCGTTCCGACTGCCCCTGTTTCATCCTTCATTGTGATCGTCTCAATAGCCGCAGTGACGGTGATGGCAGTTCCCCGCTCTTTCACAGTTCTTATATTTGCGGAGATAGTCTCTTCGTCGATCAGGGGCCTTACGCCGTCATGGATCAATACTATATCCTTCTCCCCATAGTATTCCGCAGCCGCACACAGACCGTTATAGATGGACTCCTGCCCTGTGCTTCCTCCGGGAACGATTTTTCTGATCTTCTTAAGTCCGAACTTCCGCACAAGTTCCTGTGTGTATCCGATCCAGCTTTCCAGCATTACGACCACGATGCCGTCGATCTCGCTGTGCTGGTCAAAAGCTTCAAGAGTATAGACGATGATAGGTTTCCCGTGCAGTTCAAGAAACTGTTTGGGCCTGGTTCTGGTGTTCATTCTCTGCCCGGTTCCGCCGGCAAAGATCAAGGCAACATTGCTCATTTGTCCGCCTCTTTATCCCTGACAGAAACATCCTTAACCTCAGGTTCCGGGAACGCGGCTTTTACAGCCTCTTCATCAGATATCATACCGCTGTTTCTTCCCCTGATCTTGTCAATGACGTCAGGGATCATATCGACAAGCTTGGTGACCGCAGTCTGATCCTTGATATTGACCACCTTGGTCTGTCCGTTCTTGATGATGAGTATTGCAGTAGGCGTCATCTTTGCAGAAAATCCGCCGGCACCGGCATCTTTGTGGTCGGTTCCGTTGGAACCTGCTCCGCATCCGATGGATACATCGGAAAGCGGAATGATGATCTGATCACCGATCCTCACGGGCGCGCCGACGACAGTCTTGGAAGTGAGCACACTCTCCGCACCGTCCATAAGAGATTTGACTACTGTTGTGATACTGTTCTTTTCTTGAGCCATTTCCGTTCCTCTTTCTTCGCCTTTACAGCCTGAAACTGTTAATTACGTGTTTCTATTTTAATATGTTCATCTTATAATGCCCACATTTATTGCAGCTTGCTCTTAACCTTCTTAAGCTTTTTGAGCATCTTCCGGCAGTCCTTGTCAAAAATCAGAGGGACCGCTTCCTTTACCGGCGTGATCAGCCTGAACTCTCCGGCCATCTCCGCGTCCATGTTGCAGCGATACAGATCCCACTCGGTATCGATTCCCAAATGCTCATCCATAAACGGCATCAGTATTGATGTAAAACCGGTCAGTTTTCCATTGAGGCAGGGGTCGTTAAGCCCCACATTTCCGCTGATCTTCCAATGATCCGGCATCATGTCATCCAAGATATTCATAAGGCGCCGGCTGACTTTTCGAAAAGCTCTTCTGCCGCAGCTTCCCGTCAGGACTCTGTGAACATAATCAACCGCATCAATGACTTTTTCCATCCTGGCAATGACTGCATCCACCTTCTCTGAGAGAAGCGTTTCTTTCTTTTCTTCTTCCTGCTCTTTGGCAGCCTCTTCCGGCACAGCTTCTTGTTTCTTAAGTCTGTTCATGATCCCGATATCTTTGCCAAAGACCTTCACGGCGATCAACTCGTTCCCCGGAAAAGCAACAAGTACTGTCACGGCGCCGAAGAGCCAGGAAATGCGGGCTGTCACCTCTGAATTTTCCCTGAGTACGGAAACAGGAAACTCTTCATGTCTGTCGGGGTCCTCTACAGCCGCCCTGGCGTTATATTTGATCGGCACCAGCAGCACTATGAGAAGGATCACAAGGATCAGAACCAGAAGGACCAGCAATATGATTCCCAGCCATTTTAATATAGTAAGAAATACTGCCATTTCCTCCTCCCTACTCAGACTGTGGCTGCTTCAGCTGCTCCTCCTGCGTGTCAGGCGCGCCGCTGCCGGATGAGAGCGGGGATTTATCAGACAGCGCAGGATTTACATCTCTGCCCCGCAGTTTCCTTATTCCATGCGGGAACAGGTAAGCTCTGACATCGCCGCTTCCTGTGTGGTCATATGCCTCCTGCACAAGTCTCTGCACAAGTTCCACAGCCTCTGTACGTCCCGCGGCAATGCCGATAATGTAGGGAGGATATTTCTTGTAATACGGCTGTTGAAGATTGACGCAGTGGAGAATCTCAAGCTGGTTGGAACCGGGCCCGGGCACTGAAGGACTAAGAGCGATCACATAGATCGTGATCTGTCCTTCCCCGCGCATAAGTTTCCTCTTCACTTCTTCCGGGTCCCTGATGGAAGGTCCCACATAGAGATTCTTAAAAAAATACATACAGATCTACTCCTTTTGACCCAGAACTCTCTTCAGTGCCCTCGTTGTATATTTTCCCTTGCGGAGCCTGTCAGAGATCTTCATAGTATTGGAACGGATCGCTTCATACTCTCCCTCTGTCATATCAGCGATCCTGCCGGGGATCTCTTCAATGGAGTCAACAGTAATGCCGCATCCGTTCTTTGTAATATAGGGAGCCAGAGCTGCTTCGCTCCATATGATCACCGGCATGCCGGACGCAAGATACAGCGAGGCCTTGTGCGGGTCATTGATCCGCAGATACTCTCCATATGTTCCGCTGCACGTTTCGGTGGTCTCTCCGTCCCACACCAGCCCGAAGCTCCCTTCCATTACTTCCGGAAGCTTATCTGGTTCAAAAGATCCCAGATATCTCACGTTATCCTGCGGATCCGCTTCATATCCGACACCGTAGAGGTTGAAATCGATTCCTGCCGGCAGATGATAAGCGTATCCTGCTTTGTGGGGCCTGAGAGCACCGGCGATGACCACCGGGCCGTCTGCCCTTGTCTTGGCGTAACCGGCTTCAGGGATGAGGTAATCAAAGATCCCGAGCACTTCCATCTTGGAGGAGGGAATGCCCATTGAAGCGAGTTTCTTTTTCATATTTCTGTTGTGAACAATGATCCCGTCGCAATTCTTGAGGAGCGTCTCCTCCTCCAGCCGAAGCCTGACCTTCTCTCTGCGCGTCGTAGTGCCTCTTATGGCTGCTCTGAGTATCTCGAGATCATGGATCAGGAGAATGATCCTGACGCCCCTTTTTCTCGCCTTTCTGATACTGGATGCAAGCAGCACAGAGTGATTGACTATAGGAAACTGGATAACAAGGATGTCTCCCTCACCGGTCACGGAAAGGCAGTCGTCCCACACTCTCATGAGTCTGTAGTGATAGCCGGCTTTCTGAAGGACGTTCTGGCCTTCTCTGTCGGTCCGGGGCATACAGATCTCAATTCCCTTATAGCCGTTTTTCTCAAGGATCACATCAACGTCATCCCTGGCCTTAATGCCTGCCGTGCGCTGATATCCCTCTTCATTCCATATCTCTTTTGTATAGTATTTCATAGACTCTGTTCCCGTATTATCAGTCTGCCTGTACCCACACATCCATATCATGCGTGACCCGTTTTTCTTCCGGCGGCAGCTGCATATAGTCCCCATAGAGATTACGCAGATAATAATCCCAGCAGCCCGGAGCTGAGACCACCATATCTTCAAACTGCATCGGTACAGATTTAAGATAAAGTTTTCTCGGGACACGCTCCTGGGGACCGTAGCCGTTTGCAATACCGCCCATATATCCGCACTCATCAACCTTGTATGTGCGGCATGTCCTGTTGATATAGTCCAGGATCCGGGCATCGTCAAGGGGCTTTACAATAGCTTTGATAAAGGGTTTGAGCGCTCTTCTGAGTGCAGTCTTCCCCTCTCCCGTCCTCGCCTGTTTGACTCTCAGGATCCTTCTTGCCGCAAGGGTCTTTCTGAAGATCCTCTTTACTTCCTTCTCATCGTCCGGCAGGCCGTCCATAGGGAATATGTCGATCCAGAGATTCTTCTCCGTCTCGTCCTGATCGTACAATTTCCTGATGCTCGTGTGAAGATCATAGATCTTGGCAAAGGGATAATTCAGATCTCCCAGTTCACAGGCCGCGAGTTTATAATCGCCGGAGGCATTGATCTCGTCCGCATGGGACAGCAAACGGTCATAGTCCTCTCTTGGCATATTTACGTCAATATCATCGTCCCAGGGAATAAATCCCTTGTGGCGGACAGCGCCGAGGAGCGTCCCTCCCGCAAGATAATACCGGATCCCGTAACGCTCACAGATTTCCGTAAAGACCTTAAAGATCCTCAGTTCTCTCTGCTGAATCTCTTCGAGGTCCAGTTTCTTCATATTGCCAGTATTATTATTCATTTGTTGTATCACTCCATTAGTCATATCCTATAAAAAAGAGTATAATCCATATCAAAATAGATGTCCACAGCCCATATTTTCCTTATTTCGTGCTTGACATTCATTTTGGGTTCTACTAAGATATTATCGTATGTGCAGAAAGAGTTTTCGTGTCTTCTCTGCTGCACTCATGAGCAATATGGAGCACTGTATGCGCGGCTGCACAGCGCTCGGAACGATATGTATAACACTTACTGTACATTACATGGAGGTATGTAGAATGGCAAACATTAAATCTGCCAAGAAGAGAATTCTCACAAGCGCTAAGAAGACCGCTGCAAACAAGGCTGTAAAGTCTTCCGTCAAGACTGCGATCAAGAAAGTCAACAAGGCTGTAGAGGCCGGTGACAAGGCAGCTGCAACAGCAGCTCTTATTGCCGCTGAAGCTACCATCGACAAGGCCTGCACAAAGGGCGTTCTTCACAAGAACAACGCTTCCCGCAAGGTCTCCCGTCTTGCCAGCAGCATCAACAAGATCTGAGCATCGGAATATAAATTGCTTATAAGACTTTCCGTAGTGTCCACGACCCACAGGGCATGCGGAAAGTTTTTTTGCGGCATTAGTCAAAAAATCGCAGTCCCGTTCTTTCGGAACTGCGATTTTTTCTGTTTTCATTAGATATCAGCCCGCGAAATTGATCACAGGCTCCTTGGGCTCCGCTGTCTTTTCAACCTTTTCCGCATAGAGAACAATGCCTTTGCCCTCGTATTCGGAGAATGTCTCATAGGAAACTCTCGCTCTGACTCTCACCCATGTTCTTTCCGGGAAGATCACGTCTTTATCTGCCTTGCACGCATAGCCCAGGAAAGACATATCATTTGCGCAGCAGGTCATGGCCATTCTTCCGGGGACAAAATATCCCTTGGGGAACTTATCGGGGATCATCACCATGCCGGTATATTCGATCTCCTTGCCGTCATAGCGGTCCGGATGTTCCATTGCGTCAAGGTACCAGATCCCATAATTAAGATTCTCCAGGACGATAGGTTCTTTGTGAATATCGTAAGGAAGATCTTCTTCCGTTGTCATATCGATCTCGCCGTTAGCGTCCTCAAAGATCAGATCCGCCTGCTGGTTTATCGCCTTGATATTTCTCTTATAGGAGATCAGGGTCTTCTCGTCTATACCGTCACATCGGTTGAGCATGATCAGCTCTGAATTTCTGAGCTGTTCTGCCAGCAGGGATCTCATATTTGTAAAATACATTGAGAATGTGGAAGCATCGATCGAAGTGATCTGCTGCTCCAGTCTCCAGGCTTTCGGAAGCCTGAACTTCCTGAAGTCCCACATACCGTTATACTCAATAAGAATTCTCTCAGGTCTGTATTTTGCCTCCAGCGCCATCATCGCAGACGGGGTAAGATCCTCTTCATTTTCGAACGCCTCGATCACCGTGTTCGTCTGACGCAGCAGACGCTCGCTGTACTCCACTTCGCCTTCCTCACAAACGATCAGAAGGGTGGTTCCGGACGTCTGAAAATACGGCTGAGCGATCGTGTAGGAGAAGAAGGAAGTTTTCCCGCTGTCCAGAAATCCATTGATCACATAAACCGGTTTTTGTACCATTTTTTTCTCTTTTCCTCTTCCAAATCCAAACAATGCCATAATGCGCCTTTTATTTGCGGAACAGTTCAGCGAGTGCGTCTTCCTTGAGACCGGAACCGATCACGCAGATCTTGCCGGTGACATCCGCTGCTCCGAAACGCACTTCTGTCTCTTCGGGAACATAGTCAAAGTGGATCCAGCGTCCATCCTGATCAGGAACCATTCCCTTGGAACGAAGAACAAAGCCGTAGGTCTCAGAATCATCAAGCTTAGCAAGGATCTGTCTGATCTCCTCCTCGGAGTATCTGGCAGGCGTCTCCATTCCCCAGCTCGCGAAGATCTCGTCCGCGTCATGTCCGCCGTGGTGATGGTGGTGATGGTGATGACTGTGGGATTTATAGATCCTGTTGCCGTTTTCATCCACTTCCACTTCCGCGTGCTCGTGGTCATGATCGTGGTGGTGATGATGGTGCTCATGCTCTTCCTCATCGTCATCATCGTCGTGATGATGGTGGTGATGATGGTGCTCGTGCTCTTCCTCATCGTCATCATCGTCGTGATGATGGTGATGATGGTGCTCGTGCTCTTCCTCATCGTCATCATCGTCGTGATGATGGTGATGATGATGGTGCTCGTGCTCTTCCTCATCGTCATCATCGTCGTGATGATGGTGATGATCGGATCTGCCTTCGATAGCAGCGAGGACCTGTTTGCCGTCCAGTTCAGCAAGAGGGGTCGTGATGATCGTTGCCTTCGGATTGTGTTCGCGAAGGATCTCTACGCACTCAGCGATCTTTTCCTGACTTGCCTTGTCGGTTCTTGTGAGGATGATCGTGCCTGCGCACTCGATCTGGTTGATAAAGAACTCGCCGAAGTTCTTCATATAGAGCTTGCACTTGGAAGCGTCCACAACCGCTACGGCGGTATTGAGGGCCATATCGGAGCCTTCGGATGCATCCTGCACCGCTTTCATGACATCAGACAGTTTTCCTACTCCGGAGGGTTCGATCAGGATCCTCTCAGGGGCGTACTGGTTCATAACTTCCCTCAGGGATGTTCCGAAATCACCTACCAGCGAGCAGCAGATGCATCCGGAATTCATCTCACGGATCTCAATTCCCGCTTCCTTGAGAAAACCGCCGTCAATACCGATCTCGCCGAACTCGTTCTCGATCAGCACGACGCGTGTGCCTGCAAGCGCCTCTTTGATCAGCTTCTTGATCAGCGTTGTCTTGCCGGCTCCCAGGAAACCGGACACAATATCAATTTTCGTCATTATATATCGCTTCCTTTCTGACTGAATGAAGGATCCGCGGCGCGGATCCTGATCATTAATAACCATAATATATAAGCAGAGCTGTAAGCCGGGTTATGTCTTAGACGATCATCTATCTAGGACCGCCGTCGCCGGCGGCCTCAAGCGACCCACCTGAGAGCGAGCCGGGCAAGCTCACAGCCCTCGTTTCGGTCTTGCTTCGGATGGGGTTTACATGGCTCTCCGTGTTACCACGAAGACGGTAGTCTCTTACACTGCCTTTCCACCCTTACGGGCAGCGGGCACCGGGCCCGCTGCTTCGCGGTATATCTCTGTTGCACTGGCCTGGGAGTCACCTCCACCGGACGTTATCCGGCATCCTGCCCTGTGAAGCCCGGACTTTCCTCGTCTGCGCCCTTTCGGGACCTGCAGCCGCGATCGCCCGCCCTGCTTATATCCTTATGCATTTTACTCGCGAGTCTGACAGTTGTCAACTCAGGCGTCAAAACAGCCTCCGCCCACAAATTCCCTCAGAAGCGAGTTAGTGGGAACCGCCGCTGTATCTACACCGACAAAATACTCGAGAAACTTAAGAAGTCTCTTCGCCTCGTAATAGGCAGGCTCGTTCTGTCTTACGTTAAAGAGAAGAGGTTCCGCAAACTGCTTGATCACAGCGAGCTCATAGATCAGCACGGAGTTGAACACGGCGTCCGCATCATCCTGATAGGGGAAGATATTCATGTCTTCTCCCGCCCTGACCTTGGGCCACAGCTCAAAGGTATGCTGTGCCGAATTTCCCCTGGTCCTTGCATCTCTTACCATCCTGCGCAGAAGTCTTGCGTCTGTGGACGGGATCCTGTTGTGCTCGTCAATGTTCAGACTGGTCATGCAGCTGATGTAGATCTTGAAAATACTCTCCTTGGGAAGTTCCTCGGATGTCCTGGGATTGAGTCCGTGAATACCCTCGATGATCAGGATATCCTCCTTGCCGAGCTGGAGAAATCTTCCCTTGTAGACTCTTTTGCCCGCCTTGAAATCAAACTGGGGCATTTCAATTCTTGCGCCATCGAGCAGATCGAGCATATCGTCGTTGAAAAGATCGATATCAACCGCTTCAAAGACTTCATAATTGTAATTTCCGTCTATGTCGATCGGTGTCTGCTCCCGGTTGACAAAATAGTCATCCATACTGATGATATGGGGCTTTAAGCCAAAGGATCTGAGCTGGATCGCCAGCCTGTGGGAAAAAGTGGTCTTACCGGACGAACTCGGTCCCGCTACAAGAACGATCTTCGTGTCCTTTTTCTGGAAGATCTGTGCCGCGATCTCGCCGATCCTGCGCTCCTGCAGAGCTTCCTGCACAAGGATCATGTCGCTGATGCTTCCCTCGCAGATCGCGTCGTTGAGGTCACCGACAGTCGTGATATTGACAAGATCTCCCCACTTCGTGGACAGATAGAGCTGCTCGAACAGGCTCTCCTGATCCTCGAATTCCTCCAGCTCGAAGGGATTCTCCTGACGCGGCAGGATCAGCAGCAGGCCTCCGTTATATGCTTTGACCTTAAAGAGGTTGACATAGCCTGCAGAAGGGAGCATATAGCCATAGAAGTAGTCATAGTATCCTTCCATACTGTACACATTTATAGTAGATCCGCGGCGATAATGGAAAAGTTTCTCCTTGTCGAGCATGCCCTGCCTTTTGAACAGTTCGATCGCGTCGTCAATGGGATAGGTCTTCTTGACGATCGGCAGATTATTGTCTCTGAGCCTCTTCATCTCGTTTTCCACTTTCAGCGCGAAGTCGTCCGTGACACGGACTCCTTCGTGTACCGAACAGTAAAAAGCATTTCCCAGAGCAAACTCTATTTTGACGCGGACAGTGTTTCCCTGTTCCTTGAGTACGTCCCTTACAGCTTTAACAAGCATCATCTGTGCCGTGCGCACAAAGGAATTGTGCCCCGCGTTGTCACGGGTGGTGATCAGAGAGATCACGCCGTCACGCTCAAGTCTCTTGTTAAGTTCTCTCATCTTGCCGTTAAAGAATACGAGCGCAATGGAATTGTTATACTGCTCCTGGAACTCTTTGACGATAGTTTCGAAGGTAGTTCCCTTGTCATATTGACGGATTGCTCCTTTGATCATTACGGTCGGCATTGAAATCCCCCTCTCTGTGATTAAAACACATAATGCAGTATCATTGTCATCATGTCAGAAGCCGTCCGGCGCCTGTCATGTCTCCATGAAAGGCGCTCCAGCATCGCAGGAGACGATCCTGAGGTCCGGCATTTCTCTTTCAAGATATTCTTTCATATAAGGAATAAAGATCTTTTCAATCCCGTAGTGGCCCGCATCGATGACGGCCACTCCCTTTTCCACGGCGTCAATTCCATCGTGATGGGAGATATCGCCGGTTATATATACATCCGCTCCGGCCTTTACCGCGAGATCGATCTCACTTTTTCCTGATCCGGGAAGTATAGCGCATGTCACCAGCATCTGTTCGGGATCGCCGTAATATCTGACATGTCCGATATCAAATACTTCCGCGACTTTCTCGGCATATTCGGAAAGTTTCACCGGTTCAAGGAGTGTTCCGATCCTACCGATCCCTTCCACCGAGATATCGTCCTCATATGTCACCTCAAGCACTTCTCTGTCCGAGAGATGCAGCATATCTGCCGCGGCGTCCGCCATGCCGAGCACGTCAAAATTGGTGTGCATCGAATAACAGCAGATATCGCTGCGGATCAGGTCAAGGACCCGTCTTCCCACATAATCGCTGTCCGTAATATTTTTGACTCCGCCGAACAGGAGCGGATGATGGGTCACGATCAGATCCGCGCCCTGCGCCTTAGCGGCTTCGATCACTTCGGAAGTGGCATCCAGGGCAAGGGCGATCGTACGGACTTCTTTGTCGGAATATCCCACCTGAAGCCCGACGTTATCCCAGGACATCGCGAAACTCCGGGGACACATTTCCTCAAGCATCTGCATGATCTCTTTCAGTTTCATTTCCGGCTCCTTAACCCACTATTTCAAAATATTCCAGTGCTTTCCTGATCAGTCTCTCTTTTCTGGCTACTTCAGCCCTTTTCTCTCTTATTGCTGCTGTCTCCGCGTTATTAGCTTTCTGAAGAGAGTACATGATCCTGTCATTGACGCCCTTCTGCCACAACAAATAACTCCTCAGCATGCTGTCCCGGTCTCTGATCAGGACCGGTCCAAACAGATCCTCCGCTTCCTGCAGCAATTCTGCATCATCACCGTTATGATCCGCCCCTGTTTTCCAATCAGGACCGGCACACCGGATGCGGCTCACATGCATTACCGGGTAGTATTTATTGTCCTCCAGGACGATCTTCTCGCGGTCAATGAACAATCCCAGTTCCCTGACCGCTCTCCTGACAAATTCCGGGTCTGCCTGGGGCTGGAGTATGATCTCGTCAAAATCCCGTGTCTTATCGGGTTCCCTTAGAAGGATCCTGCTCATGATCCTTCCGCCCATACCGGCGATCACAAGTCCCTGCGCTTCTCCGGGCTTGTATGCGTCAAGGCCGTCGGAAATCCTGAGGGTCACTTTATCAGCGACACCGTAAAGTTCAATATTTCCCCGTGCTTTTTCCAGGGGACCATCAATGACGTCCATAGCTATGGCGCGGCCGATAACTCCGTCCATTAATAGTCTGATCGGAATATGAGCGTGGTCTGTTCCCACATCGCAAAGACAGTATTGTGTTCTATCTGTTTGTTCTCCGAAGCCGGCCGCGTTCACCATTTCCGCGATCGCGGTCAGCCTCTTTGAAAGTTTTACATCTGCTGCCATACGAATCAGTCAAGATAATCCTTGAGTTTGCGGCTTCTGCTGGGATGACGGAGCTTACGAAGCGCCTTCGCCTCGATCTGTCTGATACGCTCTCTGGTAACGTTGAACTCCTTGCCGACTTCTTCAAGGGTTCTCGCTCTTCCGTCATCAAGGCCGAATCTGAGCCTGAGGACTTTCTGCTCCCTCTCAGTCAGTGTTCCCAGCACTTCCTTGAGCTGCTCGCGCAGAAGTGTGAAAGCAGCAGCGTCCGCCGGTACCGGAACATTGTCATCCTGGATAAAATCACCCAGATGGCTGTCTTCCTCTTCGCCGATGGGTGTCTCAAGAGAAACGGGCTCCTGGGAGATCTTGAGGATCTCGCGTACTCTCTCTACAGGGATTTCCATTCTCTCCGCGATCTCTTCGGGAGTAGGTTCTCTTCCGAGCTCCTGAAGGAGCTGTCTGCTCACTCTGACCAGTTTGTTGATGGTCTCGACCATATGAACGGGAATACGGATCGTTCTGGCCTGATCTGCGATTGCTCTTGTAATAGCCTGGCGGATCCACCATGTAGCGTATGTCGAGAATTTAAAGCCCTTATTATAATCGAATTTCTCTACTGCCTTGATTAGACCGAGATTGCCTTCCTGGATCAGGTCCAGAAACAGCATGCCGCGTCCCACATAGCGCTTGGCGATACTGACAACGAGACGCAGGTTTGCTTCCGCAAGTCTCTTCTTGGCGTCTTCGTCTCCGTTCTCCATTCTTTTGGCCAGTTCGATCTCCTCTTCAGCGGTCAGAAGCGGCACTTTACCGATCTCCTTGAGGTACATGCGCACCGGGTCTTCGATGTTGATGCTGTCCGGAATGCTCAGATCCATCAGATCCGGCTCGTCTTCACCGTTGTCTTCGATCATTCCCAATTCGTCATCGGGCACATCGGTGTCATCTTCCTCCACAACCTGCAGCACGTCAATGTCATTCTTTTCAAGCACGCGTACGATCAGCTCATACTGTTCGTCCGTCAGCTTCAGATTCTTAAATTCCACGCGTATCTCTGATTCCTCAAGGACGCCCTTTTTCTGCTTGCCGGCGGCGATCAGATCACCGATCTTCCTCATGAACTCTTCCTGATTAACTGTTTCATGATTTTTGTTGTCCGCTTTGCTCATAGTAGATGCTCCTCCGTTCTTATATCTATAAACAGATCGTTGCGATCCCATTTATCAATGATTGTGATTCGTCGGTCATTACTGTTCATCCGAATCACCGAGTTTAAAACTGATCTTCTGAAGCGCCTGCAGTTCCTTCCTGGCGGTCATGATCCCTGTGAGCATCTCCGCCGTCGGCTCCTGCATTCCTTCCTCGATCTGTCTGCGCTCCCTCTCTGCGGCCGATCTCCTGATCGAGATCACGATGTCTTTGAGGGCTTTTTCCCTGTCCCTGGCGTCGTGAAGACCTTTGAGCCTGGTATTGAATAGGGATGCCGCCTGTTCCTGTTCTTCCTGTGTTCCGAACATTCCGATCACGGAAGCGGGGTTGCCCCCTTCCTGCTCCTCCAGGATCTTCCAATATCCTTCCGCTGCCTGCCTGGGCACTCCCTCCTGAAAATGCTCAGGCCGTATGTAAGACCTGATCTGGGTGAAGATCTCAGGTTCATCGCACAGCCATGTCATGAGAAGTTTTTCATTTCTTTCGGCACGCTCGTCACGGGTCGGCCTGGTGCGGCGGTTAACAGTTTCCTCAGGTTCTCTTCCCGAAGGCTCCGCGCCATTTCTCCAGACATTCTCCGCAGCACCTGATCTGCCATAGGAGGCGACCAGTCTTCTCAGACTCCCCTCGTCAACGTAGTAGCGCCTGGCAACTTCTCTTATATAGTTCTCTCTCTCGATCTCATCCGCGATGCCGCAGAGTTTGGCTGCTGCGGCATGATGAAACTGCGTCCTCTGGGCCGGATCCTGCATGGAATAGTCCCTTTCCATCATACGCAGTTCGTAAAAAAAGCTGTTCTCCGCGTTTTCGACTCTCCCCAGAAAAGCCTCCCTGCCGTTCGCCTTTATGAATTCGTCCGGGTCCTTGCAGGGGCGAAGGTCAATGACTCTGCCTTCAAGGCCTGCTTTTCTCAGAATACCGATACTTCTGATCGCAGCCCTGACGCCGGCATCGTCGCTGTCATAGGCGAGAAGGACCTGCCTGGTGTATCGTTTGAGCAGCGCAGCCTGCCCCTCTGTGAAGGAAGTTCCAAGAGAAGCTACCGCTTCATGAAAGCCCGCCTGGTGCATGGAAATGACATCCATATACCCCTCGCAGAGGATTTTATAGGGTGCTTTCGATCTTTTGGCAATGTGAAGACCGTAGAGATTTCTGCTCTTGTCAAAGATCTCTGTCTCCGGGGAATTAAGGTATTTGGGTTTGCCGTCTCCCATCACGCGTCCGCCGAAGCCGATCACCTGTCCCCGTACGTCCATGATCGGAAAGATCACCCGGTTCCAGAATTTGTCGTGCAGTCCCCGTTTTTCATCAAACGCTGCAACTCCTGCCTCCAGGATCACCTCATCGGAAAATCCGCAGCTTTTTAAATGCGCGCACAGATCGTTTCCCGATCCGTCCGCATAGCCAAGACCGAAATCCCGCATCGTAGACTGGTCCAGTTTTCTCTCCGCAAGATACCTCTGTCCCTTAAGCCCTTTTCTTGATCGGAGAAGTTTATAGTAGTATATTGCAGCCTCTTTGTTGACAGCCCTCAGCTGCTGTCTTTTCTCCTCCTTCTTCCTGGCTTCCTCGCCGTAATTGACTTCGGGCAGTTTGATGCCCGCTCTGTCAGCCAGCGTCTCAAGCGCTTCTCTGAAACTGTAGTTTTCATATTTCATCAGAAAAGTCGCCGCGTTTCCTCCCGTGCCGCATCCGAAGCAGTAAAACATCTGCTTGGACTCCGAGACGGAGAAAGAAGGAGATTTTTCATTGTGGAAAGGGCAAAGGCCAAAATAGTTAGCGCCCTTCTTTTGCAAATGGACGTAAGTTCCCACGACATCAACGATATTATTGGATCGAAGGACTTCCTCCACCTTGTCATCAGGATAATACATACTCTGGTTTTCCCGTTATAATACATCCCAGGTCTTGGGAATATAGATTGATTCAAACATCATGATCGCATATCTGTCAGTCATTGACGAAATATAGTCGCAGACGGCACGCCAGACCGGCGTTCCGTTGTCGATCATCTTCTTCTGCAGCTCCGGCATCTCCTCCGGATGAGTCATATAGTACTCGTAGAGGACTCCGATCATATTTTCTGCCCTGGACTCCTGAGCTTTGGCAACCGGATTGGTATATACCCGTTCAAACATAAAAGCCCGGAGTTTCCCGAAGGCATCACTGACCTCCTCCGACATGGTGATCACCGGCCTGCCCTGACTGGTGGTAATTATATCGTGAATTAATCGGTCCAGCCGCTGTCCCAGTGTCCTTCCGACCACAGCGGCAATACTCTCAGGGACATCTTCGTCAGTCAGGATCCCGCCCCGGATCGCATCGTCCATGTCATGGTGAACGTAAGCGATCTTATCGGACAGCCGGACGATCTGCCCTTCAAGCGTAAAAGGCAAAGTGTTCACCTGATGATTTACGATTCCGTCCCTGACCTCCTCGGTAAGATTCATACCGGCGCCATTTTTTTCCAGAATATCCACTGTCCGAAGGCTCTGCTCATTGTGGCGGAATCCCTCCGGACTGATCCTGTTGAGGGCTCTCTCTCCTGCATGCCCGAAGGGTGTATGTCCAAGATCATGGCCCAGCGCAATGGCTTCCGCCAGGTCCTCGTTCAGACGCAGCGCTTTCGCAATGGTCCTTGCGTTCTGCGACACCTCCAGAGTATGAGTCATTCTCGTTCTGTAATGGTCTCCGTCAGGAGATAAAAACACCTGAGTCTTGTCTTTGAGTCTCCTGAATGATTTGCTATGCAGGATCCTGTCCCGGTCCCTCTGAAAAACAGGGCGTATATCACACTGCTCTTCGGGAACTGCCCTTCCCCTTGACTGCACCGAAAAGGCAGCCCAGGGAGCAAGGATCTCTTTTTCTCTTAATTCCAATTCTTCTCTGATCGTCAATGGAAGGCCTCTTTTATACCTGTAAATACCGAAGTGATAACAGAATTGCGAAACCGGTCTGTCCAATACCGGGACAAACCGGGTCTATTTTTATTATTCTTCATTTCTTTTCTATTTCCTTTTTATTAAATAAATATTTTTGATTTATAGGTTGACATTTTTTTGTATAACTAATAAAATAACATTTGTTCGCAGGAGTGGCGGAATGGCAGACGCGCAGGCTTCAGGTGCCTGTTATGGCAACATAGTGTGGGTTCAAGTCCCCTGCATCCTTGATAATTAAATCAGGAATGCGCGGAAGTGTCGGAACTGGCAGACGAGCAAGACTAAGGATCTTGTGGTGGGTACACCGTGTGGGTTCAAGTCCCATCTTCCGCAGTTAAGAGAGAGCAGAAATGCTCTCTTTTCTTTGCGCGTAAGCAAGCCGCCATGCACGGACAAGATGAGAACAGGACGCTGAAAGCTTGCTTTCAAGCGTCATGGTCTCAGATTGGCCGTATACGGCGGATGCCGCGACAGTCCCAAGCCGCGAAGCGGCGCAGGGACTTGTCGGCATGGCGAATTGCTTTATTCCACTGTCGGCATGGCGAATTGCCTCATATAACTCTTCAAATGCTGAAAAAAGCTGCCGCATATGCGACAGCTTTTTCTTCGTGGAACCGACGGGGCTCGAACCCATGACCTCCCGCACGTCAAGCGGACGCTCATCCCAGCTGAGCTACGGTTCCATATTAAGGTTCCTCCGAAAAGGACAGTGGAACCGACGGGGCTCGAACCCGTGACCTCTCGCGTGTGAGGCGAACGCTCATCCCAGCTGAGCTACGGTTCCATGACCCTGTGCGATTCTCTCTGACCTCGCCTTCAGAGTACCTTTGTATATTATTACATTGACCATGAATTGTCAATTGCTATTTTTAAAGATATTTTGCCGCCATCCCGATCAGCATAGGCAGCGTTGATTCGAAATCCACGCCGTACCAGGGATGATCCGGATTACTCATCGTCGCGCGGATTGTCTCAGCAGTGTAGTCGGACGCAATGCGGAAGGCATCGCTCATTGCAATGCCTCTGACCATCGCGGCAGCTGCGGTACTCGCGAACAGGTCACCTGTTCCGTGGTAGGAAGCCGCGACTTTGTCGTTCTGGTAACTGAAGGTTTCGCGGTCAGATGCTCTCATTCCAAACACTCCGGTCTTCCCCTCTGACAGAGAAGCACCTGTCAGGACTGCGGTCTTCGCTCCCATATCACATAATCTGCCGCATAGTGCGGCATAGTATGCTTCGTCCCGGTCATTTCTGTATTTTGTCCCGGTCAGCATACAGGCTTCCGTGAGATTGGGTACGATGATATCCGAACATTCGCAGAGTTTCCTGTTGCGGATCACATACTCCTCATCAAATCCTCTGTACAGCTTTCCGTTGTCTCCCATGACAGGATCAACAAACACAAGCGTATTCTCATCCCTGAACATATCAACCAGGGAAAGAACCGTGTCGATCTCCTCAATGGAGCCCAGATATCCTGTGTAGATCGCGTCAAACCTTATACCATTATTCTTCCACTGCTCCGCAAACGCCATCATCTGCTCACTCAGACTGATCTTTTTGTAGTCAGGAAACAGCGTGTGTGTAGAAAAAAGCGCTGTGGGCAGGATCACTCCTTCGACTCCCATGGCGGAAATGACAGGCAGAGCTATTGTAATGGAGCATTTGCCAAAACAGGATATATCCTGGATCGTCAGTATTCTTTTCATAATCTTACTATTCTCCCTGTCCGCGGCGTAAAAGACCGGTCACTCCGCAGTAACACCCATTCCGTCTGTACTGGCATATGTCCCGTCCTCAAGGATAAAGAAAGCCTCAAATCCGTCCATCTCCTCCAGCATCTTCATTGCCCTCTCCTCTCCCATGATCAGGAGGATGGTCGCAAGCGCGTCACAATCTGCTGATTTGCCGTCAGCGGCTTTAAGTGTGACGCCGACTATATCTGACCGGGCAGGAAGCCCCGTAGTGGCGTCAAGAATATGATGGTATTTTGTGCCATCTTTTTCAAAATATCTCTGGTATACTCCGGACGTGACCACTGTCTCATCAGAAGCCTCAACAACGCCGACTATCTGGGTCTGATTCGAATAAGGCTTTTCTATACCGACACGGAAAGGACTTGCTTTACTGCCGCTCCCTTTGGAACCTATGCAGGCAATGTTGCCGCCAAGGCTGATGATACCTGAAGTCACGCCGTCTATTCGAAGTTGTTCACAGAGTCTGTCCGCAATATATCCTTTTGCGATGCCGCCCAGGTCAAGGTGCGTATCGGGATCTGTCAGTGTCACGGTATTGTTTTCAATCCGGACCTTATGCCAATCCACGGTCTCAACTGCTTTTTTCAGTGATTCCTCCGAGGGGACCGCCGGCTCCTCAGAGTGAAAATCCCATAGATCGGAAACCTTACCGATCGTGATATCAAATCTTCCTTCCGAGAGTTCGCTGTAATAAAGTCCCTCGCGGATCACCTCCACAGTATCCGGATCGCATTCTACAGGTTCTCCGCCGGCATGGTTGATCCTGTAAATGTCCGTACCCTCTTTTGTCCTGCTGAGCAGGGATTCATAGCGGCTGCACAGCGCAAAGGCATTTTGGATAGCTTTATTCGCGTTCTCTTCGCTCATTTTATCCATATCGTAGACAGCGATCGAACAGACCGTGTCGAAAAAGAAATTCTGCCTCGACACAGGGTCTGCCGTTTTAGCGCTGCAGCCTTGCTGTGTTATTAACATAAATACTGTAAGTGCGACGATCAGTGCCCGCCTGTGCTTTTTCATTGCAATAGACTCCTGTTGAATAACTGCAGGTCCGGACAGGTACCTGCAAGTGGAATTGTATCATGTTAAGAGTCATCAGAAAAGTGGTCATTAGAAAGGAGCTGAGCACGTGAATGCATCAGCTCCTTACTCTTGTTTTAATTCATGTCAAAATAGCGATCAGGCCTTAGGTGTCTCCTCAGCAGCTTTGGCTTCTGCCGCTGCCTTTGCAGCCGCTTCCTTCTCAGCCTTTGCCTTCAGGGCAGCCTCTTTGCGCTTCTCAGCTTCCTTGGCCTCCTTCATCTGAAGACTCTTCTTGATCTTTTCTTTCTGCTCAGCGGTATGAAGAACATCCTGGATCGCGCCGGTAGGGCACTTGGCGGCGCACAGACCGCACTTGATGCACTTCTCGGGATCGATCTTGCTGAGATTGTTCTCAACCGTGATCGCGCCCTTAGGGCAGACTCTCGCGCACTGTCCGCATCCGATACAGGCGACATTACAGCCTTTTCTGGCATCTGCGCCCTTCTGCTCGTTGTGGCAGCGGACCTGGACCTTGGCGGATTCAGGGATGATCTTGATCAGCTTCTGAGGGCATGCCTTAGCGCAGGCGCCGCAGCTTGTGCAGTAGTCTCGTCCGACGACCGCTACACCGTCAATAATACGGATCGCGTCGAATTCACACGCCTGCACGCAGTCGCCCAGGCCGATGCAGCCGTAAGGGCAGGTCTTGCTGCCGCCGAAGAGCTGCTTGGCTGCCTTACATGAATCTATATCCTCGTATTCATAGAGCTTGGAAGCATTGTCCGTTGTGCCGTTGCACATGACAAACGCAATTTTTTTCTCCATGCTTCCGGCGTCCTGTCCGAGCAGGGAAGCGAGTTTCTTTGCCACAGCGGGACCGCCGACAGAACACTTCGTGCAGGGGGTATCTCCGCCCTCTGCCATTGCGTGCGCGTAGTCATCACATCCTGCGTAGCCGCAGCCGCCGCAATTAGCTCCGGGGAGTTCTGCGCGAAGGTCCAGATAGAGCTGGTCCTCCTGTACTGCAAAAACCTTGGATGCATAACTGAGCATGCAGGAAGCAAGGAGACCGACGATGGCAACGAGTGCTACAGGTATTACTATATTCATCCTCTTCCTCCTTCCTTATGAGAACATTCCGTTAAAGCCCATAAAGCTCAGGGACAGGATCGCCGCTGTGATCAGGACGATCGGAACGCCTCTGAAGGACTCCGGGATGCGGCTCTGGTCAACAAGCTTGGTGCGGACGCCTGCCATGACGACCATAGCGAACAGGAAGCCGATGCCTGCGCCGAAAGCATTTACCAGAGACTCAATGTAATTGTAGCTGGAATCGATATTTGTGATGCAGACACCGAGTACTGCGCAGTTAGTCGTGATCAGGGGAAGGAAGATACCCAGGGACTTGTAAAGCGCAGGCATGCTCTTCTTCATGAACATCTCGACCAGCTGAACCAGTGCTGCGATAACAAGGATGAATACTACTGTCTGCAGGTATCCGATGCCAAATTTGTTGAGAAGCTGCTGGATCGGCCATGTAACAGCCGTTGCCAGAACCATAACGAATGTAACAGCGATACCCATACCCGTGGAGCTGTCCAGATCTTTGGAAACTCCGAGGAAGGGGCAGATCCCCAGGAACTGAGCCAGAGGATAGTTGTTTACCAGAACCATGCTGATAATGATGATAACAAATTTCATGATTTATCCTCCTCTCTTTCTTATTTCTGAGTGCACTCGCCGTCAGCGCAGTTTCCTGCGTTCGCGCAGCCGTCGCAGCCGAACTCGTTGCGGATCTTGCTCTTATCCTTGGTGAAATAATGAACAGCCGCCATTACGATCGCATATACGAAGAAACCGCCGGGAACCATTGTCATGATGCTCATGCCGGGGATAAATCTGGAGAGCAGCGGGATTCCCTTGAAGCCCTTCATAAGTCCGAACCAGTCGCCTGCGAGCCATGTGCCGCTGCCGAGAACTTCACGGATGGTGCCCATGATGACCAGTGTAAGCGTGAATCCAAGCCCCATGCCTATTCCGTCAAGAGCGGAATCAAGGACACCGTTCTTGCTGGCGAACATCTCCGCACGGCCAAGGATAATGCAGTTAACAACGATCAGAGGCAGATACAGTCCCAAAGCTGAGTAAAGGGAAGGGACAAATGCCTGCAGGAGCATCTGAACGATCGTAACGAATCCTGCGATAACAGTAATGAAGCAGGGAATTCTTACCTTATCGGGAATGATATTGTGCAGCGCTGAGATAACGATATTGGAGCAGACAAGAACTGCAGTCGCTGCAAGTCCCATACCGAAACCTGTTTCAACGGATGTAGATGTAGCCAGTGTGGGGCAGGTACCGATGACCAGCACCAGAACCGGGTTTTCTTTGATCAGTCCGTTCAGGAGAACGTCAATTCTTTTCCTCTCTTCCATTACTTCGCACCTCCTAATGCAGCGTACTGCGCAAGAGCGGCATAGACGCCCTTATGAATGGCAGTACCGGAAACAGACGCACCGGTAATGAAATTGAAGCCCGCCTCTTTTTTGACATCTTCAGAACTGAGTGCATTCTTGGAGACGTACTGCGCGAGGTATTCGGGATCCTGGTCCTTGGTACCTACGCCGGGAGTATCAGCGTGGTCTGTGACTTTAACGCCCGTGACCGCGCCTGTCGCGTCAAGACCTACCATCATGGTCAGGTCGCCGCCGAAGGACTTGGTCATGCAGGTCATGACATAACCGGTATCATTGTTCGCCTTGTAAACCTCTGTGACAGCCGCCTTGCCGTCCGAAGAAGTCGCATAGCTGTCAAGTTCGAGCTGTGTGAAGTCGTCCGCGTCGGGAAGCAGCTCTTTTCTGTTCGCGGTAGCAGTGATCGCCGCGTTTTTGATGATGATAGGCTCAGAGACCGAATTGGTCA
>CACZXG010000097.1 GCA_902785055.1 uncultured Lachnospiraceae bacterium
TGGATCTGCATCCTGCTCGCCGCGCGGCGTGAGAAAAAGATGGAAGCCGAGAAAGCTGCTGCCGCTGAGAGAGCAGAACAGGCACGCATAGAGGCCGAGGAGAAGGCAAAACAGGAAGAGCAGGCCCGCAAGGCTGCGGAAGCCGCACAAGCCCAGGCTATTGAGCAAGCTCGCAGAGAGGCCGCGGCACTGGCTAAGGCTGAGGCTGAGGCACAAGCACAGGCTCAGCGTGACGAAATGGCCGCCAAAGCAGCAGAAGCTAAGACACAGGCGGCAGAAGAAGCGAATAACGAATTTCCCCCTGTAGAGGGCCCGGAACTCGTCTTTGGCAGCGATCAGGGCGATGACAACAGTATTCAGTAACCCAAGGCACACATCATACATCAATGAAGTTATCCAAGCAATAAAAGCCCTGCCGGCTTAGTCCCGGCAGGGCTTTCTGTAATTACGGTATCAAATAGTTCACCCGGCGTCCGCTCCACCGCCTATGTAGGTGAATCCCAGCATCGTGATGTCGTCGAACTGCTCCGCTTCTTTCACAAACTTTACAATATCATGATGCACTTTCTCGAGTGTCTCTTTCTGCGGCTCCTCTCTGAGCTCGTTCAGTTTATCAACAAGACGTCCTGTTCCATATGCTTTTTCGTCCTTGTCAATCGCCTCCGGCACGCCGTCCGTATAGACGAACAATCTGTCACCCGGCTGCATCTGCAGTGCATACTCCTTCATGGGCGCATTCTCCATTGCACCCAGTACCAGTCCGTGATCGTCCCTGACAAGCTCATATTCGCCTCCGGCATGGCAAAATACAGGATATTCGTGGCCTGCGTTGGCGCAGTTCATAAGACCCGTCTTAAGATCAATGATACCCACCCACGCTGTAACAAACATCTCCGCTTCATTGCCCTCGCAAAGAGAATTGTTAACTTCATAAAGTGTCTCAGAGGCGGACTTGCCCGTCCTGGCAGCATTCAGGATTGCCGTCTTGGCGCGCATCATGAACAGCGCGGCCGGAATTCCTTTCCCCGAGACATCGGCAATGACCAGCGCCAGTTTATTGGTATCCGTAAAGAAGAAATCATAGAAATCACCGCCGACATACCTGGCCGGTTTCATGAGAGCGTAAATCTCAAAATCCTTTCTGGAGGATGTAAATACATGCGGCAGCGCTGATTCCTGAATGAAGGTCGCAAGTTTCAGTTCCTCCTCCATTCGTCTCTCGGCTTCATTGATATACCCCTTAAGTGTCGTCACCGTTTGGTTAATGTCATCCGAAAGAAGGGAAAACTCCACGGATTCGCGCACCGTGACCACCTCATCCAGATTGCCTCTGATTATCTTTTGCAAAGAGTTATTTACGGATTTCAGATTCCGGCACACCAGGGTCTCCACCAGTACTACGATCAGCATAAAAAGCGCCGAAAACAGCAGTACATCTGACAGGAAGATCTCATAAATCTTATTGCTTTGGGACTGCATCATCGCTTCATACGACATTGCGAGCACCATATACAGGTTCTTCGGTTTGTCCAGCACAAATGACACGCATGCCATGTCGTCTTCATCCTCAAACGGAGACTTCCATATGAAGACGCCCTCGCCCAGGTTATCCTTTATTTTTTGCAGGCCATCGCCATCGATATCCAGCGGGCCGTCTTCATCATCGTACATTCCCCCCAATTCATCCCCTTCTTCATTGAAAATGAGGTACATAATGGTATCAGAGCTGCCAATGCTGATATAAGGCAGATATTCCGCTGTTTTCTCCATATCTCTGCCTTGTTCATCGTAAAATCTCTTGAATTCATCCCCCATGTACTGAAGGTAGGCCTCTGCATCCTGAAGTGCGTTTCTCTCCTGGAAATTATAGTCCATTACATGGTTGATAACGAAAATCGCAAAAGTAACTGCGAGGAGTCTTCGCGCAAATCGTCTGGCGATCGGCGTCCTTTCCCGATCAAAAATGGACACTCTCTTCCTGTCCTCCCCGGACACCAGACAAATGACAGTCGAACAGGCCATAAGCCCCAAGCCCCCGAAAAGGATCATCGGAACAGCGCAGTTCCTGACCACCTCATAAGCCCTGTTCATATTATCCCTGTGTGTCAGAAGGACTGCGTACATGTGAAAGTCTTCCATTACAGCGCCTATAAAGAAGGACTGTCCTGCCGGCGCACTTTTCCCTTTATAAAAAAAGACTCTCATAAGCGCTCCGAAGATGCCTGCAAGCATTGTTGTCAGGCTGCAGGCAGCAGTCGAAAAACTTGCCATTCCAAGATACATGCCTGCGTAAAATCGCTCAGCTCAGGCGAGCACTCCCGCTATGAATCCTGCATAGGGGTCAAAAAAGAGACCCGCCGCGAGGGGGCCTATATCCCTGACATTCAATATCATGTCTTCTTCACTGATTCCGAGATGTGTCGCGCCTATGGCAGCGGCTCCGAAAATGAGTCCGATTCCGATCCGCGATCCCCATGTGAGCTCATGTCGGGACCGGTATTTCCATACGGCTGCAGTAATGATCAAATAAATGATGACAGATGTTGTCATCCTCAGTATCATAGTTGCCATTTTGTACGTGCTTTCTTCTTACTCTTAGAACTGATATAATTAAATGCATATAAATACGCTATTTTATAATCATTTATCATTATACAGGAATCACGTTTTTTCTGCCACAACGGGAGTCCGTTCCCCGGTACTCCTTTCCCCCAAAATGGAGAATGAACTATGTCAAAAGTCCCTGCTTCACGAAGCGATGCATTCCATTCTGCCTTCCCGCAGACTGCCCGAATCCGAATCCAGCCTCCCGGCCAGCGCATCCTGCGGTCTGTCATCTCTGTCTGGCTCTGCATGGTCGTCTATGTCCTTCGCGGTATGCGCGGTGAGCCCTTCTACTCGATCATCGCCGCCTTGCAGTGCGTACAGCCTTACTCCTCCAACATGCTCAGAGAAGGCAAAGACCGCATTATAGGCACCCTGGTCGGCGCGTTCTGGGGCTCCGCGATCCTCTTTCTGGAGCTCCTTCCTGTTGGCGGCGACTTCCGCACCACGGTGGTCTTCTATATCCTGCTCGGGATCTTCACAGGACTCGTGATCTACTCCACCGTCCTTTTAAACATCTCGCAATACGCTCTCTTCGCCGCCGTTGTCTTTTTGGGCATCGCTGTGTACCACATTGAGGACGCGAATCCCTTCATTCACGTCTTCTATCGTACCCTCGAGACGATCATCGGCGTCGGCGTGGCGATCCTGGTCAACTCCCTTCACCTTCCAAGAGTCCGGGACCGCGAAACACTTTTCGTGTCGGGCATCGATCATGTCCTCTTTAGAGAGGACCGGGAACTAAGCCGTTTCACGAAGGTTGAGCTCAACCGCTTCCTCCATGACGGCATGCGCTTCTCCGTCTCCACCATGCAGACTCCCGCTACCGTTCGGGAGATCTTGTCCGGAGTCGACCTGCGCCTCCCTTTCATTGCAATGGACGGCGCCGTTCTCTATGACCTCCATACTATGAAATACGTCCGCACCGTCAAAATAGAGCCCGCCCTGGTCAGTCTCATCACAGATTTTCTGCACGCTGAGGGGATTCCATTTTTTGTCAACACTGTACAGGACAACCTCCTTGTCATCTACTTCAAAGACTACAAAGACCTGATTCTGGAGGAAGTCCGTGATACTCACCATCACACCCCTACCCCAGAGGTCGAGGACGAGCCGGTTCCCGATCTGGCTCTCTCCAAGAGTGCTTACATCTCCATGGCCAAGCTTTATCACAAAAAGCGGACCTCTCCCTATCGCAACTATGTCAGAACAAACGCGACGATCAATAAAGACGTCCTGTACATTCTGATCATTGACCGCGAAGAGAACATCGACCGTCTCCATGAAAAGCTCAAAGAGCAGCCCTGGTTTAACAGATGTCGTACAAATTTTGACTATTTTGACTGCGAGGAAGGGGAGAAAATCCTCCGCATTTATACGGCGGAGGCTAACCGTCCGGCAATGCTCCGATACCTTCAGCGCTATGTGGGCGCCCCCAAAGTCATCACTTTCGGCACAGAAACTGACGAATGCGATGTCCATATCAAGGATGCGGGCCGCGATCAGACGGTCAAAGAACTCAAGAAGCGATTTGAACCTGTCAGCCTGAAAGGCTGGAAAAATATACTGCACATGTAAAAAAAGAGCTGCAGCTTCCGTTTAAGGAGCTGCGGCTCTCTCGATTCAGATTAAATGTATGACATTCAGCGGACAGTAACTGAAGGAAACAACTTCCGGGGTTTTGCTTGCGAATTCCTTAATGTCCTTGTATTCAATCGCATTGGCTCCTCGCACGACAAATTCAAACTCTGTCACCCCATCCCGCTGCCAAGTGATGTTGCTGCTTGTCAGTTGAACTCCCCAGCTTGTGAACTGTTCTCTCAACAGCTCCTCAACCTTTTCGGTGTCCTTCACCGTGAATTTCAACTGATAGCCGTCGTAGGATTCCGCGCCGATCGGCATCCTGTAAAATACGTACTGCAAAAGCCACAGAAGCACTGCTGTAAAAGCAACCACCACATACATGCCCGCTCCGACCGCGAGGCCGATGCCGGCAGTCATCCAGATCCCGGCAGCTGTAGTCAGTCCCTTGATGCTGCTGCCCACCTTGAAGATTACGCCCGCGCACAGAAAAGATATACCGCTGACAGCCTGCGCGGCGACTCTGGCGGGATCCGCGCCTTTACTTCCCAAAACTTCCATTCCTGTAGTCTGATTCAAATCCGCAAAACCGTATTTGGAGACCAGCATAATCAGTGCCGCAGTGACACATACTATGATGTGCGTGCGAATGCCGGCTTCCTTGAAACGTTTGCTCCGCTCAAGTCCGACCATACCGCCGACCAAAAATGCCACCACAAGGCGAATACAGAAGTCCGCGTACCGTGCTGTTGTAAACTGATTAAAATAGTAACTCGCCAGTGTCATGCTCATTTCTCCTAGATGAAATCAATATGAGTCCATTGCACACAGAAAACTTCTCAGATATTTGAGAAGACAAAACTGTATGTTGACAGCAGGTTTCCCAGGTCGTCTTCCACCTCAGCATTGATAAAACATAGCTTCCTGCCCCGTTTGATCACTTTCGCGCGGCTTCGAAGTTCCATAGCCTCCGGGGCTGCTCCACGCAGGTAGTTCACATTCCCGCTCACGGTGACACCGTTCCCGCCGGTGCTCAGATAAGCCATGCCCGCAGTATTGTCTGCCAGATTGAACAGAACAGCGCCGTAGGGCACATTGTAGAAATTTCTGTCTTTTGACATTAGCGGGGCTGATGCCTCCGCTTCTCCGTCCTCAACTCTCGAAAATCTGATTCCGAATTTGCTTTCGATATCCTCCAGCCCCATTCGGATCGCTTCTTCACTGTTCTTAGGGGTCATTCTCGTCACCACGCATTCCTTATAGTTGTACTCTTATAATAATGTTCTGCAGTTTAGAATGCAAAGGGAAAAGGGACCTCTGGGGTCCCTTTTTCCCTTGGGACCTCTGGGGTCCCTTTTTCTCTTGAGACCTCTGGGGTCTCAATTTACCATCTTCCGCCGCGCATGCCGCCCATTCCGCCGCCCATCATCTGATTGGATACAGTATCTGTCTCTGTCCCGTTGACGATCAGCGTACATCCTGTCTTCTGGCATGTTCCGTCATAATCGAAAGCACTCTGGGCAGTGATATCAAGCGTACCGCCGGAGAGGATCAGGTTGGCATTGGAATCAACCGCATCTGTATCGCCTGATCCCATCACGATCGTGACATAGCCTCCGGTAATCTCGAAAGCAGGCGTGATCTTAGCTGATTTGTAAGCTGCGTTGATGCCGTCATCACTGGCTTCGATGTTGATTGTGCCTCCGTTTACCTGAATCCAGGTCGCCTCGAGGCCTTCATGAGCTGCGAGGTTAAGCTCGCCGTCATCGATCTGGATGACCGTCGTGGCGTGAACCGCGTCATCCTCAGACTCAATATTGAGCGTGCCGCCGCATATATAGACAAATCCTACAGTGTCATCTTCATCATTCTCCGCATGAAGCGCATCTTTTTGTGTATCAATGTTAATGACTCCGTCTGCGATTCGTATTGAATCATTAGCTTCCAGGGCATCCGAAACACAAGTGATATTGATCGTGCCTCCGGTGATCTTAAGATCATCCTTGCTGGTCACGCCGTTATTCGATGACTTGATCGTAAGTGTACCTGTTCCATTCAACACCAGGTCATCCTTGCTGAAGATGACCGCGTCTGTATTGGTATCGCCGTCGGCAGTGAAGGTTCCAGTCACTGTAAGGATGTTTTCAGTATCTGTCGTTGTTACAAATACTTTGTCAGCACTCTTTACATAGATACAAGGCGTGCTGTCATTGGTAATGGAGACACCGTCGAGAACGATCTGGACTTTGTCCTCATCGCCTGCCTCAACTATGATAGAAGCGTTTGCTGCGGTTCCCGTGATCACATATACGCCCTCTGAGGTGATCTTGATTGTCTGTCCGTCTGTGATCGTGTAGCTCTGTGCTTCGCTCAGATCTGCTGTCTGCTCAAGATCTCTCGCTGTAAACATATCCGTCGTATCAAGTGCTCCTCCGTTTACCATGTTCAGGGATGAGGTCGCCGCCGCGTTTTCCGCTTTATCCGCCGAGACTGTGTATCCTGAGACCTCTGGGGTAGCATTTGCTGACGTGTATTCGGAAACCACTGCTGTGTTCTCCGCCGCGTAAGATGTGCTGCCTGTTCCGAAAGCACCGGCCATTACCGTAAATCCTGTCGCTGTCGAGATCAAAAATGCTGCCGTGCCTGCTGCTGCTATTTTAAGATAGTTCATATTTTTCATGATTAACTCCTTTCTTGTTCCTTGTTGATGATGCCATTATTCAATACGAACCTTATTTGAAACTTAGTTTTCCCGCCCATTTTCGTTTTTTTGCCAAAATATTGAAAAACCTCAAAACCTCCATGGATACACAGTTAAAACACGTATATAAATATGTGAATAATAAATCCCGCGGCTGAATAGTACGTAAGAGTTCAGCGGGCATGATCAAATATTAAAAACGGAAGGTGAATTATGAAAAAGATAGTAAGCTTGTTACTTGTGGTTGCGATGACAGCATTGGTTCTGACAGGTTGTGGTTCCGTCGGAAAAAGAAGTATGGGTAATATCCTGTATTCTTCCGGAGCAGCCGCAAAGACAGGGCAGAATGAAAGTATTAAAACCGCAGAAGTCAACAATGACGCCTACATTGTCATGGTAACAGATCCTGAAGGAACTCCTGTTGAGGGAGCATTTGTGCAGATGTGCTCTGATATGCAGTGCATGATGCAGAAGACAGACGCCACCGGATGCGCGGTCTTCAAGCAGGATCCCGGCAAGTACACAGTTCACATCCTCAAGGCAGCGGGGTACGTCGTTCCCAAAGAAGAGTTTGCAGTGCCTGAGCAGTATGGTGTTATGAACATCGTCCTTGAAAAGAGCAAATAACTGATACCCGGATATAAAACAAAAGGCAGCCGCATCAAAGCAGCTGCCTTTTTCCATATTCTTATGACGCTCCGGCAGCCCTTGCCACCGCTTCTTAATCTATAAAACGGATCGCCGTCCCATAGGCTACGACCTCCGCCGCGCTCTGCATGACAGAGGAAGAACCGTAACGGACACCGATAACAGCATCCGCATCAAGCGCCTCAGCTTCATCGACCATGCGCTTGGTGGCGATCGCTCTCGCCTCCACGATCATCTCTGTGTAGCCGACGATCTCGCCGCCCACCAGAGTCTTCATTCCTGCCATGAAGTCCTTGCCCAGATTCTTGCTCTGGACAACAGTTCCTTTCACCAGGCCAAGAATCTCATAGTTCTTGCCGGGCCAGTTCTCAATAGTTGCGAGCTTCATCTAATTCTCCTCCTTTAATTTCTTTGATCCTTTCTCTGCAGGCGATAATGACACCCACACAAACAGCCACTCCTGCAATGACGAAGAACCCGATCACCCCGAAAGGCGCCGGTTCCACTGAATTGAGATAGAACAACAGCAGGATGAATGCAGCTGCTGCAAGGATCGTGATCCCGGCAAAAAATACCGGAGCAAAGATTGACGGACGTTTATCATACTGTTCGATTTTCATGAACTGTGTTCCTCCTTTCTCAAGCTTATCGATCTCAGCGAGATATAACTCAGTATCGATCTTATCAAAATCTGCTGTCTGATCGAGCATCTCCTGACATACTGCCTGCATCATCCGGGCGCTCTGTATGTCTGCCTTCAGCTCGTGCACTTTTTTGAACAGACAGTCGTCCAACTTCAGCTCGCCGGTCTCCATCTTGCGGATCGACTCGATCGGGATCCCAAGTTTCCTGAGAAGCTTGATCCGGGAGAGCTGCTTTACATCCTCCATAGAATACTCCCGATATCCGTTGGCCGGATTTCTCTGCGGATTGATCAGTTTCTGCTCCTCATAAAAGCGGATGTTTTTCTTGGTGATACCGGTCAGTTCTTCTACCTGGTTGATCTTCATCAGTTTGTACCTCACTGTTTAGTTACTTGTACACCTTCCAGTCGGTGGAAAGTCAAGAGAAAACCACAAATTTCCAAAATATTTAAAATCTTCCGTGGATGTCCGCCTG
>CACZXG010000098.1 GCA_902785055.1 uncultured Lachnospiraceae bacterium
CCGGGTACTCCGCCGTGGTCCACACGCGGTAGCGCAGACCCTGGGCCTTGAGCTCCGCCTCGACTTTCCGAAATTCCGCCTCGTCCTTGGAGATGTAGACGGTCAGCTCCGGCTCAAACGCTTTGAACAGCATGGCGGCAGCCGGTATGATCTGCCTCGGACTGGTGCTGGATCTGTTTCTGTCGCTGCCTCCGCACTTGGGGCTGCTGTCACAGCTTAGGTATCTGACACCTGCGCAGGTGCTGATCAATTCCAGCATGGCAGATCCCCGGCTTCTACGAATATTTGGCCTGGTACTGACGCCGTTGCAGAGTGCGAGACTGGTATACTTGATATTAACGGTCGCGGCGGCAGCAACAGTGCGAAGCCTGTACAGACGACAGGAAGCGCAATAGATTCCAATAGTGCCGCAAGATTGCCGAAGCTCCAATTCACTGCTACAATTACAGGCAGAAAAACAAGGAGCCGCCTTCAGCTGCTCCGGATTGGAGAAAGCAGTGCTAACTACAGGAATCAAAGGAAACAGAGAACAGGTCGTCACAAAGGAATTGACCGCGCAGGCTATGGGAAGCGGAGAGCTGCCGGTGCTGGCAACGCCCGCTGTCATCGCGCTGGCAGAAGAAACTGCATGGAGAAGCGTTGCAGCGTTTTTGGAGCCGGGGCAGGGAACCGTAGGTACGAAGCTGGATGTCGAGCATATCTCAGCGACGCCTGTCGGCATGAAGGTGCGCTGTGAGACAGAGCTTATAGAGATTGACAGAAGAAAGCTCACATTTTCTGTTGCGGCCTATGATGAAGCCGGTGTGGTCGCCAAAGGGACGCACTGCCGCTTTATCGTGGAGAACGAGAAGTTCCTTAAGAGGGCAGAGAAGAAAGCTGAAGACGCAGGCGTAAAAGGAGATTCATAAATGCTGCTTGAACTGTTTCTCACGTTTATGAAGATCGGGATGTTCACCTTCGGCGGCGGCTACGCCATGATCTCTGTCGTAGAAAACGCCTGTGTGGAGGAGAAACACTGGATCACCCACGATGATATGATGAACATAACGGTGATCGCCGAGTCGACGCCCGGACCCATCGCGATCAACTGCGCGACCTTTGTCGGCTATAAGAAGCGGGGGCTCATTGGCGCCGCAGTCGCAACAACAGGAATGATTCTCCCGTCTTTTCTGGTCATCTATCTGGTCGCAAGATTTCTGGACAGCTTTCTGGAAATCAGCTGGATCGCACACGCCTTTGAAGGGATCAAGCTGGCCGTCGGAATACTGATCATAGACGCCGGAATTAAAATGCTCAGACAGATTCCCGCTCGCATGGTACCCCGCCTGATTCTGGCGTGCGCCTTCGCAGCTATGCTGCTGATCGATATTTTGGCACTGCGCATTTCTTCCATCGCACTGCTCCTTATAGCGGCGGCGGTGAGTCTTGTGCTGTTCACGATCAGCCAAAATATCGAGAGGGAGGGCTCACAATGATCTATTTAGAGTTGTTTGCGGGCTTTTTGAAGGTCGGGCTTTTCTCCTTCGGAGGCGGATATGCGTCGATCCCACTCATCCGGGACGTAGTGATGTCGTACGGGTGGCTCAGCGAAGATATGCTGACTTATATGATCGCCGTGAGCGAGAGCACGCCCGGACCGATCATGGTAAATCTGGCAACTTACGTCGGTATCACACAAGGAGGAATGCTCGGAGCATTTGTGGCGACATTCGCCGTCGTTCTTCCTGCATTTTTCATTATCATTGCAATCGTGGCGTTTCTGAGCAGGGTCATTGAGAACCCTTATGTCGCGGCAGTCATGCAGGGACTTAAGAGCTGTGTGACGGGCATCATCCTGGCCACCGGCGTACACATGGTGATCCGCAACTGCATAATCAGTGAAACTATTGCCGAGGGAAGTGCACCGGGCGCTGGTGCAGGCAATATTTTGCCGGTCGACATGAGGGCTGCCGTTGTCACCCTTATTCTGGCAGGAATCTATTACGGCAGCAGAAAACTTAGCCGTACAGCCGGGAAAAGAAAAGGCCTGACGCCTATACAACTGATCGGAATATCGGCTGTTCTGGGGATGATCGTGTACAGATAACAGAAAATGACCTGTGAGGCGGCGCTGCACCTCACAGGTCATTTTTTTATAGGTCCTTATTCCCTCTCACAGCGGAGACGACAAGGCAGAGCAGAACTGTCAGGACCATATCCGGCAGCGTATTGCCGACGGGGGTGTCCACGCGCATCAGGACCCTGTAGGCTGCAAAGCCGATGGCCCAGATCACCAGGTTCTGAACATTGACCGCATCCTTGAATGGCTTCTTTTTCAGGACAAAATAGTCCGCGATCTGGATCGCGATCATGGGGGCGAAGACGGAACCGATCAGGTACAGAAAATCCGTAATGTTGTCCATCGGATAGACGATCGCCGCAATAGTACCGACCACGGCGACCGCTACCGCCGCCCACTTCTCGTTGATCTTCTCGGAGATCGAGACGCAGGACACGCCGGCGGAATACGCGTCGAGGAAGGTGGTCGTCACCGTGGAGAACACGATGATCAGAAGGCCTGCGATGCCGAGTCCTGCCTTTACCATGATGGAAGCGATGTCATCGGTTCCTGTGTAAATGGAGGCGCCCATACCGATCACATACATGAAGATACTGACCGCGCTGTAGACCAGCACGCTGACGGCTGTAGCTGCAACAGGCTTTTCCGCTTCCCTGGTATAGTCGCTGATGAGCGGCAGCCAGGAGAGCGGCATCGCAACGCCAAGCTCGACCGCAGCGCCGAAGCTGAGACTGTCGTCGATGACAGCTTCGGCAGCATTATTACCGCCGAAGATCACGAAGCACAGGATCAGGCACAGGATGAGGAGGGCTGCCATTGCGACCGTATTGACCTTTCCGAGATTGGTAAGACCGATTAGGATCCATACGATGATCAGTCCGCCGATCACCAGGGGCCATACCCAGCCAGGAAGCACCACGATTCCGCCGGCAGCCAGAGCGCCGTCATAGATCATGATCGCCGTCCAGCCCACCAGCTGCAGGACATTGAGGAGCACGAAGAGGAGACTTCCCTTCTCACCGAAGCTCATCTTGACGGTTTCCATGGCGCTCTTTTCTTCCAGACCGCCGATCAGGCCGGCCGCGAACATCATGACGCCGCCGATCAAGTGTCCGATAAGGATCGCCGCAAGTCCCTTTCCGAAACCGAGTGTACTGTAATAGGTTCCCGTCAGGATCTCCGCGATAGATACGCCAGCGCCGAACCAGATCAGCGCGTTGGCAAATACCGATGTCTTTTTTGTAGAATTCATCCGCACTTACCCCCGATACTCGCCGTCTATGGCAAAGGCGTGGTTCATGGGACCGCTCCCTTTGCCGAGATCGAGCATGGCAGCCAGCGCGCCGGAGATATAATTCTTGGCGTACTGCACGGATGTGCGCAGGTCATATCCCTTAGCCAGGTTGGATGCGATTGCAGAAGACAGTGTGCAGCCGGTTCCGTGGGTGTTGGGATTGTCGATGCGCTTGCCGTAGAACCAGACCGATTCGCTGCCGTCAAAGAGCAGGTCGTTCGCATCGCTGACGCGGTGACCGCCTTTGCACAGCACGGCGCATCCGTAACTCTCATAAATTAACTTAGCTGCCGCTTCCATTTCCTGGGGCGATGTGATCGTCATTCCGGACAGCACTTCCGCTTCCGGGATATTAGGTGTGATCACTGCTGCAAGAGGCAATAATTCTTTTTTCAAGGTGCTGATCGCCTCCTCACTGATCAGCCTGGCGCCGCTGGTCGCGACCATAACAGGGTCCACGACGATATTGCGCGCGCCGTACTGACGGAGCTTCGAAGCGATCGTTTCGATCAGACCGGATGATGAGACCATCCCCGTCTTTACCGCATCCGGAAAGATATCAGTGAAAATACAATCCAGCTGCTCTGCCAAAAAAGAAGGTGTGACTTCCATGATTCCTGTGACGCCGGTCGTATTCTGGGCAGTGAGCGCAGTGATCGCGCTCATGGCGTAGACCCCGTTTGCGGTCATCGTCTTGATATCTGCCTGGATGCCGGCGCCTCCGCTGGAATCACTTCCCGCGATTGTTAATGCTGTTCTCATTTGATCCTTTCCCTGCCGCTACGGGCAGATTCGCATTAATTTTATATAGCGGCCAAAGGTGGTGCCCCCGGTTGACCGCTTCCTGCGTGCTGCATTTACCGCTCCAAGCGAAAAAAACCAGGCATGCCGCATCGACATACCTGGTTAAATATCGCTTCATAGAACGGTATTGTCCACAATGTCCCTACGTTGGCATTATCCAAATCAGGTATTAAGGTCCGGGCCGACTGCCCGTTCTCAGCCTGCCCGCGCAGGCTCCCTTCTTGTGTTCTTTAATAATAATAGCACTTGACATGTTTCAAGACAAGGGACGGGAAGATCCTTGGCGCGGAGATAATCATCGGAGAGCTTGATCCAGCAGACATATTTTCCGGTCTTGTCACATTTGAGGATGTGGGGTCTGTCCACGCGCTTGGCGGGGAAGAGAGCACAGTTGGGATCTTCGAGAACCGGAGGGATCAAAAAGCCGCGGTCCTCCCAGTTGCACAGATCCGTAGAAGAATAGACCTTAAGTCCCCAGGTCCAGATGCCGTTCTGACCGTCGGTGTGCACAAGATTTGTCTCCGTGAGGCGCTGCAGGATCAAAGGGTGGGCGCCTTCCATGTAGTCGGAGGCAAAAAAGAGTTTGGAGGAAATATAATCAGATTCATTTTGAGGACTCCTGTTTGATGGTGCTCATTACTGTATAAGAGTACTTTATTAGAGTATCATAGTGAGACCTTTTTATTTACAAAAGTATAATAATTTGATAAAATTTTCTATAGTGATTTGTGACTGGTCATGCAGGCAAGGCTCACACATGTTTGATATCATTATCAAACTGTTTTTGTGTGCTGTGCCTGCTTTTTTTTTGGACGGAGACTGGATTTTCCAAAGCGGATGTATCAAAAATGGGGAATGATAAGAATTTTACGGATGAAGAGAAACTAACAGTAATAAAAGCCCTGAACAACAATATGGTACTTGTAAGAGATGGCTGCGGTGTGGAGAAGATCTGTCAGGGAAAAGGAATCGGTTTCCAGAAGCGGAGCGGGGACAAGATCATCCGCTCGCTAGTAGAGCGCTCCTACATTCCGGAAAATGAATTGGATCAAAGGCATTTCCAGCAGCTGTTCTCAGAGATCCCCGGGGAATACTGGGAAATTGCGGAGAAGGTCGTCGAATACGGAAGAGAGCGCTATAAGATCAAGGTGTCGGACAGAGTGATCCTGCCTCTATGCGACCATATGGCCGGCAGTGTTGAGCGTTACAAGAAGGGTACGGTTCTGGCCAATCCCATGCTCTGGGATATCAAGAGAGTTTACGCAGATGAGTTTCAGATTGGAAAGTACGCGCTTCAGATTCTGGAAGAGCGGTATGGCGCCAAGATGCAGGAGGATGAAGCAGCTTTTCTGGCCTATCACTTTGTAAACGCGGAACTGGGGTCTTTGCCCAATGTTTCTCCGGATTCTATGGCGAAGCTGATCGGGGATGTTCTGGATATCGTGCAGGAATCCTTCCAGATTACATTGAATGATGAGGACTGGAACTACCAGCGTTTTGTGACGCATCTCAAGTTCTTCGCGGCGCGAATCGTTCAGCGCGCGGGATATCAGGATGAAGCGGATGACGAGCTCTTTGAAGAGCTGTCGGAGCGATACAGACCGGTTCGGAATTGCGTGGACAGAATTGCGGACTATATTTTGATCAATTACCACTATGACCTGAGTATGGACGAAAGACTGTATCTGCTGATTCACATTCAGAGAGTCACGAAGAGGTATTTGAAGAAGAAAAAGCCTGTCGTGCACAGGGAAGCACAGGAAGAGGAATAATCTGTCGCACACGGAGAAATACAAGAAGCGGAGTAATCATTCATCCTGCTCGGGATGAATATTACGAATAGAGCAACCGTAGTTTATGCAGAATGAGAAAGCCGGTCTTACAAGGGGGATGACGGCACGAAACTGCAGCCATGAAGAAAGGGGATTTTCAATATGGCACTGGATTATGTATCCACCTCGAAACAGATCATCGAGGCAGTAGGCGGCGCAGGCAATATCGCGACCGCAACACATTGTATGACAAGGCTTCGTCTGGTTCTCAATGACGAGAGCAAGGCAGACGACGCCAAAGTCAACAAGATCAAGGGCGTAAAGTCCGTGATCAAGCAGGGCGGTCAGTATCAGGTCGTCATTGGTAACGAAGTTTCCAACCTCTTTAAAGAATTTGAGAAGATGGGTAACTTCTCCGAGTCCGGAAACGCAGCACCGGCTAAAGAAGAAGGAAATATCGCACAGAGGCTGATGGGCTTCGTCGCCGGCTGTATGACACCGCTCCTGCCGGCGATGCTTGGAACTGGTATGGTAAAGGTTCTGCTTACACTTCTGACCACCTTCGGTCTGATGAGCAGCACCGGCCCCACATACATCTTCCTGTATGGCATGGCAGACAGCTTCTTCTATTTCCTGCCTATTTTCCTTGCTGTGCAGATCGCTAAGAAGACCAACCACACAGTACCGTTGTTTATGGTCATCGGCGCTATGCTTTGCTATCCGGATATCATCAGCCTGCTGGGCGGTGCCATCGAAGGCGCACCTATGGGCGTGATCTTTGGCATGAGCAACACATACATCTTTGGATTTATCCCGGTTATTGCCGCGAGCTACACATCCTCCGTTCTTCCCATCCTTCTCATGACACCCGTTATGTGCTGGGCGGAAGACTTTGCGGATAAGGTATCCCCGAACGTTCTCAAGGCTTTCCTTAAGCCTATGATTTTCCTTCTGATCTGCACACCTATCGCATTCTGCGTACTGGGCCCGATCGGAAACATTCTCGGTAATATCATGTCCGGCGTATTCTCGGCTATGTACAACACAGTGCCTTGGCTCACCGTTGGTATTCTGTCCGCTGCAATGCCTTTCATCGTCATGACAGGTATGCACTATGCTCTGATTCCGCTGTGCATGAATAACATGGCAACACTGGGATACGATGTCATCGTTCTTGTTACCATGTTCTGCTCCAACATTGCACAGGGTGGCGCATCTTTCGGTGTTGCTGTTAAGACCAAGGATATGGAGACAAAGTCTGAAGGTATCGCTTGCGGTATCTCCGCAATCGTTGCAGGCGTTACTGAGCCTGCTATGTACGGTATCAACCTTCGTTATGGAAAGCCCATGATCGGTGCGGTAGCCGGTGCAGGCGCTGCCGGATTGATCGCTGGTATCTTTGGTGTCAAGGGTTATACGATGGGTGGTTCTCCTTCCATCCTGTCCCTGATCCAGTTCATCGGCGGTGAGAGCCCTATGCGCGGCGTAATCTTTGGCGCGATCGCAGCAGCTGTTTCCATCGGCCTTTCTTTCTTCCTTACCACAATCCTGTACAAGGATGAAGTGAAGGAAGAAGCTTCTGAGACCGAGGTTGAGCCTGAAGAAGAGAAGAAGGTTCTCATTGAGAAAATCGAAATCGTATCTCCCATGACCGGCAAGGTCCTGGACATTGAAAAGGTTCCGGATGAAGTATTCTCCTCCGGCGCACTGGGGGAAGGCGTCGCAATCCTTCCCACAGACGGTAAAGTATTTGCTCCCGCAGACGGCACAGTATCCAACCTTATGGACACCAAGCATGCAGTGGCTCTTACCACTGACAGCGGCTGTGAGATCCTGATCCATGTCGGTCTCGACACCGTACAGCTGGAAGGCAAGCCTTTTGAGTATCACGTGACTGAGGGCCAGAAGGTCAAGAAGGGCGACCTGCTCCTGACTGCAGACCTCAAGATGATCACAGATGCAGGATATAAGATTCATACACCTGTGCTCGTGACCAATTCGGACGACTATGTATCTGTCAAAATCGCAGAGACCACCAGCATCAATGCGGGCGATGAGCTGATGACAATCTGCTAATAATTCAGCACCCCAGAGAAGTGATGATAAGCGAGACGGGGTGCTTGCTCACCGGATCGATTAGAAGCGCTTCTCCGGGGCGGCCAAGGCGCTCAGCTCCATATGCGAAGCATTTGGGGCGTGGAGTGCACAACTGATATAAATAGTGTAAACTAATCTTATAGGGTCAGAGGGCCGACCTCTGACCCCCTTTAGAAGGAAAAGAAAGGGGTTATCAATTGGCAACACTTAGAGATGATTTTCTGTGGGGCGGCGCGGTAGCCGCAAACCAGTTTGAAGGCGCTTGGAATGTGGATGGAAAGGGTCCGTCTGTATCCGACATGTGCACCAATGGAAGCCATAAGGTGCCCAAGAGGGTGACCAGAACCATTTTGCCCGATACGCTGTATCCCTCTCATGAGGCGATTGATTTCTATCATCACTATGAGGAAGATATTGCGCTGTTTGCAGAGATGGGCTTCAAGTGCTTCCGCACATCCATCAACTGGACACGTATCTTCCCCACCGGCATGGAAGAAGAGCCCAACGAAAAGGGACTCGAGTTCTACGA
>CACZXG010000099.1 GCA_902785055.1 uncultured Lachnospiraceae bacterium
CTGCGGAGTAGGAGACAATACGACATGCTACAGGAATCGGCACATTTGTGAAAGACTAAATTCCGGCACAGGGTAGAATTTAGTTTTTCATTCAAGGGCAAAATATTGCAAATAATATTTTGCTTGCATACGCGCGGGTGTTGTGGTAAATTATTAATGTTGCTTTGGCAGCATGTCCCAAATCTAAGACGGTCCTCTGCCGCAGCCCGTCAGGCGGTGAATGACGGCAAGAACGTCCCCAGTATAAAGGAGATTGAAATGAATTACGAAATCATCAAGGAACTCGAGAAAGAGCAGCTGAAGGAGAACGCTCCTCAGTTCAGCATCGGTGACACGGTACGTGTTCACAACAGGATCAAAGAGGGTAACCGCGAGAGAATCCAGATCTTCGAGGGAACAGTCCTGAAGATCCAGGGCGGCGGCGCGAGAACGACTTTCACCGTCCGCAAGGAATCCAGCGGAATCGGCGTTGAGAAGACATGGCCCCTTCACAGCCCCAACGTTGAGAAGGTCGACGTTGTCAGACGCGGTAAAGTCAGAAGAGCGAAGCTCAACTATCTCCGCAGCCTGAGCGGCAAGAAAGCCAAGGTCAAGGCTCTGAACGACCGCTGATCAATAAAAGCGAGTTTAAAGGTATGCCGCGCTGTGAATGCAGTGCGGCATATTTAGTTGAAAGAAATGGAGGAGCGGATGGATTATCAGTGGTATCCGGGGCATATGACGAAGGCCCGCAGGATGATGCAGGAAAATATAGGCCTCGTGGATCTGGTGATCGAACTGGCGGACGCAAGGATCCCGCTTTGCAGCCGCAATCCGGACATCGATTCGCTGTGCGGGAACAAAGCCAGGATCCTTCTGATGACGAAAGCGGATATGGCGGATCCGGCCCGGACGGCGAAGTTTCAGAAATACTTCGAGGATAAAGGCTTTATGGTCATCGCCATGGACGCACGCACCAGAAAGGCCAATGAAAAGATCAAAGCGTATGTGGAAAAGGCGTGTGCCGCCAAGCGCGAGAGGGATAAGAGAAGAGGGATCGTCGGACGTCCCCTGAGGGCTATGGTCGTGGGGATCCCCAATGTCGGGAAATCCACCTTTATCAATTCCTTTGCGGGCAAGGCGAGCGCCAAGACGGGCAATAAACCCGGCGTAACGAGAGGCAAGCAGTGGATCCGCCTCAATAAAAACCTTGAACTTCTGGATACGCCCGGAATTCTGTGGCCCAAGTTCGAGGACAGACAGGTCGGAGTCAATCTGGCCCTGACGGGCGCGATCCGGCAGGAACTGCTCGAGGAACAGGAACTGTCCCTTGAACTGCTCGACTTTCTTCAGAGAGAATATCCGGCCCTTATAAAAGAAAGATATGCTCCTGAAGGAGCGGAATGGGAATTCCCCATGGACAATGTGAAACTCCTGGAAGAGATCGCTCTGTCCAGAAACCTTCTCAAAACGGGCGGGGAGCCGGACTGGCAGAGAGCTTCGAAAATGATCCTGGACGATTTCAGAAACGGAAAGACCGGCAGGATCTCTCTTGAAACGCCGCCGGAAGGAGGAGATTACAGTGAGTAAAGAGGTAAAGAGTATTCTTTCCAATGTGCTGTATATCGCGGCAGTCCTTTTTCTCTCTTTTCTGATCGTGCGCTTTGTAGGACAGCGCACGGAAGTGATCGGAAATTCCATGGTGCCTACACTCCAGGACGGAAACCAGCTGATCACGGATAAGATCACTTACCGCTTCCGGGAGCCTGAGAGATTTGAGGTCATCGTCTTCCCTCATGAGCCGGTGAATGAATACTATATTAAAAGGATCATCGGAATGCCCGGAGAGACTGTTGAGATCAGCGAAGACGGCCGGATCTTTATAGACGGCAAAGAACTGCAGGAAGAGTACGGCTACGGGATCACGCAGCCTCATGAGATGCAGGGGAAGATCGTTCTCGGGGAGGATGAATATTTTGTCCTTGGAGACAACAGGGAGGTAAGCCTGGACAGCCGGTATAAGGAAGTAGGCAATATCCCGCGGTCCATCATAATCGGAAGAGCATGGCTTCGGCTGTATCCCTTCAGCGAATTCGGACTTCTCACAGGAAAGTGATCATGAAAGAGAATTATGACTGAGAAACAGAAGATCAAACTGGAATTGGAAATAGAGCGGGTCAGAGGAATGCGGGAGTTCGAGACAGAACTCGCGAAGGAAGCCGCTGGCAGCGAGGTTTTTGTGATCGCCGGGATCGACGAGGCGGGGAGAGGACCGCTGGCGGGCCCTGTGGCTGCAGGAGCCGTCATTCTGCCCGCGGACCACGACATTCTGTACCTGAACGACTCCAAGAAGCTCTCGGCAAAAAAGAGAGATATGCTGTTCGACCGGATCAGGGAAGAGGCGCTGGCATGGTCGGTCGGCCTTGTGGATCCTGCCCGAATCGATGAGATCAATATCCTGCAGGCTACTTATGAGGCGATGCGCCTTGCGATAAATCAGCTGAAGGTAAAACCCACCATTCTTGTCAACGACGCGGTTACGATTCCCGGTATTGCACTTCCGCAGGTTCCTGTCATCAAAGGAGACGCAAAGTGCATTTCCATTGCGGCTGCCTCTATTTTGGCCAAGGTGACCAGGGACAGGATCATGGAAGAGATGGATGAGAAGTATCCGGAGTACGGATTCGCGAAGCACAAGGGATACGGGACCAGAGAGCATATGGACGCGATCCGGGAGTACGGGCCCTGCTCGATCCACAGAAGGTCTTTCATAACCAGGATCGTTCAGGAGTGACAGGAGGTAATCGGAGATTGCCGGGAGAAAACCTGAGAAAGACAGGCAGAGAGATGGAGGATCTGGCGGCAGAGTATCTGTCGTCGCGCGGCATCAGGATCCTGGAGAGGAACTTCAGGTCCCGGGAAGCGGAGATCGATATAATCGGGCAGCAGGAAGAGACGCTGCTCTTTATCGAAGTAAAGGCCCGGAAAGCCGGGGAGAAGAGCGGCGACGGACTGGAGGCGGTAGGATCCGCCAAACAGAAGAGGATCTGCAGGTGTGCGGACTTCTATATGCACGAGAAAGGAATTGACCCTTTCAGCACAAGTATCCGGTTTGATGTGATCGCGGTCACGATACCGGACGGCAAAGAGGGATCTTCATCGGAAAAAGAGGACTGCAGTGTCCGCTGGATCCGCAATGCCTTTACCTATATCTCTTATAGCCGCGCGAAGCCGCACTGGAGAGTGTGGTAACAGCTGACAAAAGAATATAAAAAGAGAGGCTGAGAAGCTATGGGGGTGAACCCCGGCGGCTTCCCGGCCTCTTCTTATGTATTGCTGATTGTGATCTAATGTCCGTCAGAACTCAGTCTGGTCGAACTGCATCTGCTCGAATTCGCTCTGTTCGTGGCGGTTGATCTTCTCAAGGATCCTGTGGATATTATCCGTCGAGGTGCTCATATTGGAGATACCGATGTCATGGTTGATGCAATCGATGATCATCGCGGTGAACTTGCTCATGTCTGCCGGCTCAAACCATACTCTGTCCTCCAGTTCCGGAGGCTGGTAAGTGAGGTTTGTAGTGACGAGCTTGTCAAAATGTCCTTTCTCGTAAGCCTTGTCGAAGACCTCCAGTCCGTCCGTGAACAGACCGAAAGTGGTGCACAAAAAGACTCTTTTCGCGTGCATGTTCTCCTTGAGCTGACGGGAGGTGTCAAGGATGGAGCCGCCGGAGGAGATCATATCGTCGATAATGATCGCGTCCTTGCCGGCAAGATCTGTGCCCAGGAATCTGTGTTCCACGATAGGGTTCTTGCCGTTGACGATCGTAGAGTAGTCTCTTCTCTTGTAGAACATTCCCGTATCTGCCCCGATCACGTTGGCAAAATATACCGTCCTGTCCAGCGCGCCCTCATCGGGGGAAATAACTACGACGTGCTCCTTATCCACGATCAGGTTCGGTACAGAGCGCATCAGGGACTTAAGAAACTGATAGGGGGATGTTAAGTTATTGAAATCAACCAGGGGATTGACGTTCTGGATCCTGGGATCATGGGCGTCGAAAGTGATAAAATTCTTGATCCCCAGGTCGCAGAGCTCCTTATACATGATAGCGGCATCCAGAGATTCCCGGCCGCTTCTCTTGTGCTGGCGCCCCTCGTACAGGAAAGGCATGATGACATTGATCCTGTGGGCCTTGCCGTTGATGGCTGCGATCACCCTCTTGAGATCCTGGAAATGATCATCCGGGGACATGTGGTTTGTGAAGCCGTTCATCTCATAGGTAATGGAATAATTGGTGATGTCTACGATAATAAAGACGTCCTTGCCCCTGGTGGAATCCTGAAGTACAGCCTTTCCTTCGCCGGTCGAGAAGCGGGGAAGAACGAGAGGAAGTCTGTAATCTTCCTCATAGTATCCCTCATAAGTAGGGTCATTCCTGTGCGCATTGTGGTCGCCGAAACGGAAGTAGTGGATCCAACTGTTTATTTTCTCACCGAGCTTTTCCGCGGAAGGAAGAACGATCAGGGCAAGAGGTGCAACGGGGTTGCTGGTCTGCTCGAGTTTGTCGTGTAATGCGTGTTCTGTGGCCATGAAATCTCCTTCATAAATGTTTTAAACAGGAAGTGTGCACTGCGCAAAGCCGTAAAGCCTTCATTTCAATATCATTCTATAGGCAGAAGACGAGAAATACAAGCAAAAGCGTTGTTTACATTGAGGGCCAGATTGGATAAAATATAGAGACATATGGATTCTTAACAGAAAGGTATATAATGAGCAAGAGAAAAAATAAGCCTATTGTGGCAGTGGTCGGAAGGCCCAACGTGGGCAAATCGACGCTCTTCAATGTTTTGGCGGGAAGACAGATCTCCATCACGGAGGACACGCCGGGCGTAACCAGAGACCGGATCTACGCGGACTGCAGCTGGCTCAATTATGATTTTACACTGATCGATACAGGCGGCATCGAACCGGACTCCGGCGATATCATTCTCTCCCAGATGAGAGAACAGGCCCAGATCGCGATCGATATGGCCGACGTCATTATATTTATGGTAGATCTCAAGACGGGACTTGTGGATTCCGACATGAGAGTGGCGGATATGCTGCGCCGGGCGCAGAAGCCTGTAGTGCTGTGTGTAAATAAGACAGACAATCCTACCAAACAGATGGCGGATGTATATGAGTTCTACAACCTGGGGATCGGCGATCCTTACCCGATCTCATCCGCCAACCGCACCGGTATCGGAGATATGCTCGATGAGGTAGTGAAATATTTCAGGGCAGGAAGCGGCGAGGAGGAAGAGGACGACGCGGTCTACGTGGCGGTAGTAGGAAAGCCCAACGTCGGCAAGTCGTCCATCGTGAACAGGCTGATCGGGGAGAACAGAGTGATCGTCTCCGATATCGCCGGAACGACCAGGGACGCCATCGACACCAGAGTGAAGCACGACGGAAAGGAATACGTCTTTATCGACACGGCGGGACTTCGCCGCAAGAATAAGATCAAGGAGGACCTTGAGCGCTATATGATCGTCCGCACGGTAGGCGCGGTCGAGAGGGCGGACATAACGATCCTCGTGATCGACGCGCAGGAGGGCATTACAGAGCAGGACGCCAAGATCGCCGGAATCGCCCACGAGAGAGGAAAAGCTGTCATCGTCGCAGTCAACAAATGGGACCTTGTGGAGAAGGACAACCACTCCGTGAAGAAGTTTACGGAAAAGATCCGCTCCGTTCTGTCCTTCCTCTCCTATGCGGAGATCATCTTTATCTCGGCGCAGACCGGACAGAGACTGGTGAAGCTCTATGACGAGATCGACCTTGTGAGCGCGAACCAGAACATGCGCATCCAGACGGGCGTCCTCAACGAGATCATCAGCGAGGCGTGCGTGATGCAGCAGCCGCCGAGCGACAAGGGTCACATGCTCAAGATCATGTACGCGACCCAGGTGGCTGTGAAGCCCCCGACATTCGTCCTGTTTGTCAATACGAAGGAACTGATGCATTTCTCCTATCTGAGATACCTCGAGAACAGGATCAGGGACGCCTTCGGGTTCAGGGGGACACCCCTCAGATTCATCGTCCGCGAGCGCGGCGAGGAGAAGAAATAGGAATAAACAGAGGATCATATCGGACAGATATAACAGCAGATAAAAAACCGTTAACGATCCGGAAAAGGGAGGAAAAGTGATGTTCGGACTTAGAATTTTATGTCTTGCACTCGGATACTTATTTGGGTGCTTCCAGACTGCTTACATCCTGGGCAGGATGAAGGGCATTGATATCCGCGAATACGGAAGCGGAAACGCGGGAACGACCAATGCGATCCGCGTCCTGGGTACCAAGGCAGGTCTTCTCGTTTTTGCGGGCGACATGCTCAAGTGCCTGATCGCGCTCCTTTTAGTAGGCGCGCTTTTCGGCAAGTCCCATCCCGAAACAGTGTACCTTCTTAAATCCTGGGCGTTTATGGGCGTTGTGCTGGGGCACGATTTCCCCTTCTATATGAACTTCAAGGGCGGCAAGGGCGTAGCTGTTATGGCCGGATTTGCGTTCGGCTATCACTGGAGCTTCATTCCCAGCTCCATCCTGTTGTTCTTTGTCCCTTATCTGACCACCAAGTTTGTGTCCCTGGGATCCCTTATGGTCTACGGCGGCACATTCATCCAGATGATCATTGAGGGCCAGATGGGCGTCTTCGGCGCTGTCAGCCAGGCCAACCTGATCGAGATGTATCTGATCCAGTTCTTCCTCACATTCATGGCCTATTACAGACACAGGGCCAACATCGGAAGACTTCTGAGCGGAAATGAGAGAAAGACCTATCTCTTCAAGACCAATTCGGAGAAACTGGATCTGGGCGGCAAGAAGTGATCGATATTTTGACATAAGGAGAGAGACGTTGGCTAGAATCGGAATGATCGGCGCGGGAAGCTGGGGAACAGCTTTGGCTGCTCATCTTGCAGAGTGCGGCCATAAGGTGGAGATCTGGTCCATCATGCAGGACGAAGCGGACATGATCAATAACACCCACCAGCAGTCTGTAAAGCTTCCGGGCGTTATTTTGGATGAGACGGTGACAGCGTGCACGGACCTTGAGAAGGTCATGCGCGACAAGGACATGCTGGTACTTGCTGTCCCTTCCGCGTTTGTGCGCAGCACCGCTAAGAATATGGCAAAATATTGCAGGTACGGCCAGCTGATCGTATCTGTGGCCAAGGGAATTGAAGAAGATACGCTTCTGACAATGACAGAGGTCATCAAAGAGGAGATCCCTCACTGCGAGGCCGCGGTTTTGTGCGGCCCCACCCACGCGGAGGAAGTCGGAGCAGGGCTTCCCACAGCGATCGTGGCAGGCGCTTCCCGCAGGGAAGTGGCGGAGTATGTCCAGTCCGTTTTCATGGGGACCAATTTTCGCGTCTATACGAGCCCCGACATGCTGGGCATGCAGGTGGGCGCGGCGCTCAAGAACGTCATCGCGCTGGCGGCGGGCTGTGCGGATGGCCTCGGCTGCGGAGATAATACTAAGGCTGCCCTGATCACGCGGGGAATTGCCGAGATCTCCCATATCGGCATCGCCATGGGCGGAAAGCCGGAGACATTTTCCGGACTCACCGGCATCGGCGACCTGATCGTCACGTGCGCTTCCATGCACTCCAGAAACCGCAGGGCCGGTATTCTGATCGGCAAAGGAATGACAGCCGACGAGGCCATGAAAGAGGTCAAACAGGTCGTAGAGGGCGTTTACAGCGCTAAGGCGGCGCTTCAGCTCGCCGATAAATACGACGTGGAGGCCCCGATCATCCGCACTGTGAGCCGGGTACTGTTCGGAAACGAGGCGCCCGGGCAGGCTGTGGAAGACCTGATGCTGCGAGAGGGCAGGATCGAGAGCAGCGGACTGCAGTGGCAGTAACGCCGTACACTTTTTTGAAAGTAATACATATCAGCACCGGGCGGCCTCCATCGTCTGGGGGTGCTAAGGTAATGATTGCTAATATATTTCTAGGAGAAGAAAAAGATGGAAAAGAACATGAAAATCTACGAGGAACTGCAGGCCAGAGGCCTTCTGGCACAGCTTACGGATCCCGCCGAGATCAGAGACCTGGTCAACGACGGCAAGGCCACCTTCTATATCGGCTTTGATCCCACCGCTGATTCCCTGCATGTCGGCCACTTTATGGCCCTTCTTCTTATGAAGAGACTGCAGGAAGCAGGCAACAAGCCCATAGCGCTCGTAGGCGGCGGCACAGGCATGATCGGCGACCCCTCCGGCCGCACGGATCTTCGCTCCATGATGACCGTCGAGCAGATCGACCACAACTGTGAGTGCTTCAAGAAGCAGATGAGCCGCTTTATCGAATTCGGCGAAGGCAAGGCCATGATGGTCAACAACGCCGACTGGCTCAGAGACCTCAACTACATCGAATTCCTCAGGGATATCGGATCCTGCTTCAGCGTCAACGAGATGCTCCGCGCAAGATGCTACGAGCAGCGTATGGAGAAGGGCCTGAGCTTCCTTGAATTCAACTACATGATCATGCAGGCTTTTGACTTCTACAACCTGTAC
>CACZXG010000100.1 GCA_902785055.1 uncultured Lachnospiraceae bacterium
TAAAGTCGGCGGTTCCTATCTTACCAGCTGCTTCCAGAATATTGACGGAGAAATGTACTATTTTGACAGCAACGGTCTGTGCGCCAGAGACTGGCAGACGATCGACGGCAAAAAATACTATTTTGCCAGCGGCTGCCAGATGTATCTTCGCTGGAAGAGAATTGACGGCAATAAATACTACTTCGATCCCATCAGCGGATATATGCACACCGGATGGGAATGGGTAGCTGAAAAGAATGCATGGTATTACCTCGATCCCGAGACCGGCATCATGGCTACCGGCACAAAAACGATAGACGGCAAAACATACACCTTCGGAAGTGACGGAGCTATGCAATAACAGCAAAAGAAAAAGGACTGCAATTGCAGTCCTTTTTTACTGGCGCTTAATCTGCTGCCAAAATCCCGGCGTCAATTATCTCCTCTGAGTTCTTTCAGGATCCCGATCGTCTCGACATCCTCCTCGGTCAGCCTGATATTGGTGACAGACGTCCTTCCGTTGTTGTCCGTCACTCGCAGCTCCATGACGACACCGGGCTGAAGGTCATTTCTGACCACGTCATGTATAAACTCCAGCACCTTAGGATGCTGGGACCTGAAAATTCTCAGTCTCTCAGCCAGCTGCATAAGCTGCATAGGATTCATTGCCATCTTTTCCTACCTCCTACTTTCTAAGTTTGGTTCTGATTCTCTGGAGCGCGTTATCGGTGGATTTCTCATCTCTGTTGAGCACATGGGCGATCTCCACATATCCCATTCCGGTAAGATAAAGCTCCAGGACCTGTTTCTCCAAAGGGCTTAATTCCTTCTCGATCTTTTCTTCGAGTCTCTCCATTTCCTCCTGCCCTATGATATACTCCTCGGGATTGGAGCGGGCATCGGCCTCCAGGCAGTCCATGAACTCCTCATCCTCACCGTCGCTGCTGTCCCTTAACGGATGGCTCAGAGAGATCGCCGTATTCAGCGGCAGGTGTTTTTTTCTCGCAGAAGCTTTGACCGCTGTGTAGAGCTGCCTGGTAACGCAGAGCTGAGCGAAAGTACTGAAACTTGCGTCTCTTCCGCTGTCATAGTCGCGCACTGCCTTGAACAGCCCCAGCATACCCTCCTGGATCAGGTCATCGGAGTCTCCGCCCAGTATATACATGGACCGCGCCTTTTTGAGGACCATCTCCTTATATTTGTCCAATAGCTGCTCCATCGCCTCCTGATCGCCGTCCCGAAACAGTGCGATCAGATCTTCGTCAGTCAGGTTTGCGTATTTCTCTCTTTTCATATCCTGCTCCTGAAAGGGGTAAAAAACCGTACCGGTTTTACAGGCTTCTCTGGCGGACAATCTCATAAGCGAGGACGCCCATGGCTACCGATGCGTTTAGAGAATCGATCTCTCCCTTCATAGGTATGGATGCGACCATATCACATTTTTCCTTCACCAGCCTGCTCACGCCGCTGCCCTCCGCACCGATCACAAGTCCTATAGGGCCCTTGAGATTAAGCTGCGTCATCGTGACGCCATCCATATCCGCGCAGACGAACCACAGTCCTCTCTCTGCCAGCTGCTCCATAGTGCGCACCAGGTTGGTCACCTTGACCACAGGGGTATAATTGATCGCGCCTGCGGACGCCTTGGCAACCGTTGCGGTAAGCCCTACTGCCCTGTCCTTGGGAATGATCACTCCGTGCGCGCCTGCCAGATTCGCCGTTCTTATGATCGCGCCCAGATTATGGGGATCCTCAATTCCGTCAAGCAGCACAAAGAAGGGATCCTCCACTCTCTCCTGGGCCTTTGCAAACAGGTCGTCCATTTCTCCATAAGAATAAGCGGCCACCTCGGCGATCACTCCCTGGTGCCTTCCCGTCTCTGACATCTGGTCCAGCCGCTGTTTGGTGACATATTTTACAGGTGTTCCATGCTTGGCAGCCTCTTTGCGCACAGTCTGCATTGCGCCTTCCCTGCTGCCGTCCAGCATATACAGCCTGTCGATCGTTCTACCCGAGCGGAAGGCTTCGATCACAGCGTTTCTTCCCTCGATCCGGTTCTCATTCATCTTCTTCGTAATCTCCTGTCTCTTCTTCATAGAGCTTTCTGGGACCAAGTCTTCCCTTTCTGTCCGCTCTTCTGATCCCCTCCCGGAGCAGTTCCAGCAGCCGGTCAGTCCTGTCCTGTAAATACAAGTAACCGCACAGGGCTTCCAGTGCGGTTGCTTGAAGATATTCCTCCATGGAGGAACTCTTTGCGTGATGATACGGGTTGGAATTTCTTCCTCGTCTGTATACTTTCTTCTCCTCTTCCGTCATGAGATCGTAGACAGCCATTCCAATAGCCGCATGCTGCTCTGCACGGACATAATAGGTTGTCTCGTTATGAAGTTTCTCCGCCTGCCTGTTCCCCTTGGACACCAGTATTGTCCTGATCACAAGGGAATAGACTGCATCCCCGAGAAAAGCAAGTGTTCCCGGGGAATAGGTGCGTATATCGATCTCTTCATGCGGAAACTCCTTGAGGATCAGAGTTCTCAGGCTTTCTTCCATTTAACTCCTTCTCTGGTATCTTCCAGAATGATACCTTTCGCCTTGAGTTCGTCGCGGATCGCATCGGCCTTAGCGAAATCTCTCGCCTTTTTAGCCGCCTTTCTCTCTGCGATCTTCTCCTCGACATACGCGGCAAGATCGTCCTCAAGCTCGTTATCTCTCTCAATGATCAGTCCGCAGACATCTGTCAGGTCGTGAAGCTCCCCATCCAGTTTTTCGATAAACTCTTTGGATGAGCTGCCGCTCACACGGCTGTTGATCCATTTGACAAGTTCAAATACAGCTGAGATCGCGTCCGCCGTATTAAAATCGTCATCCATAGCTGTCTCAAACTGTGTGCGATAGCTCTCCGCTTCCGTGAGCTGTGCAGCCTCTTCCTCAGTCAGGGTGCCCTCTGCCTTGCCCAGGAGGAACTTCAGGTTCTCTCCGCAGTTGAGGATTCTCTCATAGGAAGCCTTAGCTGACTCCATAAGCTCTCTACTGAAGTTAAGGGGGCTTCTGTAGTGGGAGGAAAGCATGAAGTAACGAAGTACCTGAGGATCATACTGCGCGATAATGTCGCGCACCGTGAAGAAATTGCCCTTTGACTTGGCCATCTTCACACCGTCAATGTTCAGGAATGCATTGTGCATCCAATATTTTGCAAAAGGAACGCCATTGGCCGCCTCGGACTGCGCGATCTCATTCTCGTGATGAGGGAAGATGAGGTCCTCTCCGCCTGCGTGAATGTCGATCTCCGGTCCGAGATAGCGCTTGCTCATGACAGAGCACTCTATATGCCAGCCGGGTCTTCCCTTGCACCAGGGGCAGTCCCAGTAAGGCTCTCCGTCTTTCTTGGGTTTCCAGAGGACGAAATCCAGCGGATCCTGCTTCTGGTCCGCGCCGGTGACCTTCAGGTCCCGGTTGCCGCTGCGCATGTTGTCCAGATCCTTGTGGGACAGCTTGCCGTATCCGTCAAATTTCCTTGTGCTGTAGTAGACTGTTCCGTCTTCCGCCACATACGCGTAGCCCTTGTCGATCAGCGTCTTTATCATCTCGATCATGCCGTCAATCTCAAGCGTTGCCCTGGGATGCATGGTAGCCGGCTTGACATTGAGGCTTGCCATATCCTTCTTGCACTCCTTAATGTATCTCTCTGAGATCACGGAAGAATCGACGCCTTCTTCCAGCGCTTTCTTAATGATCTTGTCGTCCACATCAGTGAAGTTGGACACATAATTGACTTTGTATCCCTTGTATTCAAAATAGCGCCTCACCGTGTCAAACACGATCATAGGGCGTGCGTTGCCGATATGAATCAGGTTGTAGACAGTAGGGCCGCATACGTACATGCTGACTCTGCCGGGTTTGATCGGCACAAATTCCTCTTTGCTTCTGGACATTGTGTTAAAGATCTTCATTCTTGTTCCTCGCTTTATTTATTATAGGCAGCATTATTGCCTTAATCCTGTTCTTCACCGAAAATTCGTTCACTGTCTGGCCGGGCAGCCCGCGCATCCCCCTTCCGAACTGTAGGCAGGTACTGCTTCCAGGTCCATAGGAGATGTGATCAGTGCGACTGCCTGTACAGAGATCCCCTCTCCGCGCCCCGTAAATCCGAGCCATTCTTCCGTGGTCGCTTTGACGCTTACCTGTGAGAGATCGATCTGCAGCGCGTCCGCGATATTCTGTCTCATCTTATCGATATGAGGCCGCATCTTGGGTGCCTGCGCGATGATCGTCGCGTCCACATTTCCGATCAGATAACAGTTCTTCTCAAGGATCCTGCGGACTTCCCGCATCAGTTCCAGAGAATCCGCGCCTTTATATCTCTCATCCGTGTCGGGAAAATGCTTGCCTATGTCTCCCAGCGCAGCTGCTCCGAGCAAAGCGTCCATGATCGCATGGGCCAGGACATCTGCATCCGAATGACCGAGGAGCCCCTTTTCATAAGGGATCTCCACGCCGCCCATGATAAGCTTGCGTCCCTCCACAAGTTTGTGTACATCATATCCTGTTCCGATCCGCATAGTAATCCTCATTCGCATTTCAAAACAACTGTTACGGCATACTATTATAGCATTCAGATTAGGAAAAAGAAAGGCTGTGAAGACTGAGTTTAATGTCAAACTCTTTTCTTCACAGCCTCTTTTTCAAAAATCATTCATCCATCGCGGCAGGCTCCTTAAAAGCCTCTCCGCTCATGATCATGCTCAGCCGTTGATCTCAATCTTGCAGGTTTCGTCCATGTGGCCGTCGCGGTACATGGAGAACTTGTCCATAGGATAAGCCTTGAGGTTCTCGAGGACCTTGCGGCCGTCTGCCTGCTTGAGAAGGCCTTCTCTGGCTTTCTTGATCTCCATCTCTGTCTTATGCTTGGAAGGTCCGCCTACGCAGCCGCCTTCGCAGATCATGCCTTCTACGAAGTCTTCCTTCAGTCGTCCGGCCTTGAGCATTGTCAGTGTAGTCTTGCACTCTGTGCCGCCCGCGACCTGTACATAGGTGATATGAGAAGTATCCTGTCCTCTCTCGTGCATGCACTCGAGAACCGCGTTCGCTACGCCGCCCGATGTAGCGAAACGTTTGCCCCAGATTGAGGATTCCTGATAGGAGTTGTCATCCGATTCAACCTGGATTCCCTTGGAGCGCATGAGCGCGCGGAACTCACCGTAAGTGATAACATAATCGGCGTTGCCCGGAATGCTCTTGTCAGCCGCCTCAGACTTCTTCGCGATGCAGGGGCCGAGGAATACGGTCACACAGCCGGGGCGTGTTGCCTTAAGATATCTGGAGATCGCGCACATAGGAGAAACCGTAGCGGAAACATTCTCCTCATACTGCTTGGGGAAGTGTTTCTTGATCATGTTCATGAAAGCGGGGCAGCAGGAAGTGGTCATCTTCTTGCCTTCTTCCTTGGCCTCATACCATTCCATGGACTCATAAGCCGCTGTCATATCGCCGCCCAGACCGACTTCGATCATATCGGCAAATCCCATCTTGAGGAAAGCTTCCTTGATGGACTTCATTGTGATATCTCCGCCGAACTGTCCCTCTGTAGCGGGAGCGACCATGGCGATGACTTCCTTGCCTGCTCGGATATCATTGATGATGTCCACAAGGTATGTCTTGGATCCGATCGCGCCGAAAGGACAGGAGTGGATGCAGTGACCGCACTGGATGCACTTACTCTCATCGATCACGCAGATGCCGTTGTCATCATAAGTGATCGCGCCGACAGGGCAGGCCTTCTTGCAGGGACGGACCAGATGAGCGATCGCGCCGTAAGGGCAGGCCTTCGCGCACATGCCGCACTCTTTACACTTATTGGGATCAATATGAGTTCTGCGCTCGCCGATCGAGATCGCGCCGAACTTACAGGAATTGATACAAGCCTTGCCCATGCACAGACGGCAGTTATCCGTTACAGTATAAGCGGACAGAGGACATTCCTCACATGCAGGGCGGATGACCTGTACAATATTCTCAGACTGGGAAATTCCGTCAGGACACTGTGCAAGAGAAAGTCTGATCCTCTGCTTAACAAGTTCTCTCTCTTTGTATACACAGCAGCGGTATGTCGCCATGGGACCCGGGATGATCTGATAGATCAGTTTTTCCTTGTGCTCTTCGTCGAGTTTACCTTCCCATGCCAGCTTAGCAGTTTCCTCCATGATCTTGTGCTTAAGACGCACCAGGGTAGCATCATTGGTTACCATTCTATTCTCCTTTCGGCATTCTCTGTACTGTACGTATACACAGTGTCATTATTTTAACTAAACATATTGTACCAAAAGAGCCGCTGTTTTTATAGAACTTTCATCACAATTTCACACATTTCTTTCTTTTTTCCCTTATAATGGGATTATCAAAAAAGCGAGACCGGATATGAACCGGATCCCGCTCTTTCAAACAGATCATTTATTGAATTTAAGGAGACGAACATCATGTCCAATACTGTATCTGAACACAAAGCGGCCCTTTTTCTTGCCAATGGATTCGAGACGATCGAAGCCCTGACCGTCGCTGACGTGCTTTACCGGGCAGGCATTCCCTGCACGAAGGTTTCTGTGAACAGCTCCCCTGTAGTCGTCACATCCCACAATGTGACCGTCGTAGCCGACACGACTGTGGATCATCTTAGCTGGGACGAATATGATATGCTCATCCTTCCCGGAGGCGTTCCCGGAACTCCCAATCTCAGAGCCTGCGCGCCGCTGATGAAGCAGGTGGTCCGCTTCCACAGGGAAGGGAAACTGATCGCCGCAATCTGCGCCGCTCCTTCAATCTTTGCTGAACTGGGACTTCTTAGCGGTATCAAAGCCGCTTGCAACCCCAGTGTTGAACAGATCCTCCTCGATAACGGCGCTGATCTTGTGAAAGAGAACGCAGTCACCACAGGAAATATCATTACCAGCCGCGCAATGGGTACTGCGATCCCGTTTGCACTTGCCATCGTGGAATACTGGCAGGGACGTGAAGCTGCTGACAAACTTGGAAAGAATATACTCTATTATCAATAACAGAAAGGCTTATCTATGAATATACTTTTCTTCCTGACACCCAAAGTTAACGTGGGATTTGTCTACAGTTCCGACACTGTAGGCGAGGCCGCGGAGAAGATGCTCAAATACCGCTTCACAACAGTCCCCGTGATCAACGAGGTCACAGGCCGGTATGAAGGCACTCTCGCAAACGATGATCTTCTGCGTGAACTGTACAACAACCCCTCCCTGACTCTTCAGGAGGCGGGGGCTAAACCTCTTAAATCCGTTACAAGGCGCAGGGATTACGGCGCTGTCAAGGCTGACGCGGATATTGAAGATCTTCTTGATTCTGTGACCATTCAGAATTTCGTTCCCGTCATCGACGACACGGGCGCCTTTATAGGGATCATAACCAGAAGAGATGTAATGCGCTATCTCAGAACCCACATGATAAAAGAAGACTGAACATAATGAAAAGGGCTGTGATTTCCATCACAGCCCTTTACTTTTACATCACGCTAAGCAGCGTCTCTCTGTATTCGTTTGCAAGCCTTATCTTGTCCGTGAGTTCGGACGCCATGAAACATTCCGCGCAAAACTCGTAAATATTCTCAAAACCGTCCCTGCATTTTCCGAATAGTTTCCGGATCTTTTTGTGGTTCACCGCGCCGGACTCTTCCGAGAGCATGTGCCCGATCTCATGGATCAGAAGCCGCTCAAGACTCTCTGTGTTCTCCAGCATGCGGATCGCCTGAACATCGGCAAAATATAGATCGCCGGCAGACAACATGTTCTCCGCGCAGGGCACGATCTGCATTTCTTCTCTGATAATGCCGTCTATCTTCGGCCAGGGGATCCCCTGTGCCATCAGTTCATTTTGCCTCGCGGCATACACGGCTGCAAGATCGGCATACCCTGCATAGTACTCTTCGATCTCACTGATCTGTTTCATGTCGGCATCGCAAGGCATTTTTCTTACTCTTGCATGGTTAAGGGAGATGGTCAGCATCTTCGCATTGTAAACAGCATTGTCCCTGCTGTCTTCAAACACACCGAATTTCTCGCTTTTGACCGGATCTGCCTCTTCCATTCCGAAATCCCAGACCGCATTGATCTTCAGATTCGGATACTTCCTGCGGTAAGCCATGATCAGGTCCGCCGCAAACTCTTGCTGTTCTATGCTGAGCCCGCCGTTTTCAGGGTCTGTCAGATAAAAATCCGTGCTGCCCCTGCCGGGCAGAGTCCTTCTCAGCTGCATCTGACGATCAATGGTGGAACAGGCGGATTCCTGT
>CACZXG010000101.1 GCA_902785055.1 uncultured Lachnospiraceae bacterium
GTCAAGACCGTCATCATCGGCCCTTGCAACGATCGTCCCGGCGCAGTTAAGCTCGGCAACAACCAGTCCATCACACAGGAAGAGGCTGACGCGCTCGAAGCTATCTCCAAGGCAGGTTATGAAGTTGAGTTCGCACTTCTCAAAGAGACCGCGATCGGCAACTGGAAGAAGTTCAGAGGCCAGTTCGGTTACACAGACTGATCGGATCTGCAAAATAGATACACGAAAAGGAGAAAGAAATGTCCATAAATTTATTTCAGGCAATTATTCTCGGATTATTCGCATCCCTTTCCAGTATGCCTGGTCTGGGCGGAACATCCATCGGTAACTACACGCTGGGCAGACCCCTCATCGGCGGTCTTGTCTGCGGCATAGTTCTTGGCGACATCCCCACCGGCATCATGGTCGGCGCTGCGATGCAGGTCGTTTACATTGCTCTGGTAACCCCCGGCGGAACCGTTTCCGCAGACGTTCGTGCCGTATCCTATATCGGTATCCCGCTGGCAATGATCGCTCTTAAGAGCTACGGCCTTGATCCCGCTTCCGCAGAAGGCACAGCGCTTGCTACTTCCTTCGGAACCATGGTCGGTACGATCGGTACTGTTCTGTTCTACGGCACAGCAACCATGAACCTGATCTGGCAGCACATGGGCTGGGCATGGGTAGATAAGAGAGAATACGACAAGCTTCCTCTCGTTGACTATGTTCTTCCCTGGATCTCTCACATCTGCTTCTCCCTGATCCCTACAGTGATCATGTGCATGGCAGGAGAGCCCGTTGTTAACCTGATCAAGGAAAAACTTCCCATGGACGGAATCCCGATGAAGACACTGTTCACCGTCGGCGCACTCCTTCCTTGCGTAGGTATTGCGATCCTGCTCAAGCAGATCGTCCGCAACGTTCTTGACTTTGTACCTTATCTGACAGGTTTCACACTGGCAGCTTCCATGGGAATCAACCTGGTTGCTTCCACTGTTATCGCAGGTATGTTCGCTATGATCATCTACAAACTGAAGATGCTCGAACTCAGAAAACCTGCAGCAGCAGCTTCCAGTGCAGCAGCTGAAAACGGATGGGATGATGATGAGGAGGATATCTAATCGTGGCTGAGAAAAAATTATCCAAAAAAGCGTTAAGTTCTGGTTTTCACAGATGGTATTACGGTAACCTGACATGCTTCTCTCAGGAGCACATGCAGACATTCGGTTACCTTTGCTCCATGCTCCCTCTCTGCAAAGAGCTGTATGCGGATGATCCCGACAAGATGGCAGAGTCCATGGACACATACAGAACATTCTTCAATACAGAGCCTCAGCTGGGCGCTATTATCGTAGGTGTTACAGCAGGTCTTGAAGAAGCAAGAGCAAACGGCGCGGAAGACGTCGACGGCGAGACCATCAACGGTCTTCGTGCAGGTCTTATGGGCCCGATCGCAGGTATCGGTGACTCACTGGTAGTCGGTACCGTTATCCCGATCCTCCTTGGTATCGCAATGGGTATGTCCGGCGGCGGATCACCCATGGGTGCTATTTTCTACATCGTAGTATGGAACCTGTTCGCATATTTCGGAATGCGTTTCCTGTACTTCAAGGGCTATGACATGGGTACTAAGGCCGTCGAGTTCCTTGTAGGCGATATCGGTACTGCTATCCGTGAAGCAGTCACAACCCTTGGCGGTATCGTTATCGGTGCAGTTTCCGCTACATGGGTTTCCGTAAGAACAAGCTTTGCACTTTACAATGAAGCAGGCGAAGCTTACATGGTCCTTCAGGAAAAGCTTGACAGCGTATTCCCCGGACTTCTTACAGCGATCTTCGTTATCTTCTGCTGGTGGCTGATGGCCAAGAAGCGCTTCAGCCCTCTGAAAGTTATGGGACTTCTGGTTCTCATCGCATTCGTCGGCGTTCTGATCGGTTTCTTCAACCCCGGTCTGTCCTATTAATAAGTCTGATCCGGAAGACCCCGGAAACTGAAAAACGAGAAGGGGGATTCATTAAAGAATCCCCCTTTTATGTGAATTGAATCTGTTTGTGAAAGGATGAAAAAATGGCCCAGCTCAGTAAGCAGGAACTGCTCGAAGAAGCAAAAAAGCAATCTGAAATGCTTGAGAGGATCAGCAGGTGGAGAACCTATTCCCTGGTCCTGTCCGCCATCGGCGTAGCTGTGGCTTATATGGGGTTCAAAGGCAGTTTTCACCCGATTGCCGTCGGAGTAACCGGCATAGTGATCATTATGGCCGGAATGGCGTTTTCTATATTTTGTAATTTCGGTATTCGCACCGGCAGAGAGAATGTAGAGAGAATACTCAGGGCAGCAGAGAACAGCAAGTGATCTTACAGGATGTTTAGTCGGGGGGATATAGGCAATGGTAAGATTCCAGTGCGTATCCAGTCTCGAAAACGGATTGGATATCAAGAGAGCGGGAGAGTTTGTGAAGGAAGCGATCCACAGCGGCGGAAAAGTGACCGTACGCAATGGCGCGAGAAAAGGGGATGCCAAATTGATCTTCAATGTCATGAGCCTGAATATTAAAAAGGGAGATCTTCTTGAGTTTTCGATTGAAGGAGATAATGAGAGAGAAGATGCGGCATCTTTGGAAAAATACGTGAGAGAAAATTTATGATCGAATGGATATTATGAAGATCGCTTTACCTTGTGGTGAAGCGATCTTTTTTGTCCTATTTTGATGATTCTATGTTAAGATTTTTATATGTTGATATTGCGGGGTGAATACTATGCTTACTATGATCAGTGAAATATGCGGGAACAAAATCATACAGACGGGAGCCGTCGCTTGGGTGATATCGCAGGTCATCAAGACGATCCTCCATCTGATCGTCAATAAAAAGATCGTGTGGGAGAGACTGGTTGGAGACGGAGGAATGCCCAGCAGCCATTCCGCGACTGTAACTTCCGTAGCAGTTGCAACCGGCTTTACCGCGGGATGGGGATCACCTGTTTTCGGGGTAGCAGTCTTTATGGCGATCATAGTCATGCATGACGCCAGAGGTGTACGCAGAGAGACCGGCAAGCAGGCCGTAGTCATCAATGACATGATCGAACTCTTTGAAAAAATGGGGGCCGGGAATCTGACACCGGAGCAGACTCTTAAGGAATTTGTGGGACATACGCCTTTACAGGTATTCGCAGGAGGAATACTGGGGCTGATTGTCGCGCTTGTCATGAATATGTGACCATAAAGGAGATTTAGATATAAGTTATGATTCAGGATATTGCGCCTCACAGAATGGATAATCAGTTCAGAGCGGGGATCACGCCTTTAAAGAACAGTCCGGTTCTGATCTTCACAGGTCAAAAGATGGAGAATCTCATGGTCCATCTGACGCAGGGACGGATCAGTTTTCCTGTCGCGTCCGAATTGCCGGATGGCCTGGACTATACTTTTTTGTTCTCGGTTGATGACCAGCCGATGTTTATGGTGATCGAAGAAGACCCGGAGGCAATCCGGCTGCCCAGGGACCTTGTTCCTGTGGACAGCAAGAAATTGCGTCCGGATTACTACCTCGGCGACGAAAACCGTCATCTGATATTTGAGGCTTACACAGCGGGTCAGCTGGCCAGATGGTATCATGACAACAGATACTGCGGCACATGCGCGCATGAGACAGTTCCCTCACAGACGGAGAGAGCCCTGTGCTGCCCGCGCTGCGGGAGAACGATCTATCCCCGCATCCTTCCCGCTGTGATCATCGGCGTGACGGATGGGGACAGGATCCTAATGACCAAATATGCCGGAAGGAGCATTCCTTTCTATGCACTGGTGGCGGGCTTTAATGAGATCGGAGAGACTTTGGAGGAAACCGTTGCCAGAGAGGTTATGGAAGAAGTCGGCCTTAAGGTGAAGAATATCCGCTATTACAAATCACAGCCCTGGGGCATAGTGGATGATCTTCTGGCCGGGTTTTACTGCGACGTCGATGGCAGCACGGATATTACACTGGACAGAAATGAACTCAAAGAGGCGGTATGGGTCGAGAGAAAAGATGTGGAGGGACAACCCCATGACCTGAGCCTTACCAATGAGATGATGGTCGTATTCCGGGAGGGAAAAGAGCCGCTGGGATACAGATACGCGTGACGGGAATGTCCTATATTATTACAGGCCTCAATGCAGGAACAGATCATGAAAGCAATGAACCTTTACCTCCTGTCAAGAGCTGTGGGCGGGGACAGATTTTCCAAACTGGCCAGAGAACTGACGGGAAGTGCGTATGAGAAACAATACAGCGAACATGAGGCGGAATCCCTCCGCGCGCTGACGGAAGGGATTGCCGCAGTGCTCAAAGAGCGAGCGGGAGCTGGGGAAAACTGGATCAGCCATCTGGACGGATTCTATTTCTCCTTTACGATCGCGCATATAAGCAAGGAATTCGATCTTCTCAAGATCTCCGGAGACGGGGAGGCTGTCCTGAACATTGAACTTAAAAGTGAGAATGTCGAGGAAAGCAGGATCCTGAAGCAGCTCTCCCAGAACAGATATTATCTCTCTCATATTTCCCGTTCGATCTACTCCTTTACTTATGTTATGGAGACGGATACCGTGTATAACCTCAATGACAGAGGGCATATGCGCGTCTGCAGCAAGGAAGAGCTGGTGGATGTGCTGTGCCGCCCTGCATTTTCGGAATACGTGGAAAAAGATCTGGACCAGTACTTCAGGGCTTCCGATTACCTGATCTCCCCTGCAGCCGAGCCTGACAGGTTCCTGGGCGGCAGCTATTTTCTCACTAACCAGCAGGCAGAGTTTAAGCGCAGGATCCTGGAGGTATTCTCAGAGACCGGCAGTGAAACACAAAGCCCTGTCATTGCCGTGAAAGGTACTGCCGGAACCGGCAAAACACTGCTTTTGTTTGACCTTGCCATGACTCTTTCCAAAAAGAAGAGAGTACTTCTCCTCACAGGGGGGACTCTTCAGAAAGGTCATAAGGTCATTGACGAAAGGCTCAGGAATGTCTTTATACGCACCGCCGACTGTTTCGCGGAAGGAGAGGAGTGGGACTATCTGTTCCTTGATGAGGCGAACAGGATCCCTGAGGCGGCCCTGAGGCGGATCATGGATTACGTGGAGAGTCTGAGGATTCCCTGTATTATGGCATATGATCCCCATGTCCTCACCGACGCGCACGGCAGGCTTGCCGAGGCTGAGAAGAGGATCATTCAATACAGTACCCTTCTTCTCGAGTTTACCGGCAATATCCGGATCAACCGTCCCATGTTCTCTTTTTTGCAGAATCTGTTCCACAGGAAAGAAAAAGCGCGCAATATTGACTACAGCTGTATCGATGTGCTCTATGCCGGGAGCAGGGAGGAAGCAGAGGCGATCCTGTCCTATTACAGGGAAAAGGGATATCGGAAGATCACGCTGCCGGGGGAAGACGCGGAGATTTTCGGGGGACTTGGCGAAGAGGAGATCGTCGGAAACGAATTTGAATGCATCCTGCTGATTCTGGACAGCAGATTTTATTACGATAATGAAAAGCGGCTCAGGTGCAGAGGGGAGGCTTCGGAAGAAGCGCCGGCCCTCCTCTATGAGGGGATTTCCCGGACCAGAGAGAGACTGTGTATACTGGTGCTGGAGGATGAGGAACTGTTCGATCATGTCCTCTCGATCAGGGAACTCTGAGAGTGTTTGCGGATTTCGTTTATTTTTGTATAATGCCAAAGATCTGAATGATGAAAGAAACAGGAAAAGGACAGAATCAGTTTAAGAGTTCCGCTTCCCTGGTCATCTATTTCCTGAGAGGGAGCATCGGGTTTTTTCTGCTCAGTATGGTGTTTGCCTCGGCGGTGTCCTTTCTGGACATGGTATTGCCGGGAATGATCAGTTTTACAGTGGACAGTGTGATTGGTGACAAGACGCCGAATCTTCCGGCGTCTGTTTTGCTGTGGTTTGAAAACGCGGGGGGTGTGGAGCTGCTCAGAAGGCGGCCGGTCCTGATCGCCGTATCCGTCATAGCTGTAGCCCTGGCAGGAGCAGTTTTTCGGTTTTTGTTCCGCTATTTTAATGAAGTGGGCGCGGAACGTTTCGTCAAGCGGATCAGGGACGAATTGTTCGCCAAAATATTGCGGCTTCCCTATGCATGGCACGGAGCGAACAGCACCGGTGATATCATACAGCGCTGCACTTCGGATGTGGAGACAGTTAAAGTTTTCATATCTGAACAACTCACATCTCTGATCAGGGTTATAGTCCTGATCGCGATGGCAATCCGCTTTATGTGGGGGATCGACCCTTTCATGACAAAGATCGCTTCGATCTTTATCCCGGTCGTGATCGGCTACTCGCTGTTCTTCTATGCAAAGATTGGAGATGCTTTTGAAAAGGCGGATTCTGAGGAGGGGCGCCTTTCCGCCATAGCGCAGGAGAACCTGACGGGCGTCAGGGTAGTCCGCGCGTTTGGAAGGGAGCGCTTTGAGAGGGATAGATTTGAGAAGCAGAACGATTATTACACCGGTTTCTGGATCCGCCTGATGCGCATACTGTCCCTCAACTGGGTCACCGGAGATGTAATGACGGGACTGCAGTATCTGATCGTCAATATCATGGGAGCGGTGTTCTGTGTCAGAGGCACTGTGACCGCGGGACAGTTTATCGCATTTGTCTCCTATAACAGCCTGCTTATATGGCCTGTAAGATCTCTTGGCCGCGTGATCTCGGAGATGAGCAAAGCCGGTATCTCTATCGAGAGGATCCTCTATATCATGAACGCGGAAGAGGAGACTGAACCGGAGGGCGCGCTGAGGCCGCCCATGGATCGGGACATCCGCTTTGAGCATGTATCTTTTGGCTATGGAGGAGATTCCGGGGAAGCACTTTCAGATGTTTCTTTTGAGATTCATGCCGGGGAAACAGTGGGCATACTCGGCGGAACAGGTTCGGGAAAATCTACGCTGATGTATCTTTTGGAAAAACTGTATCCGCTGCAGGAAGGCTGCGGACGGATCATGATCGGAGACACAGACCTGTCTGAGATCAGCAGTTCTTATGTGCGCTCTCAGATTGGGATGGTCCTGCAGGAGCCTTTTCTCTTTTCCAGATCCATAGAAGATAATATCGCGATCACATCCCGAAGCTACAAAAGAGAAGACGTTCGAAGGGCGTCAAAGACCGCTGACCTTCTCGAGGCAGTCGACAGATTTCCTTCTGGCTTTGAGACATTCGTCGGAGAGCGCGGCGTAACACTTTCCGGAGGCCAGAAGCAGCGGACGGCAATCGCGAGAATGCTCATCCGTAAGTGTCCGGTTATGATCTTTGATGACTCCACGAGTGCCCTGGATCTGAAAACAGAGAAAGCCTTCCGGGAAGCTTTACTGAAGGAATATCCGGATGTCACGAAAATCATCATTGCCCAGAGAATCTCCTCCGTCATGTATGCCGACAGAGTAGCCGTCATCAATGACGGTGAACTTGTGGCATGTGACACACATGACAATCTGATGAAGACATGTGAAATCTATCAGGATATCTGCAGTTCACAGATGAAAGGAGGCGAAGAAGATGAGTGAGAAGCAGTATAAGGCAAGAAGTGCCGAGATCGGTTTCGGCAGAAAGGTCCTTCAGGCCTTCGAGGACAACGATATTTCCTTTGAGCATATGCCCTCCGGCATTGATACCATGACCATCGTGGTCCATGAAGACGAGTTCATCGAGAAGGAGCAGAAGGTCGTCTCCGCCATCCACCGCCTGGCCAAGCCCGACGCTATTGAGATCGAGTCCGACCTCGCCCTCATTGCCGTTGTAGGGCGCGGCATGAAATCCATGCGCGGGACCGCCGGCCGGATTTTCTCCGCACTTGCCCACGCCCACGTCAACGTCCGCATGATCGACCAGGGCTCCTCCGAGCTCAACATCATCATCGGCGTCGAGAACAAAGACTTCGAGACCGCCCTCCAGGCCATCTATGACATCTTTGTCCTCA
>CACZXG010000102.1 GCA_902785055.1 uncultured Lachnospiraceae bacterium
CGCAAGGCAAGAGAAGAAGGAGCTAAGGAGGGGCTTGAATAATGGCAGGAAATACATTAATTGAAGCCAAAGGCATTTATAAGAGCTTTTCCGGCGTTCCGGTTCTTCAGGATGTCCATTTTGAAGTAAAGGCCGGTGAAGTACATGCTCTGATGGGAGAGAACGGTGCAGGCAAGTCCACACTGATCAAGATCATCACCGGTGTATATACAAAAGATGCAGGCCAGATCTACTGGGAAGGCCAGCCGGTAGAGATCAACAACTATCAGGACTGCCAGAAACTGGGCGTGGCGTGTATCTATCAGGAACTTTCCGTAATCCCGCCTCTGACGGTAGCACAGAATGTTTTCCTCGGCAGAGAGCCTCGCAAGGGCGTTTTCATTGACTACGCCAAGATGAACCAGATGACGCAGGAGCTGATCGACAAATATCAGTTCCCCTTAAAGCCTACTACAGTCGTGGACAATCTGGGTATCGGACAGAGACAGCTGATCGAGATCCTTAAGGGCCTGTCCCAGGATTCCAAGCTGCTGATCATGGACGAGCCCACTGCTTCCCTTTCCGGTAAAGAAGCGGAGATGCTCTTCAAGATCATCCAGAAGCTTCGCAGCGAAGGCGTTTCGATCATCTATATTTCCCACAGACTTGAGGAAGTTTACATGCTTTCCGACCGTCTGACGATCCTGCGCGACGGCAAGAACGCAGCGATCCTTGAGAAACAGGATATCATTCCCGCAAAGGTTATCGAGACCATGATCGGTAAGGTAGTCGACGAGTCCGCCGGCTCCCGCAAGATGCTTCATTCCGATGACAACGCGGAAGTCAGACTGGATGTGAAGAACCTCACAGACAAAACTGACCGCTACCGCAACATCAGCTTCCAGGTCCACAGAGGAGAGATCCTCGGAATGGGCGGCCTGATCGGCGCAGGAAGAACAGAAGTTGTCCGTGCGATCTACGGCGTAGACAAGGCTGCGTCCGGCGAAGTATGGCTGGACGGCAAGAAGCTTGATCCTTCTCCTAAGGCAAGTATCCTCGAAGGAATCGGATTCGTTCCGGAGGACAGAAGAAATCAGGGATTCATCCCGCTCCTGTCCACGATCAAGAACGTTGCCCTTACCAACTATGATATTGTCAAGATCAACGGCACTTCCATTTCGGACGCGGATGAGCTGGCGATGGCTAAGAGAGCGATCCAGGCTATCGATATCCGTCCTTCCGATCCTGAGAAACAGGTCGGAGTCATGTCCGGTGGTAACCAGCAGAAGGTCGTCCTGGGCAAGTGGCTGATGAGAGATCTTAAGCTCCTGATCGTTGACGAGCCTACGGCCGGTATCGACGTCGGTGCGAAAGACGAGATTTACCAGATCCTGGAAAACCTTGCCAAGCAGGGTGTTGCGGTCATCGTTGTTACATCTGACCTTCAGGAGCTGCTTCGTGTTTCACACAGGATCATCGTCATGCGCAAGGGCGATATCGTGAAAGAGTTTAAGAATGTAGAGGTCACGCAGTCCAAGGTACTTTCCGCTGGACAGGGTGTAGAAGAGGAGGCGGAATGATGAAGAATTTTAACTGGAGTAAATACAGTAAGCCGATCATCCTCGTCGCATTTATTGTTGTTTTGTCCATCCTTCGTCCGAAGGCATTCCTTTCACTGGATAACTTCAGTAACGTGCTGTGGTCAGTAGCAGTTATCGGTATCATGGTATCCGGAACGATCTTCGTATTCCTGATCGGCGGTATCGACCTTTCAATTGCGACTTTGTGCGCGTTCTCCGCAGTTATTGCCGTCACGGTCACCCATAATATGGGAGATACGCCCGGCGCTGTTTTTGCAGGTGTGTTTGCGGCTCTGATCGCAGGTGCCCTGGCAGGTGCCGTTCATGGTATTGTCATCACGACCTTCAAGATCCCGGCATTCCTGGTGACATTCGCGACACAGAGTATTTTCCTCGGACTTGCAATGGTCATGACCAACAACAAGATCATCAGCTGCACAGTTCCCGCTTTCACGGCGATCGGTGCTTTCAAGATCCTTGGATTCCCGCTCCCCGTATACTTCATGGTAGTCATCGCGCTTGTCAGCTGGTACGTGCTCAGAAAGACTGTATACGGCAGATATGTCTATGCGGTCGGCGGCAACCCTACAGCATCTGAGATTTCCGGTATCAACGTAAAGCTTACATCGATCATCTGCTATGTTCTCTCCGGACTTACAACGGCTATGGGCGGTGTCGTGCTCGCGTCCATGACGCAGCAGGCGTCCTCCTCCACCGGCGCAGGATACACCAATGACGTTATCACGGCAGCCGTTATCGGCGGTGTTTCCCTTCTCGGCGGCGAAGGTACCGTTCCCGGCGCGATCTTCGGTGCAGTCCTGATGGGACTTCTGAACAACGGTCTTAATCTGATGTCCGTACCGTCCACACACGCAGGACTGGTAAAGGGTCTGGTTATCGTAGTAGCAGTTGCGTTTGACGCTATGCAGCACGCGGATCAGTCCAGAAAGAAAGTTAAAAAGGTCAAAAAAGCGAGTGCCTGATCTTTGGGCTGAACAATCATAAATGTTGTCTGAATGAGGATTACTTATGAAAAAAATTGATGCACATTTACATCTGGCCAAGATCGTAGCAGGCTACTGCAGACGCGGTGAGCTGCGCGCCATCGGCGGCGGCAAATGCCAGTGGGGAAGCGGCGAAGTATTCCAGCTTTTCCCTCAGACCGGCGATTATGGCGAGGATTGCTTCACAGCGGAGCAGGCCCTGGCGATCATGGACCGCAATGACGTAGAGAGAGCTGTTCTGATGAACGGCAGCATGTACGGCTTCCAGAATATCTATCACGAGGAACTTCTCGAGAAGTATCCCGACCGCTTCTGTCCTTCCTGTGAGGTTGAGCCCTTCGCGACCAACCACATGGAGACACTGCACAGATTCCTGGAAGAGAAGCATTTCCATCTCGTCAAGTTCGAAGTCAGTTCCGGCGGCGGTCTTATGGGCTGCCACGATCCCTTCGATCTGTCCGGCGACAGGATGATGGAGATCTACAAGCTGATCGAGAAGCATAAAGGCGTGGTTGCGCTGGATGTCGGCGATATTTTGATGGAGAGTCATCAGACCGCCGCTCTGATGCGCATTGCCGACAGATGCCCTGACCTCAAGGTAGTTATCTGCCACCTTCTGGCTCCCATGAGAGAGAAGAAGAAAGAGTGGAAGGCAGAACTGCAGATGCTCAGCCAGGCCAATGTCTGGTTCGACATCGCTGCGATGCCCAAGATCATGTCTCCCGATGTATATCCTTATCCGGAGACAGTCGATACTCTGGCGGAAGCGAGAGATATCATCGGCGCAGACAGGATGATGTGGGGAACAGATGCTCCGTTCGCTGCTACGCAGGATTCCTACGAGCATCTCACAGATTATCTTGAGAAGTCCAATGTATTCTCACAGAAAGAGCTGGAAGATATCTACTACAATAACGCTAAGCTTGTTTATTTCAGCTGAACTAAATGACGATCATAGGGGCCGGGAAGAAATGCCCTCCATTTCTTTCCCGGCCTCTTTCCTTTGCGAAAAAAACGGCGCGGCTTTTAAGAATTGCTGTTCTTAAAGCCGCGCCGGTGCGTGTCAGAATAATACTCTCAGGTTGTGTACAGGATCAGCGCGATCATCTCGATCGGCTCGCCGATAGCCTCGATGGAATGGCACTCGCCGTCGCCGCAGTAGTATACATCGCCGGGCTGTACATCAACGATCGTGCCGTTGTCGTTGTACTTGCCGCTGCCGGAAAGGATGTAATAGGTCTCAGCGTCGCCCTTGTGCGTGTGGAGGCCGATCTTGCTTCCGGGATACACCGTCGTATGCCCGAATACACGTCCCTTATTCTCCATTTCCTCAGGTCCGTTCAAAAGGCTTCTCACAGTGATCTCACCGACACCGTTAAAGGGAGACGGCTTCCTGATGCTGATCTTATCGTCACTTCTTCTAATCATGATTTACCCTCCTGTAAGCTGTGTGCATTATTGCTCAGTTTAGATATAGTTTATATTTATTATACTAGATGGATGCGAATTCTTAAATTGTTTCATGGGCAAAAACCAGGATTTGATTCCTGTGTAACATGTCTTTTTTGACCTCTATTATGTCTATTCCGATATACGGCTTGTATTTCCGTTTTCAAGTGCTATAATTGGGGCGTTCAAACGGAAACCGCCAGAATGGACATGCTATGCTCATGACTGACTGGAGGTTTTTTTATTGCAGTGGCGCCGCAGGCGCTCTTATCAGTCATTATAGAAAAGAGGAATAGTTATGAGCATGTTACTGGAAACTGCACTTGCGTTGTTTGCCGGGCTGATGATGACCCGTGTTTTCAAGTATATGAAACTGAACTTTCCGGATGTGACGGCGTTTCTGATCGCCGGCGTTCTTGTAGGTCCCTTTGTATTGGGAAGACTTGGCATTCACGGAGTAGGGTTCAATACGATGCAGGACCTTGAGACCGTAAGTCCCCTCAGCAATGTTGCCCTTGGATTTATTGCCTTTGATATCGGCAATGAGTTCCGTCTCGCACATCTGAAGAAGACCGGAAAGACAGCTACTGTGATTGGCGTGATCCAGGCGCTGATGGCAGCAGTGCTTGTCGATGCAGTCCTGATCATGCTCCATTTTATACTAGGACCGGAGGTATTGCCGATTCCTGTAGCGATCACTTTGGGCGCGATCGCATCAGCGACGGCGCCCGCCGCGACCCTTATGGTCGTCAGACAGTATAAGGCCAAAGGCCCGGTCACTGAACTGCTCCTTCCCATAGTCGCGCTTGATGACGCTGTGGGACTGGTCGTGTTCTCTGTATCTTTTGGCATCGCGCAGGCTATGGTCGGCGGAACACTGGACTTCATTTCGGTCATTGTCAATCCGCTGCTGGAAATTGTGTTTTCACTGATCCTGGGCGCGGTGATGGGAATGCTGCTCACTGTGCTGGAGAAGATTTTCTTCTCCAACTCCAACCGCCTGTCTCTGACGATCTCTTTCGTGATCATGACGATCGCGATGGCTTCGCAGGAATTTGAACTTGGCGGTGGAGCAAAGATCAGTTTTTCGTCACTTCTCGTATGTATGATGCTGGGAACGGTCTTCTGCAACTTCAGCGAGTACTCTGTGGATATCATGAACCGTTCATCCAAGTGGACGTCGCCGCTGTACGCGCTCTTCTTCGTGCTGTCCGGCGCGGAGCTGGATCTGGGCGTGTTCCGCTATCCCGCAATCGTGCTGATCGGCGTTGTCTATATCCTGGTGCGCTGCCTCGGAAAGTATTACGGCGCTCGGCTCAGCAGTTCACTCATGCACTGCAATGAGACGGTCCGCAAATATCTCGGAATCACTCTGTTCCCGCAGGCCGGCGTTGCGCTCGGCATGGTGGTCACAGCGCAGGCACTGGGAGAAGAGATGGGCAGCATGGTGCGCAATATCATACTCTTCAGTGTCCTGGTCTATGAGCTGGCAGGCCCGCAGCTGACAAGGATCGCGCTGACGAAGGCCGGCGAGATCAAGGCAGGCGCGGACGACGCCAAGAACAGGGCCCGCTTCGAAAAAAAAGCCAAAATAGCGTAAATCGACCGTGGTATTTGAGCTGCCGTGCCGTATATCTGAACAGTTACGCAAAAAACAAATAATTGATTCAATATTTTGGCAAAAGGAGATAGTTATGAAAAAGGTTTTGTTATTCACAGCGGCAGCAGTTATGATCCTGGCCCTTGCGGCAGTCGGATGCGGCAAAATTGAAGAGTCAAACTCCATGATGTCGATCGTGATCGAAAATGATAAATCATGTGAGATCGGTCTTTCGGAGACAGATGAGGGAAGTTCCGTGTCATCCGCGGCGCTGACCATCACGGAGGGCGAGGAGATCGTGATCGAACCCGGCTTTGAAGAAGATAAGAAAGTCGTGATCCAGCTCAAGTCCGGCGCGGAGAACGAAAACGCCGATGAACTGCCCGATACGGAGAATCCGGATTATGAGATCATGGTGACCGGCAGCGGAGTTGTGACATGCACTGTGGATCCCGGCTCCTACAGAGTAACCGTGCTTCCTGAGAAGAATACCAACGGCACGATCAATATGACCGTGCAGCCGGTCTCAGTGGAAACGCAGAACTGATGAGGCTGCAGAAAGCCACATATACATGATCTTTTGAACTTGATAAAGGATAATGAAACTAAGCCGCTGCTGTGATGCAGCGGCTTTTTTATGCTAGAATGTATGTAATGATCCAGATATTTTTGTAAGTGTCCGGGGAGAAGGCTGATGTTAGAAAAGATCAGGAAAATACGGTCTAATATGGCCATTTATATAACGTCCAGCGTTGTGAGCCTGCTGGTGCTGTTCGGGATCAGTGTGTGCATAAGCGGTATAGTGAGTTTCACGAGTGCTTTCGATGAAATGAATTCGACTACCACGTTTCATATGGCGTATACAGCTGCCTCTCTGGTAAACGGTGACCATATCAAGGCTTATCTGGCGGGGGAAGAGCCGGAAGAGTACGCCCGGACCAAGAGGATTCTGGACGCCTACTGCCATAGGATGAGTGTCTCTTTGATCTATGTCATCGACGTGGACCAGAGTGATTATGAGAGATTCGTGTCGGTTTTCAACGCGGTGGATAATACCGTGGATGACTCCAATTACGTTCCCTGGGAGATCGGACATAAGCGCGAGACAACCAATGAGGAATACAGGAAGAGTTACGAGGAGTTGTACGCCAAGGAGAAAGAGTACGCGGCCATATACAGGCTGCGGCCGGAAAATGGACTGAAACCGCATATCACCACGATCGTGCCGGTCACGAACTCTGAAGGAGATGTGACGGCTCTTCTTTGTATTCAGCGCCCGATCCATGAGCTGGAGAAGGCCATTATCAGATTCATGCTGCACATTGTCGTCATAGTCCTTATAATGGGTGCGCTGGCTTCGCATCTGGCGGCAAGATCCCTGGCAAAATGGGTCTTTATCCCGATCAAGAGGGTCTCGGACGAGGCGTCCCGTTTCGCGAGGGAGAACACCAAGGGCGAGGAACTTGGAGATGTAAGCAGATTTGAGGAGATCGATACCCTGTCACGCTCGATCGATAAGATGGAGACGGACATGGTCAACTATATTGAAAATCTGACCGCCTACACGGCGGAAAGAGAGAGGATCGGGATGGAGCTGTCTTTTGCCAAAAGTATACAGCACAGCTCTCTGCCTACCAAATTCCCGGCTTTCCCCGACAGAACGGATTTCGACATTTACGCATACATGAAGCCGGCCAGAGAAGTCGGAGGAGATTTCTATAACTTCAGCCTGCTCGATGACGATCATCTGGCTATGTGGATCGGCGATGTTTCGGACAAAGGAGTGCCCGCTGCTCTGTTTATGATGGCGATCAACATTGTGATCAACAACCGGGCCAGTATGGGCGGAACGCCTGCGGAGATCATGGCTTTTGTCAACAATAATATCTGCGGACACAACGAGGCGAACCTCTTTGTCACGATATGGCTTGGAATCCTGGAGATTTCCACGGGCAGACTTACTTTTGTCAACGCAGGGCATGAAGAGCCGGCGCTCTATCGCAAAGGCGGATCTTTTGAACTCTATAAGACCAAGCACAATGTCGCTGTCGGTGTATTTCCGGACATCGAGTATACGAACTATGATATTCATCTTGGCAGCGGAGACAAGATTTTCGTTTATACGGACGGCGTGCCGGAAGCTACCGATATGTTTAACAAATTGTATACGACGGGAAGGATGTTAGAGGCTCTGAATAAGTGCAGGGACGGGTCGCCGCAGGAGATCCTGGAGGGTATGAATAAGAGCGTCAAAGAGTTTGTCGGAGACAGGCCTCAGTTCGATGACCTGACGATGCTGGGATTTGA
>CACZXG010000103.1 GCA_902785055.1 uncultured Lachnospiraceae bacterium
ATCCTCCGCCGCAAATATATGTCCGATACAATCAAGCAGCGTGTCGACACCCAGACTCTCGTAGATGAGATCAACGCTTACAAGCCCGATTATCTCTACAACCACAAGAACCTGCTGATGCGTATCGCCAAATATGTCAAGGAAAACGACCTTTACATCCACCAGCCCAGCTTCTACACTCCTTTCGGCGAGATGCTCGATGATCCGTCCAGAGCGCTTCTGATGGATGTCTTCGGTCCCGGCCTCATCGATGCCTACGGAATGGGCGAGACCGGCTCCTGTGTCATCAGGATCCCCGGAAAGAAATATTATCAGGTCAACAGCGACCTCTTTGTAGTAAACGTCTATAACCAGGATCTGACAGGTCCCGCCCTGAAGGGCATGATGGTCATCACTCCTCTGTACAAGACCGAGCTCCCTCTGATCAACTACACTTCCTTTGATCAGGCGGACAGCTACATGAAGAAGGGTCTTCGCTTTGTCAGAGGTGTCCAGGGACGCATGAATGACGTTATTCACCACAGAGACGGAAGCGTTACCGAGTGGGGCAACATCTCAGGCGTAGTCAACTACATCCCTGAGATCATCTCCTACAGAATGGTTCAGGAGACCTACGAGGATCTGACCCTTATGATGGTGAGAAATCCCGAAACTCCCGTGGAGAAGCAGGAAGAGATCGAAAAAGTCCTCGACGAGAAGCTCATGGCCATGTTCAAGGATCCTTCCATCAGGATCACATATCAGTGGCTTGATGAGATCCCTGTGGATCCCAACGGAAAGCTGAGAGTTATCATCAGCAAGGTCAAGACCGGAGCCATCGGTGAGCCCGAGCACGCCGGAGAGGACGTTGGAAGCGCCGACATCAGGCCCGATGCCGCCGATGAGGAATGATCAGTTAACACTTGCATTGATTTATACGGAAACTGCCGCTGACGCGGCAGTTTCTTTATTATGTGCGCAGATTTACAATACTTTCAATTTGGTGTATATTCCTATTTATGAATACAAAAACTCAGGAATTAACTTTTGGAGCTATGATCGTTGCTATCTTCGGCGTTCTGCTTTTGGTCAACCGACAGACCGGCGGAATGTTCGAGGGTTTCTTTATGTTCATTTTTCCCATCCCTATGGTGGCTTTTTCTGCCAAATACGGATGGAAGGACAGCCTGCCTGTCTTTTTCTGCACGATCCTGATCGCGTTCCTCTTCGGAACCTTCACCGGCATGTTCTACGCCATAGGCATGTCTTTTGTCGGCATGGTTTACGGTTCCTGCATCAGATCCGGAAGGGATATGAACCGCACGCTCATTCTGGTCATGATCCTCTCCGCCGCCATGGAGCTTCTGTGTACTGTGGCGCTGGCTACTTTTGCCGGTTTTGACCTCAATGCCGATATCATGGCAATGCAGGAGACTATGAACACAATGCTCGCACAGGCAGGCGTTGATACTTCAACAGGCATTCTGTCCTATGATTATCTCCGCCGCATGTATATCATCAGCACGGGATTTGTAGGCGCCATGGAAGGCCTGATCGTCTACTATCTCAGTTATGCGATCCTTAAAAAGCTGCGCTATCCCATCAGGAAGCCGCAGCCCCTGACAAGCTACTATCCTTCCAGGATCTCCGGCGTAATCGCGCTGGTCCTGGTCTTTATCTATGCCTACACCGTTGCGAAACCTTTTTCCAATTCTGCCGCGCAGAATATCCTGCAGTCCGCCGGAATGTGCGGCGTGATCTATCTGATCTTCTTCGGATATATAGCCCTTCTCATGATCTGCAGTGTTTATCTTCACCTGCCCAGGATCCTTGGAATGATCATCTCTTTATTCCTTACAATGTCCATCTCCTATATCCCGATCCTTGTCGGCTATCTCTATATCAGCGGCAGTCTTCATAAGGCTATGGAAGACCGGATGTCAGAAAAGCCCCATAACTTGTCAAAATAAACCTTGAACGCCAAACTGAATAGAATTATGATACATTCCAACCACAAGCCTGACAGTGAAAGGAGGTTTCACTGCTATGGGTAAAGAAAATGGTGTAATGTTTCAATTTTTTGAATGGTATCTGCCGGCAGATGCTTCGCTCTGGAAGACAGTATCCTCGAAGGCTCAGGAGCTCTCCGATAAGGGTGTGACTTCAGTGTGGCTGCCTCCCGCATACAAGGGGCAGGCAGGAATAAATGATACCGGCTACGGGGTCTACGATCTGTACGATCTCGGAGAATTTGATCAGAAAAAGACAGTCCCCACCAAATACGGGACCAAAGACGAATATATAGATGCAGTTAACAAATTACAGGCTTGCGGTATTGATGTCTATGCGGACATTGTCTTAAACCACCGCATGGGCGCTGATGAGACAGAAACGGTACAGGCCGTCAAGGTCAATGAGGAAAACCGGACGGAAACGGTCTCCGATCCCAAGACGATCGGAGCCTGGACCAAGTTCACATTTCCAGGAAGGAACGGCAAGTATTCAGATTTTGTCTGGGACCACACCTGCTTCAACGGCGTCGATTACGACGAGCTCAAGGATAAATCAGCGATCTACAAGTTTAAAGGTGTCCAGTGGAACCGGGGCGTGGATCGCGAAAACGTAAATTACGACTATCTGATGGGCGCCAACGTCGATTTCAGCGTTCCGAAGGTTCGTGAAGAGCTGACCCGATGGGGGCAGTGGTATCTCGACACCACAGGTGTTCACGGTTTCCGTCTCGATGCAGTCAAGCACATTGAAAGAGACTTCTTCCCCGAATGGCTGGGAAAACTTCGGACTAACAATCACAAGGAATTGTTCGCCGTCGGCGAGTACTGGAATTCGGAGATCGATATCCTGACGGATTACCTAAAGAGCTGCGGCGGGTGCATGTCGCTGTTCGACGTGCCGCTCCACTTCCACTTCTTCGAAGCCAGCAACAGCGGCGGTGAATATGACATGCGCGGACTCCTTAAAGATACTCTGGTGCAGCGCGATCCCACCCACGCAGTCACATTCGTGGACAACCACGACACACAGACAGGACAGGCCCTTGAGAGCGCGATCCAGCCCTGGTTCGTCCCGCTGGCTTACTCGGTGATCCTGCTGCGCCCCCAAGGATACCCTTGCGTATTCTATGGAAATTACTACGGCGTAAAATCCAAGAACGGCCCCTCCTTCCATAAGGAGATCGATCTGATGATGGACCTGCGCCAGACTCACGTATACGGCGCGCAGCATGACTATTTTGACGATCCGGACGTAGTCGGCTGGACAATGGAAGGCGATGAAGCTCATGGCGGAAACGGTCTTGCGGTCGTCCTCACGAACAGGACCGGCGATGACAAGGCAATGTTTGTCGGAAAACAGCACGCCGGCGAGATCTGGATCGATACCCTCGGCAATCTCAGGCATGAGGTCGTGATCGATGAGGAAGGGTACGGCGTATTCAGCTGCGCAGACGGATCACTGAGCATCTGGATCAGAAAACAATAATCATTATTTGCAGCAAAAAAGATGTGTCTCGTCAGAAAAGATTTCTGACGGGCACATCTTTTTAATTTCAGGCCAGATCTTCTCCCCTCGATCCGATCACCTTCTGATACCAGTAAAACGAATCCTTGCGTCTTCTGGAAAAATCTCCGGAGCCGTCGTCATGGCGGTCAACATAAATAAATCCATATCTCTTCGCGTACTGGCCGGTTCCTGCGGAAACCAGATCGATAGGTCCCCAGCTGGTATATCCGATCAGCGGCACGCCGTCCTCCAGAGCCTCTCCCATCGCCCTGATGTGTTCCCTGAAATAGGCGATCCTGTAGGGATCGTGGACCGAACCGTCCTCTTCCACTTTGTCAAAGGCTCCGAATCCGTTTTCAACGACCATCAGGGGAATCTTCGGATATCTGTCGTGTAAGTATATAAGTGTATAGCGCAGTCCGTCCGGATCGATCTGCCAGCCCCAGTCTGAGGCCTTCAGATAGGGGTTTTTCGCGTTTTTGACCATATTTCCGGCCGTCATCTCCGCCTCAGGGTCTTCTGTGATGCAGCCCGACTGGTAGTAGGAGAAGGTGTACATATCCACCGTCCCCTCCCTGAGGATTTCTCTGTCCCCTTCCAATATGAAGGAAGTGTCGATCCCGTTGTCTCTAAAGAATTTGAACGCGAAATCCGGATACTCGCCGCGCACCTGAACATCGCCGCACAGATTATTCTTAAAATTGTCCTCCCACTGCGCCGCAAGAACATCCCTGGGATTGGGAGTAAGCGGATATACAGTCACATGCGCGATCATATTGCCGATCACGAAATCAGGGTTGATCTCATGCCCGAGCTTCACGGCGAGGGCCGAAGCCACAAACTCGTGGTGCAGAGCCGTATAGGTCGTCTGCATATCGCTTTTAAGCTCATTGAGCGGTATCCGGTGGTCAGCTTCTATATCGCTCTTATCCATGATCCCGAGACCATACAGATTGCCGATCCCGCCCTCTCCCATGCAGGGGATATTGATCTCATTAAAAGTAAGCCAGTATTTGACCTTATCCTTATATCTGCGGAAAACCGTCTCTGCATAGCGGAGAAAGAGCCCGATGGTCTCTCTGGAATAAAAGCCGTTATATTTTGTCACAATGCTCCACGGAATTTCGTAATGGCACAGGGTCACCAGCGGCTCAATCCCGTACTTCGCGCACTCATCGAATACCTTGTCATAGAACGCCAGTCCTGCCTCATTGGGCTCCTCATTGTCTCCGTCAGGGAAGATCCTTCCCCAGTTGATGGAAAGCCGGAAACACGTAAATCCCATCTCCGCGAACAGCGCGATGTCCTCTTTATATCGGTGATAAAAGTCGATCGCCTCATGGCTGGGATAAAATGCCGTCGGATCTGTCTTGGGGAGAAAAGTCCTGGGCGTGTTCACATCGCCTCCAAGCAGCATATCCGGGACGCTGAGCCCCTTGCCGTCCTCCAGATAAGCCCCCTCACACTGGTTGGCCGCTACAGCGCCTCCCCACAAAAAATTCTCAGGAAATCTCATCGTTGCCTCCTTGTCATCTATTCATCATTTATTCTGTGCAAACCATCCGCTTACCGTCTCACAGATTCCGTCCAGATCACCAAAAGCCGAATAATCCCGGGTCTCCATCTCTTCTCCCGTGATCTCATTGATCTCTTTCTTCGTTTCTATCTCAAGCTGTACGTCCGGCGTGACGCCCTTTTCAAGATCCGAGGCGCTTTCGTCCGTGAGCTTAAACTTGCTGCCTGAAATGGTGATCTCAAATCCCTCGCTCAGAACAGCTTTCTGTACACTGCAGGATCCTCCTCCGGATCTGTCTCCGATCACCATTCCGCCTTCTTCCCTCACAAGGAAAGGAAACAGATTTCCACAGGAGAAGGAAGCTCCGCTGGTCAGCACAGCGTAATTGAAATCATAACTTACCTCTTCGTCCTCCGCGCCAAACTCTCCGTCCAGATTTCTGTCCACGTCAAAATATACATCGAAGTACTGCTTACTGAGCTCGTCATATCCGCAGAGATGGTCTCTGCCGGTCATGAGTGACAGGGCGCCCGCAACAGAATCTGAATACCCGCCGGGATTTGTGGCGAGGTCAAAGACCACATTCTTTATTCCTCCGTCCTTAGAAGCTCTGATAAGGCCCTTTGCCACCGTCCCCATCGTATCATCAGGAATCTCGCCTTCCCCGCTGTAATATGCGTTCCATCCGCCTTCATCAACAGAGAACGAGCGCAGAAGGATTATCGCTGTATCCCCGTGCCTGTGGTACCCGGAGCCCATATACTCCTCAGAGCGCACGTTGTAAATGCCCTGATTGGCACTGCTGATCTTACTGACAAAATCTGAGATCCCATAATTGTCGAACTTGGACCAGGTATACTCCCGGAACGCCTGATACTTCTCCTGTTCGGCATCAACAATGCCGCTGGACAGTGTTGTATTGTTGTGTCCGTCCTCCAGAGGCCTTTCAGAGAGTCTGTACATGCCAAACCAGAATTCCCTGAAATCCCTTGAAGTCAGTTCCTGTCGAAGTTCACGCCCCGTATCGCCAAGAGCCGCAAGGGCAGCGTCAAATCCCTCATTTCTAAGAAGCTCCGGATCCAGCTGTGTTTTGCCGGGATAGCCGTACATATACTGGAAGATAAAGCCCAGGTCTCCATAGCTGTAAACCGTCAGATCCTTGGCCCTCTCTTCACCGCTCAGGATGCTGTCCATATATTTTGTGCTGTAATAGCGGTTATCCAGTTCATAAGGGCTCTTGCTGCAGCAGACATACAGGTTTTCTCCGTTAAACGCTATCCTGTTCTGCGCGATATCTGTCATCCAGGACGACAGTATGGAAACAGGGAACCATACGTCACTGCTGTCCCCCCGGATCTCAATCCCCAGTTTACCCAGATTAAACTCGGTTTCTGCGGGTTCTCCCTCGTAAACCACTTCCCTGAGTTTGAGATAAGGCGCAGCGCTGTCCTTGAAAGAGCTCGGAATTCCTTTTTTGGCATCCTCATAATAATTCACAAACGCCGGCATATTCTCAGCTGAAACCGTATCCCTTCCCGTATCCACACTTGCATCGGCTCCGGCTGCATTTGTGAGCGTATAGGTTCCGTCTCCATGGTCCTGCACATCCAGTCCGCCCCCCAGCATCAGGTCAAAATACTCCGCGATGCCCATGTACGCAACATTCGGTGCGTCCTTATAGAATCTGAGCTGTACAGTTTCAACCGAAGCATCCTTCTGATCAGCAGCCTGCAGCGGTCCATCCGAAGCTTTCTCGCGGCGAACAGGCACAGTCTTCTGAGTGTACTCATTGTTCACAGTCTCAACCATAGGAGGGACCTCTGCCACCAGCTCCGTTTCTCCGGCGCTCTGAGGCAGATCAGAAGCGTCCGTCTCATCCTGAGCATCTCCGGCTGTCTCCGATGCTTTTTGAGCATTCCCGGAGACTTCACCGCTATTCATTTCCTGTTTGTTTGAAGCATGTGCTCCACTGCAGCCTGTTGGAAGAGCCAGTGATGCACATAATATCGCCAGAATGGTTTTCGTAATAACACTATGCTTTCTTATCATATCAGCCCTCTATGCAGAATCATAAGAAATCTGTCACTGCGGCAGGTTTCCGGTTCATAATGCTGTGCTTTCTGTATATTCTATCATATTGCAAGCACACTCTTCGACAAGAAAAAAGCTGCTGCATAAATATGCAACAGCTCCTCTTATGCCGGCAGCGGGGGTCGAACCCGCACTCCCTTGCGGGAACGGGATTTTAAGTCCCGCGCGTCTGCCAATTCCGCCATGCCGGCCGGCTATATATACAGACCGCATTTATAATAAAAACAGTCTTCCTTATGTGTTCAGCGGCGGTCTTTAAACCGCCGCCTTCAGTGCCTGTTAAGGCAAAATGGACCCTCGGGGACTCGAACCCAGGACCGACCGGTTATGAGCCGGGAGCTCTAACCAACTGAGCTAAGGGTCCATACAGATATAGGAGATTGGATCATCTCCAAGCCTTGCGGCTTTCTTATGAGCAGCTTCCTTTACGAAAACTGCCCGATGACTCCGACGGGAATCGAACCCGTGTTACCGCCGTGAAAGGGCGATGTCTTGACCGCTTGACCACGGAGCCTTAATTGATTTCATAGCCTACATAGTATAGCAGAATTAAAAGCCATTAGCAACTGAATTTTATTCCGCTTGTTTCATCGGTAAAAGAAAAGACAGCAGATTAACTGCTGTCTCTAGCGCCCCGAGCAGGGCTCGAACCTGCAACACCGCGGTTAACAGCCGCGTGCTCTACCATTGAGCTATCAAGGCATATTCTCTGTACCTTCAAAACTGAACACCGAAGGAACTTTCGTTCCATCCAAGAACTTAAGGATAAGCTTCCGACCGATTAGTACGTGTCAGCTGAATGCATTACTGC
>CACZXG010000104.1 GCA_902785055.1 uncultured Lachnospiraceae bacterium
AAGAGTATCAGGACGAAGAGGAGTACTCCGAGGACGCTGAATACTCTGATGAAGAGTATTCGGAGGAAGAGATGGACTATGAGTCTGACGGCGCGGAAGAGAGCGCCGTGGAGAATAAGACTGAAGAGTGATACTGATCGGGGGCAGGAGGCAGGATGCTCAAGAAAATTCCGATGCGCAGATGTACCGGCTGCGGAGAAATGAAGGAGAAGAAAAGTCTGATCCGGATCGTCCGCACGCCTGAGGGGGATATCAAACTGGACAGGACCGGGAAGACAAACGGCAGAGGGGCTTACCTCTGCGATGATCCCGCCTGCCTGCGCATAGCGCAGAAGAAGCGGTCTCTTCAGAGATCACTGGGAACGGCAATCCCGGATGAGATCTTTGATGAGCTTGCCGGCAGATGGGAGGTGCCATCAGATGGATAGAGTACTGTCACTTCTGGGGATTGCCCAGAAAGCGGGAAAAGTCGTCAGCGGCGGTTTTCTGTGTGAAAAGTCGATCAAGGCAAAACAGGCAAGGCTGGTGATCCTGGCGGGAGACGCGCAGAAGAACACTGTGAGTACGATCAGTAATAAATGTACTTTTTATAATATACCTTTTGGCTTTTACGGAACAAAAGAAACGCTTGGCCATGCCATTGGCAAAGAGGAACGCTCCTGTGTTGCCGTGACGGACCAGGGGCTTGCAGATAGCATTAATAAGCTGCTGAGCAGCGGGAAGAAAGAGGAGTAAATGGCGACAGAGAATACAGGTGCAAATGAGAACAAAAAAGCAGGGGAGGCGGCCAGAAAGCCCAGACCGGCTGACGGCAAGACTCCTGTAAAAAAGAAAAAGATCATTATCGTGACGGGTAACAGCAGTAAGGGCCGTCAGAGTTCCGGACAGCGGAGCGCCTACTCGAGCGGATCTTATTCCAGCGGAGCAGCAGGATCCTTTACTTCCGGTACTTCCGGTGCAGCCGGAGGCGGAAGAAAACCCAGATCGGCCGGACAGGGCGGTCCCCGCAGAGATCAGTCAGCGGGTAAGCAGAGAACAGAAGCAAAGCCTGTGCCGCACAAGATCATCCGTCCGAGCGTGAAACCCATACAGATGGAAGTGGACTACCACAAGCCCGAACAGGTTACAAGGCAGCCCAGGAAGGTGCAGGAGGCCGCTCCTGCCGCAGAGGAGATCAAGATCACAGCTGCTGCTCAGGAAGTGCCCGCAGTGGAGACTGCAATCGCTGAGGCTGCTCCTGAGGCAGAGAAGAAGCCTGTGGAAGCGGCAGCAGTTGTTGAGGAGATCAGACAGCCCGCTGAAGAACCGGCGGAAAAGCCTGTTCAGCCTTCAGAGCCTGTGGAAACCGAAAAAGAGCAGCCTGAGATAAAGGCTGTTTCTGAGAGTACGCCCGAAGAAAAGCCTAAGTCAGTGCAGATGGAAGAGGTTCCGGCAAAGACTGCGCAGAGCAAAATTGTCGAGGAGACAGATAACAGACAAAGAACCGGACAGCGCGACCGCGACAACAGAGGAGCTTTCCAGAGAGACAGAAATGCTCAGGGACAAAACGGCCCCAGAAGAGATAACCGCGGCGGCGCAGAGAGCGGCGCCAGAAGAGACAACCGCAGCGGTGAGCAGGGCGGTTTCCGCAGAGATAACAGAGATAATCGAAGCGGCGAACAGGGTGGTTTCCGCAGAGATAACAGAGACAATCGAAGTGGTGAACAGGGCGGTTTCCGCAGAGAAAACCGCGGCGGCGCAGAGAGCGGTGCCAGAAGAGATAATCGCGGCGGTGAGCAGAGCGGATTCGGCGGACGCGGAGCAAAGCCCGGACAGGGACCCCGCGGCACAGGAGCTCCTGCAGCCGGCCGTCAGGGCACAAGACCCGGTATGGCGGAAGGCGGACGCCGCAGAACAGCCGGCAGAGCCGGTGAGGGCGAGACTTTCGGCAGAGAAGCTGAGAAGCACAGAGATGATAATAAGAGAAAGATGAACCAGGAGCGCGATAAGCGTTCCAAAAAGGATTTCATCTATAATGAGGATGAAACGCACAGAAGAAGCGGCAACAAGGCCGGAAAGTTCATCCGCCCTGAGAAAAAGGTGGAAGCTGCTGTCGAGGAGCAGATCAAGACGATCACTATTCCCGAGAAGCTCACGATCAGAGAACTGGCTGAAGCCATGCATATGAATCCTTCTGAGATCATCAAGAAGCTGTTCCTGGCTGGTCAGATCATGACTCCTAACAGCGAAGTGGAGTATGACGAGGCGGAAAAGATCGCGCTTGACTACGACATCCTCTGCGAGAAAGAACAGAAAGTCGATGTCATTGAGGAACTGCTTCGCGAAGAAGAGGATTCCGAAGAGGATATGGTCACCAGACCTCCGGTTATCTGTGTCATGGGCCATGTAGACCACGGCAAGACTTCCCTTCTCGACGCGATCAGAGAGACAAACGTGACAAGAGGCGAAGCGGGCGGAATCACACAGGCGATCGGCGCATATACGATCTCCCTCAACGGAAGAAGCATCACATTCCTCGATACGCCCGGACATGAGGCGTTTACGGCAATGCGTATGCGCGGCGCGAATTCAACTGATATCGCAGTGCTGGTTGTAGCGGCTGACGACGGCGTTATGCCGCAGACTATCGAGGCGATCAACCATGCCAAGGCTGCGGGAGTTGAGATCATTGTCGCGGTCAATAAGATCGACAAGCCGGGCGCAAACGTTGAGCGCGTCAAGCAGGAAATGACGGAATATGAGCTGGTTCCCACTGACTGGGGCGGAAGCACGGAATTTGTTCCCGTATCTGCCAAGACAGGCGAGGGCATCGAGGATCTTCTTGAGACGATCCTTCTTACAGCTGATATCCTCGAGCTCAAGGCTAATCCGAACAGAAAGGCCAGAGGCCTTGTTCTGGAGGCCAAGCTTGATAAGGGCAGAGGCCCTGTCGCTAATGTGCTCATTCAGAAAGGAACACTGCACATCGGTGATTTCATTTCGGCAGGTGCAAGCTCAGGTAAGGTTCGTGCGATGATCGATGACAAGGGCAGAAGGATCAAGGAAGCTACACCTTCACAGCCCGTTGAGATCCTGGGACTTTCCGATGTTCCCGGCGCGGGCGAAGTTATTATCGCCCATGAGACCAATGATGAAGCAAGAGCTTATGCAGAGACATACAAGAACCAGCACAAGGAAGAACTCATCGAGGATACCAAGATGCGCATGAATCTGGATGATCTGTTCAACCAGATGAAGGAAGGCAACCTCAAGGAGTTCAACCTGATCATCAAAGCTGATGTGCAGGGCTCCGTGGAAGCTCTCAAACAGAGCCTTCTCAAACTTTCCAATGAGGAAGTTGTTGTCAAGGTCATTCACGGCGGCGTAGGCGCGATTACCGAATCTGACGTGACCCTTGCTTCCGCTTCCAACGCAGTCATTATCGGATTTAATGTCCGTCCTGATGCAACTGCCAAGGCAATGGCTGAGCACGAAGGCGTAGATATCAGACTGTACAAGGTTATTTATCAGGCGATCGACGCGGTTGAGGCAGCCCTCAAAGGCATGCTCGCACCTATTTACGAGGAGCGCGTCATCGGCCATGTGGAAGTCAGACAGATCTTCAAGGCTTCAGCTGTCGGAAATATCGCCGGTTCCTATGTGCTTGACGGCGTGATCCGCAGAGGCTGCAAGTGCAGGATCACAAGAGCGGGAGAACAGATCTACGAAGGAGATCTTGCATCCCTCAAGAGATTTAAAGATGATGTCAAGGAAGTCAAGGCTGGTTATGAGTGCGGCCTGGTATTTGACGGATTTGATAAGATGCAGGTATTTGACATTGTCGAAGCCTATGATTTGGTAGAGGTACCCAGAACATGAGAAAAAACAGCGTAAAGAACCGCAGGATCAATGACGAAGTGCAAAGAGCGCTGGCGGGCATCGTCCGCGAAGTCAAAGATCCGCGGATCAGCCCGCTGACCAGCGTTACAGGTACGGAGGTGGCTCCGGACCTGAAGACCTGCAGAGTGTATGTGAGCGTATATGGGGATGAAAAAGCCGGTGAGAAGACCATGGAAGGCCTTAAAAGCGCAGCCGGATTTATCCGCAGCGAACTGGCAAGAAAGGTAAATCTGCGAAATACTCCACAGCTCACGTTTGTACTGGACGATTCAATCGCTTACGGCGTGGCCATGTCACACCGCATTGACGAAGTGACAGCGGCGGACCGCGAGGCAGAGCTGGCCAGAGGCGAAGAGACAGACGAAAGCATACAGGAACAATGAATTTACCGGAATTAGTTAAGAACTGCAAAAGGATCGGAATCAGCGGACATGAAAATCCTGACGGAGACTGCGCGGGTTCCTGCTGCGGCATTGCTCTGTATTTGAGAAAGATATTTCCGGATGCAGAGGTAGATATTTATCTTGAGCCGATGCAGGAGTGTCTGAGCAGGAATATTCCCGGTTCCGATACGATCCTCCATGATGTGACAGGAAACGAAGAAAAATATGACGCGTTCATTGTGCTGGACAGCACGCCTGAGAGAACCGGCGCGCCGGAAAAACTCTACAGGGAGGCGGCTGTAAAGATCAACATTGACCATCATAGGACAAATCCGGGGGCACCTGACGCGCACTGCTATATAGACGGACAAGCATCCAGCGCGTGTGAACTGGTTTACGATCTGATCGCGAAAGACCGGATCGATGCCGACATCGCCAAAGCCCTCTATGTGGGTATGGTCACTGATACCGGAGTCTTCCAGTACTCCAATACAGTGGAGTCCACTATGTGTGCGGCGGGGCATCTTATGAGTTTCGGATTTGATCATTCCGCAGTGATCAGGGAGGTGTTCTTCGAGAGAACTTACCTGCAGGCGAAAGTTTTGGGCACCGCTCTGGCAAAATCCGAACTGGCTCTCGACGGAAAATATATCTTTTGCTGTTTTGACAAAGAAATGCTGGAGAAGTTCGGGGCAGAGAGAAAAGATCTGGAAGGCATAAGCGCACAGCTCCTGCTCACCGAAGGGGTGGACTGTTCGGTATTCTTCCACGAGACCGAACCCGGTATCTGGCGTGCCAGCATGAGATCCGTCCTGATCACAGACGTGTCAAAGGCGGCGTCCCTGTTTGAAGGGGGCGGGCATGTGCATGCTGCCGGATGTACGATCAGAACTCAGATCGGAGCGGCTATGAAAGCCATTAAAGATGAGATTGAAGGTCAGCTCAGGAACGCCGGAGCAATCTGACAGCGGCGGGAAAGGAACAGATCCTCCATGTTTCATGGAATGATGACTATTTATAAAGAAGCGGGATATACCTCGAGCGACGTGGTTGCACGGCTCAGAGGGATCCTGCATATGAAAAAGATCGGTCATACAGGAACACTCGATCCGGATGCGGAGGGAGTGCTTCCTGTATGTTTGGGTAATGGGACTAAACTCTGTGAACTGATCGCGGACCGGGACAAAGAATACATCGCCGTCATGCGCCTGGGCGTAACAACGGACACACAGGACATGAGCGGTGAAGTGCTGGAGAAGATTTCCGATGAGGAAGTGGCGCGGAAAGTGACCTGCGAAATGATCAGGGAGACTGCAGCCGCTTTTACGGGGGAGATCAGCCAGATCCCCCCAATGTACTCGGCCGTCAAGATCGGCGGCAAGAGACTGTATCAGTATGCGAGGCAGGGACAGACAGTAGAGAGAGCAGCGAGAAAAGTGACGATCCACGAACTGGAGATCACTTCCATAGAACTTCCTCTTGTGACCATGAGAGTGCGCTGTTCCAAAGGAACCTATATCCGCACTCTCTGTCAGGATATGGGAGAGAGGCTGGGAACAGGAGCGGCCATGGAGCACCTTCTCAGGACCAGAGTGGGGCAGTTCAGACTTGAGGACTCCATAAAACTCGACGACGCAGAAGCGATCATGAAATCATCGGACCCCGGCAGAATAAACGACTATATCCTTCCGGCAGACAGTTTCTTCGAGCAGACGCTTCAGGCCAAAGTTCGGGATGAGGGGTTGAGGTATCTGCTGAACGGGAATACACTTAAGAGAGAACTCACGGATCTTCCCCGCACCGCGAAAGCGGGTGAAGTCAGGATGTACGATCAAAGCGGAAAGTTTTATGCGCTTTACAGATATGATCCGGTGAGGGATGAGCTAAAAAATGTCAGGATGTTCCTGTCCTGACCGGTGAGCGGAAAGGATCTTCGGATGCAGATAATCAGCGGAACAACACAGTTCAAGATCCCGGATGGGACGGCAGTAGCCATCGGAAAGTTTGACGGTCTTCATCTCGGACACCGAAAATTACTGGATATGATCCTTCGCCAGAAAGAAGACGGACTCAAGGCTGCGGTATTCACATTTGATCCCTCTCCGGAGGTGTTCTTTGGCATGAATCCTTCGAGAGAGCTATCTACGAATAAGGAAAAGAGAGAACTGTTCAGGGAGATCGGGATCGATATACTGGTCGAATTTCCCTTTAACAAGGAAACTGCGGCGATCTCTCCGGAGGACTTTGTCATAGATATCCTCGTGAACAGGATGAACGCGAAATATGTGGCGGCCGGGACGGATCTCTCTTTTGGCGCAAAGGGAAAAGGAAATTTTGCAATGCTGTCCTCTCTTGCGAGGCACCTCGGATTCGAGACCTGCAAGATCGACAAAATAGAGAGAAACGGCAAAGTCATCAGCTCTACGCTGATCAGGGGACTTGTAGAAGAGGGAAATATGGAGGAAGCTGCCGCCTGCCTGGGAGCTCCCTATAAGATCACCGGCAAAATAGTGCACGGGAAAGCGCTGGGCAGAAGGATCGGTATCCCGACCCTGAACCAGATGCCCCCATCAGATAAACTGCTTCCCCCTTTCGGAGTCTATTACTCGGAAGTGAAGACAGAAGGCGGCATTTACAAAGGAATTACGAATATCGGAATCAAGCCTACCGTGACAAATGAAAACCGAGTGACCGTGGAAACATCTCTATATGATTTTTCCGGCGATCTTTACGGGGAGACTGCGGAGGTCAGCCTGCTGACGTTCAGAAGGCCTGAAATGCGATTTTCGGGTATAGCGGAACTTAAAAAAACGATGGAGAAGGATATAAGGGCCGGAGAGATCTACCACGGACTGAAGCAGATCGACTGAAGTTATCGACAGGACGAGATACATTGAAAATTGTGTTTACATAAGGCTGAGTTTGTGGTAAAATGCCATTTGTTTAACGACTACCGACACTTAGGCTGAAGCTGCTCCGGCGCAGCCCCGGTGTACGGCGGATCACATTAAGAAAAGGAGAAAAACTATGATTACCAAAGAAAAAAAGACAGCTGTTATCCAGGAGTTCGCAAGATTCGAAGGCGATACGGGTTCACCGGAAGTTCAGATCGCTATTCTGACCGCAAGGATCAGAGAGCTCACTGAGCACATGAAGGCGAACAAGAAGGATTTCCACAGCGCAAGAGGCCTTCAGAAGATGGTCGGTAAGCGCAGAGCTCTTCTTGACTATCTCAAGAGAACTGACCTTGAAGGTTACCGTGAACTGATCAAGAAGCTTGGCATCAGAAAGTAATTCATAGGGAATTGAGAGACGGCTAAGACCGAGGATCGGTTGCTGCCGTCTCTTTCTCGTCATGGTAAATGATGAGAGAAGGACGAAGAGAAGAAAGAGACGTAAAGAAGAAAAAAGGAGAGAGTATGTACAAAACTTATTCCATGGATCTCGCCGGCAGAACGCTCAGCGTTGATATCGGCAGGGTCGGCAAGCAGGCTGGTGGATGCGCATTTATTCACTACGGAGATACAACACTTTTATGTACCGCAACTGCGTCTGCGGCACCCAGAGATGGAATTGATTTCTTCCCGCT
>CACZXG010000105.1 GCA_902785055.1 uncultured Lachnospiraceae bacterium
AGGGGAATGCCGAGGAAGGTGAGCTGGATAAGATCGCAAAAGAGGTGGCGGAGTTCGAGGAAGAAAAACCGCTTCATCTGTACGTGGACGATATCACGACAGAAAAGCTGGTATCCGTCATGGCAGGCAACCACGGCCGCGCGGCACTGATTTCTAGTGAGGGCGGCATCTTTGATACCCTGGCGGGCATTTATACAAAGAACGTCAACATCGACGTCATGTTGAAAGCCTATTCAGGGGACACCATCCGCGTTGATCGTATTGGCCGGGAAAGCGAGAGCATCATGAACCCTACGCTGACCATTCTTTTGATGACGCAGCCGAAGGTTGTATCCGATGTACTCAGTAATCCAACTTTCCGAGGACGTGGATTGACTGCGAGGTTCCTTTACTGTCTGCCGGATTCTTCTGTTGGAGAGCGTCGGTTTCAGAGCAGGCCAATCCAGGATACTGTGTACCAGAGGTATGAACAGCGAATCGTCAACATGCTGGAGGACGAGTATTCGAAACAACCGGAGGTCATTACGCTTTCGCCGGAGGCGTCTAGGCTGTTGACGGATTTCGCGGAGGAAATCGAGCCAAAACTGAAGACCGACTATGCCGAGATCGCTGACTGGGCGGGAAAGCTGGTAGGCAATACACTTCGTATCGCTGGGCTTCTGTGCAGGGCGGGTGTGTGCCGTGCACCGGAATTCCTGAGCGAGAACGAGCCGCTGAGAGTCAGTGGGGGGACGATGGCAGATGCCATACGGCTTGGAAGATATTATCTGAGCCATGCACTGGCAGTACATGACGCGATCCCTCAGTCTGCCATGTACTCTCAGGCGGAAAAGATCCTCAGGATGATACGGGAACACCAGCTCACGGGGTTCACTCGCAGAGACGCTATGCGTTTTTGCCAAACCTTCAAACGGGTCGACGAGATTCAGCCCGTGCTGGATTTTCTTGAGGACATGGGGTACATCGCGTCCGTGGATACCAAACCGACCCATGTGAAGGGCAGACCCCCTCTGCCGAAGTATGTGGTCAATCCATCTGTTTTGTCTTAAATGTCTAGCGTGTCATATCATCTCGTGTGACACAAAAAACGAGATAAATACTGGGCTTTCTGATTATTGTCCTATAGTCATAGACCCCTAAATATAGGCAAATAAAGATTATTTATTTTTATAAAAAATCAGTACATAAACCCCTTATATATACTATGGGGTTTAGACAGAAAGACAATAATCGGAAAGCCGCATAAATAGGAGGCTTACAGTGTCTAAGAGTAGAAAAAATAAATCAGACAGAACTGACACAAGTGAAAAGAAGATCGAGCAGCATCTCGCGCGAGCTGTTAAGGAAGCGGGCGGTATCTGCCCAAAGCTGGTATCTCCTGGAATGGACGGGATGCCGGATCGCATAGTGCTGCTGCCGGGATGCCGGATCGGATTCGTCGAGGTGAAAGCTCCGGGAAGAGAACCGCGTCCCCTTCAGACGAACAGACACAGGATGCTGCGGAAGCTGGGCTTTCCGGTCTTCGTGTTGGACGATCCGGAAAAGATCGAGTGGATCATCAAGGAGGTGGAATCGTGGCGAACGTAATACAGCTTGTGGATGGGAGCATTCACACCCTTTTCCACGAATGGGACATCCTTGATCTGGTCGATGAGCAGATGGGCTATGAAGCCCGTGAGGCAATCAAGGATCTTCTCCTGGAAAAGGACTACGACGAGAGCTGCGTGGAAGATCTGGAATCAGAGCTGGAAGGCATGAAGGATCACCACCGCGAAGTGATGGAGCAGCTACAAAAGCAGTCTGAAACCATTGCCGGACTGATCCGTGAGAAGGAAATTGACCGCAAGGCTCTGTCCAAAGTCGCGGGAATCATCGGATCCGTAACGTGGAGAGAAATCAATGTACGATGAGAATTATAAAGATCTGGCGAACGCCATCATCCTACAAGCGGTAAAAGATTTCAGGCCGGCCTACCGGAGGCTGAGGCGTTTTCCGAATGACCGTATGGCGCAGTCCACGGTCAGGGAGATCACGAAGTTCTTCTGTTCGGACTACTTCGCATTGCTGACCGATCTGGATGGCCCGGCGCTGCTTGATAGGCTTATTAAAAAAATTGAAGAGAAAGCGAGGTGATGCCAAATGAAGTTCATACCACACGACTATCAGAAGTTCGCGGTGCAGTTTATCAAAGAGCACCCGGAAGCGATGCTGCTGCTTGATATGGGCCTCGGCTGAGCAAGACCGTAATATCCCTTCAGGCAATCAGCGACCTGATGTTTGACAGCTTCGATGTAGGCAAGGTGCTGGTGATTGGTCCGCTACGTGTATGTCGCAGCGTATGGCCGGAGGAGCGCACAAAATGGGATGGACTGGATTTCCTTAAGATGAGCGTGATCGTTGGAACGGCAAAGCAGCGAGAAACGGCACTTCTGACACCCGCCGATGTGTATGTCATCAACCGGGAGAACGTGAAGTGGCTGGTCGCTTACTTTGAGAGACACAAGATCCCCTGGCCTTTTGATATGGTGGTGATCGATGAGCTCTCCAGCTTCAAGAATCACCAGAGTCAGCGGTGGAAAGCCCTGCGGAAGGTCCGACCGAAGATTAAACGTATCATTGGCTTGACCGGAACTCCGGCATCCAACGGACTTTTGGATCTGTGGGCTGAGACCTACCTTATCGACAACGGCAAGCGACTCGGGAAGTTCATCGGTAGGTACCGCGAGGCATACTTTAAGGCAGCAGGCATGAATCCGTATACCGGCGTGGTTTACAACTACGTGCCGCTGCCGGGAGCGGAGGAGAAGATCTACAACCGGATCTCCGATATCACTGTTTCCATGAAAGCACTGGATTACCTGGACATGCCGGAGTGTGTGATGGTCAACCATTACGTGGACATGGATCCCTTCGAGAGGGAACTGTACGATGTCATGAGGAGGGTAATGCTGGTGGAACTGGACGGTGAGACCATCGATGCTGCCAATGCAGCGGTCCTGGCCGGCAAGCTCCTGCAGATGGCAAACGGTGCGATCTACAATGCTGAGCGGGAGATGAGAGTCATCCACGACCAGAAGCTGCAGGAATTATCCGATCTTATCGAGCAGGCCAATGGGCAGAATGTATTGGTGGCGTATTGGTTCCAGCATGACCACGACCGCATCCATGAACATCTGAGGGAGCAGGGGTATGAGCCTAGGGACTTAAAGACCGATGCGGACATTGCGGACTGGAATGCAGGCAAGATCCAGATCGGCTTAATTTCACCGGCCAGCGCTGGTCACGGCCTCAATATCCAGAAGGGTGGTCACATCCTGATCTGGTTTTCGATGATCTGGTCTTTGGAAATGTATCAGCAGACAAATGCACGCCTATGGCGGCAAGGACAAAAAGAAGTGGTAACGATCCACCATATCCTAACGCGGGACACGGTGGACGGCGATGTTCTTGATGCATTAAAGAATAAGGACTCGACTCAGCAGAATCTTATTGCAGCCGTCAAAGCGCACCTGACAGCATAAGAGACTTATCACATTTTTAGGAGGTGAGTGCCATGAGCATTATGTGGAAATATCTGGACAAGCGATCCGCGACCGTCGCGGCAATCAAGGACTATGATAATATGCAGTTTATCATCGACAACACCGATGATGCGATCAAGGCCGAACGGGATAAGATAATGGGCATCGGGAGCCCGAACTGGGACGGCATGCCGCGCAGTTATAATCCGGGAGCAGCCGAGGACCGTATCTTAAACGGGATTGAGGAGATCGATATCCTGAAAGAACGGTACCGGCAGGCAGTGGAATACATGGAGTGGTTCCAGCCTGCCTGGAATCAGCTCAATGAGGATGATCGGTATGTTCTGGAAACCTTTTATGGGGATGAGAATAGTTACGGCAACGGTGCGGTAGGTTATATTGCATCGTACTTTGGGATCGAACAGTCCTCCGCCTACAAACGGAAGAACCGTGCACTGGATCAGCTGACGGTGCTGCTTTTTGGAAAAGAGTAATGTCCAAAATCGTGTAAGAAGTTTCTTGCGAAAACTGCTATATTAATAGCGTGAAGAATCGCGTGAGAGCCTCGGAGGGAGCAACCTTCCGGGGCTTTTGTAATGAAAGGACGGAAGAATATGTTTGAAAAAGTGAACCCCGCACATCCGGATAAGCTGTGCGACCGTATTGCCGGAGCAGTTGTGGATCTCGCTTATGCGAAGCATCCGGATCCTCGGATCGCAGTGGAGGTCCTAGTGGGCCACGGAATCTGCCACATCATTGTGGAGACGGATATCTCGCTGCCGGTCTGTGAAGTGAATGAAGCTGTCGAGCGGATCGCCGGCAAGGTAGCAGTCAATTATGTGGAGGTGTCTCAGGATAGCCACCTGGCCCGGAACCAGAAGTCAGGTTTCCGTTGCGGTGATAATGGGATCTTCAAAGGCATGCCAGTGACGGAGGAGCAGCAGGAGCTTACCCGGATCGCCAGGGAGATCTACGACGAGTATGGTTGCGATGGCAAATACATCCTGGACGGAGACCGGCTGATCATCTGTCAGAGCAACGCTCCTTCAGAGGAACTGCAGGTTGCTTACCCAGGTGCAGAGGTTAACCCTCTGGGAGACTGGACTGGCGGTACGGACGTGGATACCGGAGCCACCAACCGGAAGCTGGGCAGTGACATGGGTGACAGCGTGACCGGTGGCGGTCTGAATGGCAAGGACCTGTCTAAGGCGGATGTATCCGTAAATATCTGGGCCTGGCTTAAAGCACAGGAGACCGGGAAGCCGGTGGAAGTCTGTTGCGCGATCGGTGACGACCACATTGGAGATGTGCCGTACAGTGAGATCGTGGAGACTGCACGTGAGTACGTTGATAGCATTGGCGGCTTTGAAAAGTTTGCTGAGTGGGGGCTGGTGCGCTGATGCCAACAAAACCGAATGTTCCATGCAAGCATCCTGGCTGCGCAGAGCTGGTTCCTCCGGGGCAGAAGTATTGTGAGAGACACAAAGCTCTGCACCCGGAGGAGGTACGGTCCGCTGCCAGCCGTGGTTACAACAGTGCTTGGCAGAAAGCCAGCAAACAGTTCTTACAGGTACATCCACTGTGCGAAGAGTGTATGCGGCAGGGCAAGTACGTGAGAGCAACTGTCGTGGACCACGTCAAACCACACCGGGGTGATCCGGAACTCTTCTGGGACCGGAGCAACTGGAGAGCTCTTTGCAAGAGGTGTCATGATAGGAAGACCCGTAGGGAAGATCAGACACCAATTTATCATTATTGATCCGGAGGCTGACCGGGGGCGGGGTCTGATCTCTACAGGGCATTGCCCCAGGGACCGCCGCCCCCTCTCGCGTGAAAATCCGCGAAATTGTATAGGGGGGATCCGGCCTGCGGAAATATCCGCAAAAAGAAGTCCGCGAAATGAATCGCGGGTTGCCGGCAGGCCGCATAAATACAGAAAAAAACACGAGCATTGGCCCGTGCAATAATGACTCACGAAAGCAGTGATGGAGTAAAATCCACCGCTGCTTTTTTCATGCTCATTTCGTGGACAAAGGAAGCGGAGCACAGGTTTTCGTGGACAGGAGGATGAATGGATATATCAGAATTTACGGCCGCCTGCGCGAAACGGTTCTGCCCGGAATGCGGAATGGCCATAGAACGGAACAAAAGAGGCCGGCCGCGGAGCTTCTGCTCAGACCGGTGCAGATGGGCGTTTGACAAAAGACGTAAGCGCCAGAAGGAGAAGGAGGAATCGCGAAATGATGGTACATTACGTTTGTGAGACCTGTGGAAAACCAGGACAGCGGAGCTATGCACAAGGGAAAGTGCCTTCACACTTTTTTTGCTCAAGAGAATGTCAAAACGAATGGCAGAAAACACGGGAGGATATCGTTTTAAAGAATAAAGATCCTGCGTTTCGTAAAAAAGTAAGTGCTGGCTTGAAAAGGAGAAAACAGGAACTGGGAGATAATTACCATTCTGCTGAGACAAAACGCAAGATCGGAGAAGCTACTCTAAAGCATTGGGAAGAGTATGACGACGATACAAAAAATTATATGCTTCAGATTCTTCAGACTAATGCAACCGCAAGGCGAACGTATGGCCCGTACGATCTTGCCTGGAAGAAACTGAGTGCAGCAATGTGTGCGAATGGTATATGCCACAGATGTGGTAGTAAAGCAAACCTGGTAGTTCATCATATCATTCCAGTCAAAGAAGGCGGTACAAGAGACAGACGAAATTTAGTCGTTTTATGTCAAAGCTGCCATGGAATTGTTGAGCATCAACAGAAGAAATTATATGAAATTATCCCAGACTGGAATATTGTTCAAATACTTGTGAGAGAGAGGTTACATTGCTTATGAATATCAAAACCATGAAGCTGGATGATCTGAATCCAGCAAAATACAATCCGAGGAAGGCTCTTAAGCCAGGGGATAAAGAGTTTGAGAAGCTCAAAGCCTCCATACAGAATTTCGGCTATGTTGAGTTGATCGTTGTAAATGCAGCGAATCACAATACCGTCATTTCAGGACATCAGAGATTATCCGTACTGAAGGACATGGGTGAGACGGAAGCGGAATGCGTCATTGTTGAAATGAATGAAGCCGATGAGAAGGCGCTCAATATTGCCATGAACAAGGTCAACGGAGAGTGGGACGTCGAAAAGCTGGCAGACCTGCTTGACGATCTTAAGGAAATGGATTTTGACCTGGGAAAGACGGGCTTCGATCCGCCTGAGATCGAGACTCTCTTTAACAAGGTACACTCGAAGGACGTGCAGGAAGATGACTTCGACGTGGAGGAGGAACTGTCGCAGCCTGTGTTCTCACAGCTTGGAGACCTGTGGTGCCTGGGACCGCACAGGGTGATCTGCGGGGACTCGACGGGTGAAGAGGTGTACACCCGACTGATGGACGGGCAGAAGGCAAACCTCGTCCTGACCGATCCTCCGTACAATGTGGACGTCGAGGAGACTGCCGGGAAGATCATGAACGACAACATGGCCGACGAGGATTTCTACAACTTTCTTCTGTCTGCCTACCGTTGCATGCACGCCAACCTTGCAGACGATGGTAGTATCTACGTCTGGCATGCAGATACCGAAGGACTGAATTTCCGTAAGGCTTTTAAGGATGCAGGCTTTTATCTGTCCGGCTGCTGTATCTGGAAGAAGAATGCGCTGGTCCTGGGCCGCAGTCCGTACCAGTGGATTCACGAACCCTGCCTCTTCGGTTGGAAGCAGACCGGAAGGCACCAGTGGTATTCCGACCGGAAGCAGGTGACGGTCTGGGAGTACGATAAGCCACGCTCGTCAAAAGATCATCCGACGATGAAGCCTGTGGCACTCATGAGCTATCCGCTCCGTAATTCCACTATGACGAACGGCATCGTGCTCGATCCGTTCCTCGGCAGCGGAAGCACACTGATTGCCTGCTGCGAGACCGACCGGGTTTGTCGGGGTATTGAGCTTGATCCGAAATTCGTGGATGTGATCGTAAAGAGATACCTGGCTTGGTGTCAGGAACACAGCAGCACTGCTGAGGTATATGTGCTCCGTGATGGCCAGAAGCTGACCTTCGAAGAGGCAACAGCCGGAGTGTAATATGTACAATTCTGCCGGGTACATTTTGGTAAGTAATCCGTTCGAATTATCTTGCTATATAATCCCGGCAGAGTGATTAATACACTACCCGGAGGGAATAGGCCCAGGGAAAACTCATACGGAGGTACATACCATGAAAGCTACTTACAACGTAACAGGAGAAGACAGAAAAGCGCTGGTGAAGGCAATCGAGAACATCATTGGAGAAGAAGCGATTTATAAGAAGGCACCGACCTTCGAG
>CACZXG010000106.1 GCA_902785055.1 uncultured Lachnospiraceae bacterium
GTAACCCCCCAATACATTATAAGTTTTTGCTATACCCCATTTAGAAGAATACCTTCTCTAAAAAAGACAGTCCCCCAAGCGCTGTCTTTTTTACGTTGTCCGGAAAAAAAGGGAATTGTTATGCAGCATGAGGCACTGAATACCAAGGCGCTGTTTTCGGACCAGACGCCGGAGTTTTTAAAAGTCCAGACAATAAAGCCGCTGAGAAGAAACGGCAGAAAGACTTACGTGATCCGCATCCGTCTCCGCACAGCAGCGGGAGACGCGGATAACTGCGTGCTGCTGACAGATCTGGGCGAGATCCCCATGCCTGTAGAGAAGGAAAACGCACATTTCATCTTTTTTTCAGCGGAAGTAGAGAGTGACGGAAGGCCTGTGAGATATGCTTTCCGGGTCCGGCTGACTGAGACCGGCGAAGAAATCCTGTACAAACGCACCGGCATTGAGTGGGGAGAGACCGGGCACAGCTCAGGATCCGTCGATGCGGGAACTCCCGAATCCGGCGTGGGATCCGGTGAAGCCGGCGCATCCTCCGCGGCAAAGCCGGACACCGAGGGCTGGTGGTATTATGCCCCGGAATTTAAGATCCCCGAGTGGGCCAACGGCGCAGTGATGTACCAGATCTTCACGGACCGTTTCTGCAACGGCGATCCCGACAACGATGTTTTGACCGGCGAGTACGCCTACAACGGCGGTCAGGTCCTTCAGATCGAGGACTGGTACTGTCCGCCGGCGGCTGACGACACCCGGGAGCACTACGGCGGCGACCTTCAGGGCATCATGGACAAGCTCGACTACCTCGAGGACCTCGGCGTGGAGGTCATCTACCTCAATCCGATCTTTGTTTCGCCCTCCAATCACAAGTATGATACTCAGGATTACGACCACATTGACCCGCACTTTGGCAAAATAGTGCACGACCGCGGCAAGGTCCTGCCCAGAGGCTCTCTGGACAACTGCGAAGCGGAGAAATATAAGATCCGTGTGACGGATCCGGCAAACCTCGAGGCAAGCGACAGGCTCTTCGCCAATCTGGTCCGCGAGGCGCATATGCGCGGGATCCGCGTGATCCTGGACGGCGTATTCAACCACTGCGGCTCTTTCCACCGCTGGCTGGACCGCGAGAAGATCTACCGCAACACCGGCAATTATCCGCCGGGCGCATATGGAAGGAGAGACTCGGAATACCGGAGCTATTTTGACTTTCAGAAAGACCAGTGGCCGGATAATGACTCTTACGAGAGCTGGTGGGGATTCTCATCCCTGCCCAAACTCAACTACGAACAGTCCATGCAGCTGCGCGATGAGATCCTGCGGGTGGCGGCCAAATGGGTATCGCCCCCCTACAACGCGGACGGCTGGAGACTGGACGTGGCAGCGGACCTGGGGCATTCCGAGGCCTTCAACCACTATTTCTGGCAGCGCTTCCGCAAAGTGGTCAAAAAAGCGAACCCCGATGCCCTCATCCTCGCCGAGAACTATATGAATTCGGCGCACTGGCTGGGCGGCAAAGAGTGGGACACGATCATGAACTACGAGGGCTTCATGGACCCTGTCACCTGGTTTTTGACAGGCATGGAGAAGCACAATGACGCTTTTCATCCGAGCTTTATCGGAGATCCGGAGAGATTCTGGGCAGCCATGAAGTGGGAGGGCCAGGAGGACATGCCCCAGGCGCCGCTCATGTGCAGCATGAACCAGCTTTCCAACCACGATCACTCGCGTTTTCTGACAAGGACCGGCCTGAAAGTGGGCAGAGTCTCGCTCCTCGGGACTCAGGCAGCGGCAGAAGATGTGCGGGAGAGCGTTTACCGCGAGGCGGCGATCATCCAAATGACCTGGCCCGGCGCGCCGACCCTCTACTACGGAGATGAAGCGGGCCTGTGCGGCTTCACGGATCCGGATAACCGGCGCACCTACCCCTGGGGCCGGGAGGATCGCGAGATGATCCGTTTCCACAGGGAATTGATCAGAATGCACAAGGAATACAGCTGCCTTCGCAACGGTTCGCTGATCCGGCTCGCTGACGAACCTCATGTTCTTTCCTACGGCAGGTTTGACAGAGAAACCGCCGTGGTGGTGGCGGTCAACAACGGAAACGATCCTGTGAAGATCAGGATTCCCGTCATATACGCCGGCGTACCTGCCGAATGTCATATGAAACTGAGATTTCTGACGAATATGAGCGGTTTTCTGGCTTATCCCAGAACGGTTTACCGCGTAGAAGACGGCATATTGGAGATCGAACTGACGCCGGAATCGGCCGCGGTTCTTGTGAGATAGGGAAGAGGGCGCTGTAACTGCTGAACATTTGGCAGGTGCAGCGCCCTTTTTTGTGCCTGAAAAGCTTTAAAAGTCCTTGAAAAACGCCGCGTGGCAATATGCACAAAAACACAAGTACAGATTCGTCGTTATCAAAATTGCGGAACAATGCCCAAATTAGATATAATGAAAACGATTACAATTTGTTGAATAACTATATAGGAGGGTTATATGTTTGAAGACAAAAAATGGGACAAGACGTTCAAAGACCGTCTTGCCAAGCACTACGATGAACTGAAATGGCTCTACAGCGAGTTATATCACAACGACCAGCAGGCTTTTAACTACTTCTGCGACATGATGTACGAGTACTACGAGAAGAGAAGCCCCATGCTTCGTGAGTGGGACGAAGCGCGTGAGGTGTCTCCCGACTGGTACAAGGGAAATGACATGCTCGGTATGCTCATGTACACGAACTGCTTTGCCGGCAATCTCAAAGGTGTGAAGAGCCATCTGGATTACATCCAGGAGTGCGGCGTCAACTATCTGCACCTGATGCCCCTGCTGGAGAGCCCCAAGGACAGAAGCGACGGCGGATATGCTGTTTCCAACTTCCGCAAGGTTCAGCCCGAGCTGGGAACCATGGAAGACCTGGCCGAGCTGGCTGACGACTGCCACACCCGCGGAATGTGCGTGTGCCTTGACTTCGTCATGAACCACACCAGTGAGGACCACGAGTGGGCTATGCGCGCGAAGGCAGGAGAGAAGGAGTATCAGGACCGTTACTTCTTCTACGATGACTGGACCATTCCGAACGAGTTCGAGAAGACCGTTCCTCAGGTATTCCCTCAGACAGCACCCGGCAACTTCTCCTGGTGCCCGGAAGTGAACAAGGTTGTCATGACCACATTCTGGCCCTATCAGTGGGATCTGAACTATGCGAATCCGGTCGTTTTCAATGACATGACGGCTGACATGCTCAACCTCTGCAACCACGGCGTGGATATCATCCGTCTGGACGCGACGCCTTACATCTGGAAAGAGATCGGCACGCCTTGCCGCAACCTGCCCCAGGTGCACACTCTCGTTCGTCTGATGCACATGGCTACCGAGGTCGTCTGCCCCGGAACGCTGCTCCTGGGCGAAGTTGTTATGGAACCGAGCAAGGTCGTTCCCTATTTTGGCACCATCGAGAAGCCGGAATGCCACATGCTCTACAACGTGACCACCATGGCCAGCACATGGCACACAGTGGCGACACACGACGTGCGCCTGCTCCGCCATCAGATGGAAGCAGTTTTCGCGCTGCCTCACGAGTACACATTCCTGAACTACCTGCGCTGCCACGACGACATCGGCTGGGGCCTGGACTACGATTATCTCAAGCAGTTCGGCATCACGGAAGTGCCGCACAAGAAATACCTCAACGACTATCTCACCGGCAAGGGCTACAACAGTGACGCCCGCGGCGAGCTTTACAATGACGATCCCCGCCTGGGCGACGCCAGACTCTGCGGAACGACAGCTTCCCTCTGCGGGATCGAGGCGGCGGAATACGAGAAGAACGAGTGGAAAGTCAAACGCGGCATCAGCCTCGACATCATGCTCCACGCTTTCCTGCTGACCCAGAGCGGAATCCCGGTCCTGTACGCGGGCGATGAGATCGGTCAGCTCAACGATTACACCTATCACGATGATCCGATTAAGGCCGACGACAGCCGCTACCTGCACAGGGGCGACATGAACTGGGAGGAAGCCGAGCTTCGAAACGTTGAGGGCACCAGGGAGAACATCATCTTCAAGGCCCTTCGCCAGCTCGAAGAGATCCGCGCCGAGTACTGCGTATTCGAGAACGAAGCGGACGCATGGATCATCGAGCCCTGGAACGATCACATTCTGGGCATCGGCAGATACTACAACGGCGAGAAGCTTCTTGCCTTCTTTAACTTCAGCGAGAACGAGCAGACCGCATGGGTCAACGAGATGGAAGACTACTATGACCTCGTCACCGGCGAGCCCAAGTCAGCTAAGGCCATCAATATTCCCGGCTACAGCTTCGTATGGCTGATGACCACCTTCAACAAGCCTTTTGTCAAAAAACAGCATCCGAAGATCGAGAGAAGAACCGAGGAAGCTGCTCCGGCTGAGAAGAAGGCGGAAGCCGAGAAGAAACCTGCTGCTAAGAAGACAGTTGCCAGGAAACCCGCAGCCAAGAAGGCAGCAGCAGAGAAGAAACCCGCAGTCAAGAAGGCAGCAGGCGAGAAGAAACCCGCAGCCAAGAAAGCTGCAGCCGAGAAGAAGCCCGCGGCTAAGAAGACAGCTGCCGGGAAACCTGCGGCTAAGAAGGCTGCCGCGAAAGAGCCTGCCGCTGAGGCATCAGAAGAGTGATCCGCATTTCCTGACAGTTGCATTGGAAGTCCTGGGGGGAGAAACTCATAATGACAATTAAGGAAGTCGCAAGGCTGGCGGGGGTCTCCCCCGCAGCCGTCAGCAGGTACCTCAACGGAGGACCGCTGAGCAAGGACAAAAAAGAGCGTGTTGCCCGTGCGATCGAGGAGACCGGATACCGGCCCAACATCATGGCCAAGACGATGCGGACCGGCAGAGTCAGACAGATCGGCATTATTGTGCCGAGGATCTATTCTGAGTCTGTCAATCTGCTGATGGAAGGCATTACGGAGGAACTGCTGGCCATGGACTACCTGACGGTCCTGGGATACTCGGACACGAACAGGGACAGAGAACTTCAATATCTTGACACTATGCAGAACAACCGGGTGGCCGGGATTATCCTCATGGCCACCACGCTCACAGACATAAAGAAAAGTTCGCTGGAAAACTGCAGCGTGCCGCTGGTGATCACCGGTCAGAATTTTGACGGGCTTCACTGCGTATACCACGACGATTTCAATGCAATGCGTGAGCTCACTGAACTGTTTATACGAAAAGGCGGGAAAAAGTTTGTCTACATAGGCGCTCCCGAGTCTGACCTGGCTGCCGGACTTGCCAGACGCGAAGGGGCGCAGGAGGCACTGCGCAGGGCTGGCTTTGACGCAGATCAGCTGCCGGTGCGCACCGCCAATTTTAACGCTCAGGACGGCTATGCGGCTATGCTGGAACTTCTGGAGAAGTACCCGGATCTCGACAGTGTCGTCTGTGCGACCGACGTAATCGCGCACGGCGCCATGAAGGCGCTCAGAGAGAAAGGACGCAGGATCCCGGAAGATGTAAAGATCGCCGGAATAGGCAATAACTGGGCCGATCTTGTCTCGCAGCCCGAACTGACGACTGTGCAGCTCTACCAGAAACGCTGCGGGTCTGAAGCGGCGCGGCTTCTTCTTAAACTGATCGAGAGAGAAGAACAGGACGCGGGGCCTGGCAGTGAAGAGGAGCACGGCAATGTGATGCTCAGTTACCGGATCATCGAGCGAGGCTCGGTCTGAGGACCGATCGACAAACGAGCACAGCCCGATCAAAAACTGATGTTAGGAGAAAAATGAGCCCAAAACTAATATTTCTTGATATAGACGGGACGCTCACGATGCCCGGCTCCAACGAGCCGCCGCAGAGCGCCCTTGAAGCGATCAGGGCAGCGCAGAGGAAGGGAAATCTGGTCTTTCTCTGCTCGGGGAGGAATCCCGGAATGCTGGAGCCGCTTTTACAATACGGCTTTGACGGTGTGATCTCCTGTGCCGGCGGCTATGTGACCGTCGGTGATGAACTGATCTATGATATGCCCATGACCAGGGAAGAGATGGAACTGGCTGTGGAAAAACTGCACCAGGAAGGTGTTTTCTGCACCATTGAGTGCAAAGACGGCGCCTTCGGCGATGAGAATCTCGGCGCTTTCCTCGACAAACACGCCGGTGAAGACGGAAAAGGAAACAGCGAGATCGAGCGCTGGCGCAAGGCGCTGGCAAGCAGCCTCCATATCCGCCCGATCAGCGAGTATGACGGAACACCGGCCTATAAGGTCGTCATTATGTGCCTGCACCCTGAGCAGCTGATCCCGGCAAAGGAGGTCCTGGAGGACAAATACAATTTTGTCGTGCAGGAGATCACGGATCCGGCCCACAGATGCATCAACGGTGAGCTGATCAACCGCAAATATGACAAGGGCCGCGCGATCGAGCGTGTCTGTGCCCATATGGGTATTCCGATCTCAGACACATATGGCTTCGGGGACAGCATGAACGACCTGGAGATGATTCAGACTGTCGGGACCAGTGTCTGTATGGCCAACGGAGCCGAGGCGCTCAAGAAGATCAGCGACGTCGTGTGTCCTTCCGTCGAGGAGGACGGACTGGCCAAGGCATTCGAACAGCTGGGGCTTGTCTGAAAAAAGAGGGGAACGGCGGCCTTTCGGACAGCCGGGGCCGGTCTGAGAGAAGACGGGAAAACCGGCCTTTTGGAGATGCGTAAAAGTGTGAACAATTTAACGCACAGGGATTGGATATTTTGCACAAATTGCCCCCTGTAAGTTCTATGGAAAACACTGTTTACATACAATAAATATTAAATTAAAATAAACTGGTAGGGGACTGAAAACGATTACAGTTCACAAAAAACCATAAATCTCAAATGAAAGGGAGGGAATTTTTATGGCATTGGATTATCATAAGTGTGCCCAAGAAATCGCTGATAATATCGGCGGCGGCGAGAACGTCGTATCCGCTGCACACTGCGCCACAAGACTTCGTCTGGTTATCGCTGATAACGGCAAGGTCAACAAAGAAGCTCTTGACAATGTTGATGGCGTCAAGGGTATGTTCGAGTCCAATGGACAGCTGCAGCTGATCATTGGTACAGGTACCGTCAACAAGGTCTTCGATGAGTTCATCAAGATCACCGGCGTACAGGCCGGCACGAAGGATGACGTCAAGGCAGCGGCAGCAGCCAAGGCTCCCATCTGGAGACAGGCTCTTAAGACAGTCGGCGACGTATTCGTTCCGATCCTGCCCGCTATCGTAGCATCCGGTCTTATGATGGGTCTGGTCGAGGCTCTCGCCAAGATCCCCGGACTGGGATTCGGCAGCAGCGACTGGTTCGCATTCCTCGATACTGTTGCTAACACCGCTTTCGCATATCTGCCCGTTATCGTAGCAGTTTCCGCAGCGCGTGTATTCGGCGGCAACATCTTCCTGGGCGCGGTCATCGGTCTTCTGATGATCCACTCCGCATTCCTGAACGGCTGGAATGTCGCCAACACTGAGGCGATCAACAGCTTCTTCGGCGTAACCGACGGCGTTATTCCGAGATGGCACCTGATCGGCAATTTCGTCACGATCCAGAGATCAGGTTATCAAGGCCACGTCATTCCGGTCATTATCGCAGTATTCCTCATGAGTAAGGTTGAGAAATGGCTGCACAAGCACGTTCCGGAGATGATCGACCTGTTCGTAACTCCTCTGACCACTGTATTTGTAACCGCTTTCTTCACACTTTGGATCATCGGCCCTATCTTCGCTACTGCTGAGACATACGTCCT
>CACZXG010000107.1 GCA_902785055.1 uncultured Lachnospiraceae bacterium
AATAGTCTTAACGACTACTGTCAAACCCTCTGTTTGTGGAACTTAGTCTTCAGTATGGAATTTAACTTTACATGTTGAATTTAACTTTTCACTCAACCTAATTTTTCAGGCCCTCTACTATAACTTACGCAAAAATCGATAAAAATCAACGGCGTAGTACATCAGCTCCTCAGATCAAAAACTGTTCCTTCACCGCTCTCTTAAGTGTCCACATCCTGTTGAAAGTGTCTCCCTCGATCCGGAAGAAGTGTTCCGTCTCTGCGGGGAAGATCCTGGATGTGAAGACCGCGTCGCCGTCGTTGACGAAGATCTCGATGGAACTGCTGTCCACAAAGATCCGAAGGTGCGACAGGCCGTTCTCGAGCGGCCTTGTGCGGCTCTCTCCCTCCTGCTCGTTGAAACGGATCTGCATGCCGCTGCGGTCCACAGTGATCTCCCCTCGCTCCTCGCTGTAGCAGATCGAAAGCCCGCCTTTTCCGGCTTCGTCCGTGAACATGTACATATTGACGTCGCCCTTTCGGCAGTCCAGCTCGACTTCCGCCGCGCGGGGCAGTACGAAGCATCCGGCCTCATTGGCCTCGAACGGAAGCTTTTCATCCCTGAGCTTCTTGAGTTCCGGGAGCGGCTGCTGGATCAGACGTCTTCCTCTGACCGTCAGCTCTCTCGGAAGCGTCAGGCATCCCGCCCAGTCTTCTTCATCAGTCGGATAGGACACATCCGGCACTCCCATCCACGCGATCAGGATCGCCTTGTCCGCGTCCTGCAGGTTGTTGGCGCAGGCCGCCGCATAGGAATCGAAGCCAAAATCCAGTACGTGGAACTGTCCGTCAGGCGTGAAGGTCAGTGTCTCCCAGTCCATATTGCCGATGATATAGCCGTTGTGGTTCTGGCTCTGTCCTCTGCCCGGTATAGTCAGGTGCTGCGGGCACAGGAGCAGAACATCCCTGCCTCCGATGTGCTCCACCGACGGGCACTCCCACATGTCGCCAAAGGATTCAAAGCCCGGCACTTTCATCTCTCCCAGGAATGTCCAGCCGTGCTGCAGGTCCTCTGAGGAGTAGATTAAAGCGCAGCCCCTCTTATCCTTTGTCTGAGCGCCGATGATCATGTAGTACGTGTCACTTCCCGGTATGCGGATGATCTTGGGGTCTCTCTGGTGCTCTGTGTAGTCAGGATTCGCTCCGAACAGCGGCAGAGGATATTTCTCCGGCCATCCGTCATTTCCGAGTCTCGCAAGGCAGGTATAGGCGTGGCGGGTCCAGTCCGCGTCGCGGTGGTTTCCCGTGTAATAGAGGTATATTTTGTCCTCAATAGGCATGGCGGATCCGGAGTAGACGCCCTTATTGTCATATCCGTCCTCCTGGTCGGGAAGAAGGCAGACACCCAGGTTTTTCCAGGTCACCAGGTCCTTCGAAATGATGTGGTACCAGTGTTTAAGTCCGTGCACAGCACCCCACGGGCACCACTGATAGAATAAGTGCCAGCGGTTGTCATGCCACACGAATCCGTTCGGATCGTTCATCAGGCCGGTCACCGCCTGGTTGTGAAAAGTCTGGCGGTATCCGGATTTCGAGATCCTGTCATACAGTTCCTTGAGCTCCTGCGGATCCTTCAGATAGCGATACTTCTCTTCCCGTGTCCACTCCCTCATAACATTACCCTCCTATATCTATCCCTATAACGACCTCCCCTGATGTCATTTCTAAGATGTGATTCTATTTTACTATACATTCCGGATGTTAAAAAGCAGACAGAGTGTTTATTCTGGCCCGAAAAAGGCGCTGCCCTCGCTGACAAACCAGCAAATAGTGCAGCGCCCTCGCTGTCCAAACTGCTCTCTATTTTTTGACCCTGTACTCAAACAGATCCAATCTCTCTACGCCCATTTCGCGGAGTTTCTCTGCGCTTTTGTTCTGATCCTCCACTGTGTTGTAGTCAGGGATCAGCGGCACCCGGACAAGAATGCTCTCCGCGTCTTTTCTCTGCAGAAGGAACTGGAGGTTTTCTTCCATCACGAAGATGTCCTCTCCAGTGTATCTCCTATATATATCTTCGTTCATATCCTTGCAATCGACGACAAAGAGATCCACTGCGTCGATTACCTGCGCAAGATAATTCCTCGGAACAAAAAGGCTCGTCTCCACGGTGATCTTCCATTCTTCGGGGCAGATTTCCTTAAACTCCTTGATGAAGTCAGCCTGCAGCAGGGGCTCTCCCCCGCCAAAAGTGATTCCGCCTCCCGTCGCGCGAAAATACAGATCATCAATTCTGACACGCTCAAGAAACTCTTCCGGAGTTACGTCTTCCGGCTTCGCTTTACTAAGCAGATCTCTATTGATGCACCACTTGCAGCCCAGCGGGCAGCCTGCTGCGGCAGCCAGCGTGGTGATCCCGACTCCGTCCGTGCCCATCCGGTGCCTGGACAGGCCCAGAAGGGGAAATACTGCGCCGCTCATGGCTCCACATCCTCTTCGATGTATGCGACGTCCCCCGTGAGTTCAACCTCTTCCGGAACATCGTCTCCGTTGGAGCCTCCCTGGCTGGTGCTGCCTTCCTGCCCTTCTTCTCCGGTGTCCACCGGAGGTGCAACTTCCCCTGTGGTCACATAGACTTCTTCAGGTCCTTCCATCATCCCGGCGAGGTCTTCCGTGCCGCTCTTATCTCCGCCCTTGTCTTTGGCAAAAGGAGATGCACAGCCTGCCATACTGAAAGTCATGCCGGCGCAGAGAGCCGCAATCGCGATACGCTTTCCGGCTGCTGCTCGTGTTGCCAACTGCTTCTCCAGATACCTCAGCTCGCTCTCGCAGCGCGGGCAGGTGCCTTTGCACTCACCTTGAAACTTGCATTCATGGGTCACATATGGGATGTCATTTTCATCCGCTATCTTTTGACGGATCTCTTTAAGGATCCTGCACTTTTTCTTTCCAAGCATAACGTCCTCCCGAAAACTGATAAGAGACAGAGGACTGTCCCCTGTCTCCAAGTTTCACTTTCAAAAGATATAACGGAAAATCCCATCGCGTCTTACATCTGCGACCACCCAGCATTTGGCTGCGCAGTAGTTGCTCAACTAACGCGGTCACCTTACATCTGCTCTCTCAGCAGCTCATCGACGATCGCAGCTGCTTCGCCGACATGGCGCAAGCAAGGTCTGGAAGCATAATATTCCGGCGTCCTTGCTTCCGGCTCGTTGCCGGGTTTTGTCTTTACTCCGGCCAGGAGTTCTCTGCAGATGATCGTACCATTGATTTCCTTAAAGCGCCAGGCAAATTCCTGTACCAGATGATAGTGGTCTATTTTCGCCTGCGGGTCTTTGGGATCTGAGTAGCCGCAGAGCTGTCCCAGTACGAGCAGTGCTCCGCTCACTGTGCCACAGACTTCTCTCATACGGCCCATGCCTCCGCCGAACGAGGAGGCGAGGCGCGCGGAGGTCTCCCGATCGAGCCCGGTCAGATCGTCAAAAGCGCACACGACAGCCTGCGCGCAGTTATAGCCTTCCAGGAACAGAGCCCTGGCCTTTTCTGCATGGTCCATTTGTATATCCTTTTTATGAATTTTACCGAGTACCATCCGATATGAACAAAATCAAAAATGGATGTAGCCTGTTTTGGCATTTTTGAGCTTGCTCTACATCGGATTTGACTGAAACTGAATATAGATGTATGATTTGTGCCAGGCAAGCTTTTCGCGTACCATCGGATTCGGCTAAAACCGAAAATGGATGTATGGTTTGTGCCAAGCAAGCTTTTCAAGCACCATCGAATTTGACGACAAGCCGAAAGCGATGGAAAGTTTGTGCCAGGCAAGCATTTCAAACACCATCGAATTTGACGGCAAGCCAAAAGCGATGGAGATTTGTGCTGGTTAGGCGCCGCACCCCCCGCCGGATGCATCGCACCCCGCACCAAAAAAGCCCACTACCACAAAACATCTAAAAAAGGGGCCTGCCGCTCAACGCGGCAGCCCCTTTCATATACCGTAGATTATTTGGACATTGCCTCCTGAACAGCAACAGCGACTGCTACAGTCATACCGACCATAGGGTTGTTGCCTGCGCCGAGGAAGCCCATCATCTCAACGTGCGCGGGAACGGAGGAAGATCCTGCGAACTGCGCATCAGAGTGCATGCGGCCCATGGTATCTGTCATACCATAGGAAGCGGGACCTGCAGCCATGTTATCGGGATGCAGTGTACGGCCTGTGCCGCCGCCGGAAGCAACTGAGAAATACTTCTTGCCTGCTTCCCAACGCTCTTTCTTGTATGTTCCTGCTACAGGGTGCTGGAAACGTGTGGGGTTGGTGGAGTTACCGGTAATGGAAACATCCGCGCCTTCATGCCACATGATCGCAACGCCTTCACGAACATCGTCTGCGCCATAGCAGTTGACCTTCGCACGATCACCGGTGGAATAAGGTGTCTTGCTGACAATGGTCAGAGCGTGATCTTCCTTGACATCTGCGGACAGATAGTCATATTTGGTCTGTACATAGGTGAAACCATTGATGCGGCTGATGATCATAGCTGCATCTTTTCCAAGTCCGTTCAGGATGACGCGGAGCGGTTTCGTACGAACCTTGTTTGCGTTAAGAGCGATCTTGATCGCGCCTTCAGCAGCTGCAAAGGACTCGTGTCCTGCAAGGAATGCGAAGCACTCGGTCTCTTCGTCGAGCAGCATTGCACCCAGATTGCCGTGGCCGATACCGACCTGACGCTGATCTGCAACAGATCCGGGAATGCAGAATGCCTGCAGTCCTACGCCGATCCACTTAGCAGCGTCAGCAGCCTTCGTAGCGCCTTCCTTCATAGCGATCGCTGCGCCGAGCTCATAAGCCCATTTTACGTTCTCAAAGCAAATCGGCTGTGTGCTCTCTACGATGCTGTAAGCATCAACACCCTTGCCGTTTGTAAAAGCCTTTACATCCTCAAAGCTCTTGAAGCCGTACTTGTCAAGAACGGGCTGCAGCTGAGGCATACGTCCTTCATAGTTTTCAAACAAAGCCATAACTGCACCTCCTTCTTATTCTTTGCGCGGATCGATCCACTTGACCGCTCCGTCCTCTGCTTTAAAGCGTCCATATGTGCCCAGATTCTTCTCGTAAGCTTCGTTCGGGGACATGCCGCCTTTAATAGCATCCATCATCTTGCCAAGGCTGAGGAACTGATAGCCGCATACCTGGTCATCTTTGTCGAGGGCCATCTTTACAACATAACCTTCTGTCATCTCAAGATAACGGGTTCCCTTTGCCTTTGTGCCGTACATTGTACCTACCATGGATCTGAGACCCTTGCCGAGGTCTTCCATGCCGGCGCCGATACGCAGACCGTCATCGGAGAATGCAGACTGTGTGCGGCCGTATGCGATCTGCAGGAACAGTTCACGCATAGCAGTGTTGATAGCATCACATACCAGGTCGGTATTCAGTGCTTCCAGGATGGTCTTTCCAGGAAGGATCTCACTCGCCATAGCTGCCGAGTGGGTCATGCCTGAACATCCGATTGTCTCTACCAGGGCTTCCTCGATCACGCCTTCCTTGACATTAAGGCTGAGTTTGCAGGCTCCCTGCTGAGGAGCGCACCAGCCGATGCCGTGTGTGTAACCGGAAATGTCCTTAACCTCTTTCGCCTGGACCCATTTTCCTTCTTCAGGAATCGGAGCAGGACCATGATTCGGGCCTTTTGCGACGCAAATCATGTCTTCTACTTCTTTTGTGTATTGCATATGACACTTATCCTCCTTTTAATAAGTTTGGACTTTAGTACGTGTACTAATTCTACCATACACATATGATTATTTCCAATGTTTATGAAGCATTAACAAAAAAAGTTATAAAAAAGTTAGATTTGTTATTTGGATTTACTAATCACAGTCGAAGATGGCCTTCTTCGCTATCCTGTCCGCATATTCGCTCTTCCATCTCAGATGGGGCTCAGATGCCGCATAGGCGTGGAGCGCTTCCTTGTCCATATCGAAAACGATCATAAGGTCGAAACGGTTTGCGATATCCGAATTGGAAACATGCAGATCCAGTGTATGGATTCCGGGAATCTCCAGAGTCTTCTCGAAGATCGCACGCACAGGTTCTACCAGCGCTTTCACGTCTGTCCCTTCCGTAAACTTGACAATGATATAGTGTTTCATTATATTGTTACTCCTTTCTTAGCTTAAGCTGTTCCTTCATCGTCCTTGAAAAACTTCCTGGCAAATCATTTCTTTACTCCCAGCTCACAATCAATAATTCGGATATCCTGAATTGTTTCGGGATAGCCGCTCATCGGCTGTATGACGTAGTAAGCGTCCTCGTCCCGACAAATGCAGTTCTTGAGTTCAATATTGCGGAAAGTCGGAATGTCTTCAGGATCTGTACTCTGAACAACGGGATGATCACCGCTGACAGTGTTGAGAACATAATTCATGGTCATGGTGAGGCTTTCCTTCTTGATGCCGATCATGAGGATGTTCTCCAGGTAGATATCCTCCACGACACCGCCGCGGCCCATGGCACTCTTGAAACGGATGCCGACGTCGGAATCGATAAAAGTGCAGTCCTTCACGAGGACATTGCGGACGCCGCGGGACATCTCACTTCCGATGACGAATCCGCCGTGGCTCATGCCGACTTTGCAGTCGTGGATGTACACATCTTCGCAGGGCTTTAGAAGCTTTCTTGCTTCGCGGTCCTTGCCGGATTTCAGACAGATTCCGTCGTCCCCGGTCTGGAATTCACTGTGATGGATATGGACATACCTGCAGGATTCCACATCGATGCCGTCGCCGTTCTGTGCATAGGCGGGATTTATGATCCTGACGCCGCGCACAGTCAGGTGCTCGCAGAAATAAGGGTGCACATTCCAGGCCGGCGAGTCCTGCAGAGTAACATCTTCGATCAGGATATTCCTACAGTGGCGCAGGCTCACCATCACCGGTCTGTAGAAGTCATAGTGGGGAGAGGCAGCTGCCAGAGCTTCTTCAAAGGTGTCATAGTCGCCGGGGTGAATCTCTCCCGTGATCGCGGTATCGAACATATTGCGGGCGGGGAACCAGATCCCGCCTTCTTTAGACTCGATCACATAGGGAGACTTTCCCAGCAGCTCTTTCCATTGTCTGGCAGTCATCTTAAATTCTTTGACCGGACGCCACAAATGACCGTTTCCATTGATGATGCCGTGTCCGGTAATAGCAATATTCTCGGCGTTTTCCGCGTAGATCGGAGACTTCGTGCGGATCCTGGTGATCCCTTCGAAGTCAGTCACGACAAGGGGATATTCCTCCGGATTCTTGTCGAACAAGATCACGGCGTTGTCCTGCAGATGGAGTTCCACATTGGAATAGAGCCTGATCGGACCTGTGAGCCAGATTCCATTCGGGACGATGACTTTTCCGCCTTCTTCTGCCGCCGCTTCTATAGCTTTCCGGAACGCCTCGGTGTTGGAAGTGCGCCCGTCTCCGATGGCGCCGTAAGCTCGCAGATCAAATTCCTTCTCGGGGATTGTCGGGATATTCACGGAAAAAGATTGAAACATAACGATACGTATAATCCAATCATCGGTGATGGTGATTGGATTTTTCCTTTCTCCCGGGTTCTCCGGGGTATTCTTTTACCATCTCTGATATACTTTCTCTGGC
>CACZXG010000108.1 GCA_902785055.1 uncultured Lachnospiraceae bacterium
CGAGCTTGGTCTTGCTGAACCAGACAATGAACAGGCACAGAAGGGCGATAATGATGAATGTGAGCACAGGGATCTTGACTCCTGCCACATTGATGGCAAGCAGGTTGTCCAGCTTCTGACGCATGCTCAGAAGGGATACTGTGTTGCGGATGCCGTAGCCTCTGGGAAGCTTGATCGCGCCGTGCTTGATCGGGATAATGCTGCCCATCAGGTACAGAACAACGAGCTGATAAATACCGTTTACAAAGAAGCTCATGATATAGCTGGTGATCATCTCGCGGCCCTTGGCCTCATTGAGGATCTTGCCGCAGAAGATACCGAGCAGTACAGAGATCGGAACCGATACGATCGCTGCGAGCACCATTCCGGGGATGCCTACGATCTGCCAGTCTGAAACGAAGATCAGAGCGATCTCCGCAGCCATAGCGCCGAGTGTCATACCGAAGTTCAGTCCCATACCGGCCATGATCGGGATGAGCAGGCTCAGGATCAGGAACGCGTTTCTTCCGATACGTGTGACGATCTCGTTGATCAGCATATTTGCGGACAGACCCGAGAGCGGGATACAGATCGCGCAGATGATGATGAACATGAGCGGCACAGAGAACTTTTGGACAAGTAAACGGATATCCGTAGAATTTTTTGTATTATTACTCTTTTTCATTTGGATCCCTCCGTCTTTCTTGTCAGTGCGAACAGGATCATGCCCATGGAAGCGATGATTCGGATAACTTCCGACATATCCATGTGGATCATGTTGTTCATGACGGTAGGTGTCATCGTGACGATACCCTGGAACAGGATCGTACCGACAATAACGTTCATGATCGTTGCCTTATTGACCGAAGCTCCGCCGATCAGGATCGCGGAGACCGCGGGCAGCGCCATGTAGAAAGGCGCCATATACAGCTGGATGAAACCGAAGCCCTGTTCATAGACCAGAATACCGATCGCCGCCAGCCATGTAGACATGATGACCGACAGCATACGGATCTTGTCTACGTTGATGCCTGCCGCCTTTGCGAAGGCGGGGTTCGAACCGACTGCCGTCATAGCTGTACCTGTCTTGGTGTGCAGGAATGCCCAGATGCAGAATGCGAGCAGGGCAAAAAACAGAAGCGTGCCGGTCGGGATTGAGATCGATCCGATGTTGATCTGCAGGAAATTGGCGAGCGCGCCGATGTAATATCCCTCCAGGGAGATGGTTGTACGAAGGCCCTTTCCGGACAGACCCCAGACCATGTTGGGGCTGTGATAAGGCAGGATCAGCCACATCATACACATGAAGGATACTGATGAGAATCCGACGTAAGTCGCGATCATCATCTCTCCGCCCTTGATCTTGTTGAGGAGCCAGCCGTACAGCGTGCCAAGGATCAGCGCGAAAGGTGTCGCGATCAGGATCGCTGCCAGGAAGGAAAGCGGTCCTGTAAAGCCAAACTCAATGGAGAGTGTGGCGCCAAGAAGGCCGGAAATGATTCCCAGCGGAAGGCCGAAGTTCAGTCCGCAGCCCGAATGGACCATAGGCACCATTGCGAGTACCAGAATGCCGTTCCAGCTGAAACGGTTGATGATGTTGGAGATCTGTGTCGGCAGATCCGCTCCGACAAAAGGAGCCATGATCAGCAGGAGGAGCAGGAATCCTGCGATGATCAGACGCGGAAGGCCGAAATTTTTAAGTGCGGCTTTAACCTTTTGAGTTGTCATCTCTTCCTCCTTTCTTAAATAACATTGCTCAGCATCATTGCGCCGAGATCTTCCACAGAGGAGGATGCGGGAAGGATTCCCGAGATCCTGCCGCCGGAAACGATAGCAATGCGGTCACAGGTCTGACGAAGTTCCTCCAGCTCGGAGGAGATCATGATTACCGTTACGCCGTTCTCGCGGTTGAATTTCTTGAGGGCATCCAGGACCAGTGCCTTGGCGCCGACATCGATTCCGCGGGTGGGCTCCGATACAAAGAGCACCTTGGGCTCCAGCGCGAATGCCTTGGCAAGACAGATCTTCTGCTGATTGCCGCCCGACAGTTCTCTCGCGTTCTGCTTGGAACTTGTGCACTTGATCTTGAGTTCATCGATATACTTCTCGGTGACCTCACGGATCGCCTTTTCATCTCTCCACTTTATGAGTCCGCCCAAATAGTAGTGGAGGAATTTATTCTGGATCTGCATGGCAGGGAACGCGACGTTCCATTCCAGAGATTCGTCGAGCAAAAGTCCGACGCCTCTTCTGTCTTCGGAAACGAAGGCAAAGGATGAATCCAGGCACTTGCGGGGATTATTGAGAGGAATCTCACTGCCCTCAAAAGTCACCTTGCCGCCGGCCTCATAGAGTCCCATTACGCCGTTGGGAATTCCCAGCTTGCCCTGGCCGGCGAGTCCTCCGATTCCGAGGATCTCCCCTTCCTTTACTTCCAGGTTGACATTGCGCACTGTCTCTCCGGGCATATCTACCCAAAGCTTCTCTATCTTGAGAATGGTCTTCGCGTCGTCAAAATTACGGGTAGAGATACCCGCTCCGCCGCCCTTCACATCACGGCCGACCATCCAGTGCGTGATCTGCTCTACGCTGGTCTCACTGGCAGGAACTTCCTGGACCAGAACACCGTCGCGCATGACTGCGACTTTATTGCACACAGACAGGATCTCGTGCAGGCGGTGTGTGATGAAGATGACTGTGATCCCTCTCTCGGACATTCCGCGGATCGAAGCCAGAAGCGCTTCCGCCTCTTTCTCGGTAAGAACCGCGGTGGGCTCATCGAGGATCAGGATCCTGAGCTGCTCTTTGGAGAGTTCTCTTGCGATCTCCGTAAACTGTTTGTGACCGACAGGCATGCTGTTGATCATCATGTGCTGATCGATCGAGACACCCATCTTTTCGATTGCTGCCCTCGCTCTGTCGTCCATTTCCTTGCGATCAAGAGTATCGAGTCTGTCCCCGAACACTTCTGAGACGGCATTACCCTTCTTGGGTTCCCGGTTAAGCAGGATATTCTCGGTAGCGTCAAATCCGGGGATCAGGGAGAATTCCTGATGCACCATACCGATGCCCGCTGCGATAGCCTCGAAGGGAGAAGCAAAAGAGACCTTCTGTCCGTCGATCAGGATATCGCCGCCGTAGCCGCCCGTCGAAGTGATATCCGAAGCACCGAAGAGGATCTTCATCAGCGTTGACTTTCCTGCGCCATTCTCGCCGCACAGACCGAGGACATCGCCCTCATTCAGCTTCAAGTTAATGTCTGTCAGCACCTGGTTGCCAAAAAAGTCCTTTTTGATATTCCGCATCTCAAGAAGCGGCGCTTTTTCATTGTTCATTCCAATGCCTTCCTAACTACATGTTGACAGTTTCTAAATATGTGTTGGTGTTCAATACCGGTCCAACCCTGCTCTGAATAACAAACAAGATGAGGAGGAACAGGGGCTCCTCCTCATCTGACTGATTCATTCAGTTCCGACACGCTTCAGTGCCAGTTCATGAAAGCCGCCCGGAATTCCTATCACTTAACAGTGAAATACTTCTCGGGAACTTCGACCTTAGTGGACTCCATGTAGTGTCCGGGATCGCCCATGATATAGGTATCCTGATAGATCAGGAATACGTTGTCAGACTTAACGCCGGTATCTACGTTGGTGTAATTGGAGCCGTTCCACTCTGCGCCGGGTGAGAATACGCCGTAAGCTGCGGAGATGGCATCGATATCATTCAGTTCGCTGGTTCCAAGGATGACGTTTCTTGCATGCTCAGCAAGACCTGCGGAAACGGTGTAGCCATAAGAATATGCCCATGTACCGAATCTGCCTGCGCCGCCCTTCTCAACGACTGCTGCCTCAACCTTTTTAAGGATCTTCTCGAAGTCGCCTGCCTCAGCAGTCAGGTCGATTCCGAGTGCTCCGGGATAGCCCATCAGAGGAGACGGAAGGTCAGCTTCGATGAAGTATCCGCCATGCTCAAGGAGCATCTTCAGCAGAGGCTCTGTGTGAGCATCGTTGGTGCAGAAGTAAGCGGAGTTCGTGCCGTACTTCTCGATCCACTCCGGAACGTGCTCAAGGATGTAAGCCTGAGCTCCGGGAACACCGACATCGGTTGTCGGATCGGGAGCAGTCTCCATCTCGAACTTCATACCGAACTCGTTGCAAGCCTCTTTCATGATCGCAACACGGCGGCTCATGGTCTCATAGGACATGTGACGAGGGAAGGAAATGTGTACGAATGTATCGCAGCCGAGCTCGTGAGCGGTGCGGATCATCAGATATCCACGTGCTACGAAGTCGTTGTTGACAACAAGGTCTGCTGCGGAACCGATCTCGGGAAGATCTTCGTGGGACTCACCTGCGATGCAGATGATGTCAGGTCTCTTCTCCTTGATGCGGCGGAAAGCTTCAGTTGTTCCGGGCACTGCCTGGTTAACAATGATCGCCTTCATAGCCGGATCATCGGAAAGGTTAACGATAGTCTGGATCGTGGTTTCCTGCTCCTCTGTGAAGTTGTCGGGATAGATCGCAAGGATTACGTTCTCTTCGCCGTACTTCGCCTGGAAAGCTTCTGCTCCGCGTCTGTCGTCTTCGGACTGGGAAACGGAACCGGTAACGATACCGATATGGAAATCTTCACCAGCTGCCTCAGTTGCCTCAGCTGTCTCTGCAGGAGCCTCAGCCTCTGCCGTCTCTTCCTTTGCCTCGGTGTTCTCGATCGTAGCTCCGGTGCTGCCGCCGCATGCTGCCAGCGTTACAGCCATCACTGCTCCGAGAAAGATGCTCATCAGTTTCTTTTTCATAACTCCCTCCTTAAAAGAATAATGACATTAGAATCATTATACTCACACACGTTGTATTGGTCAAACATTAATTGGCTAAACTGCACTGATTCAGCTCTTGCAGCCTGCTATTTTACGTATATTTTTACCATAAAATTATCAATATTTCATTTTTTATGCGTTTCGGCAGAATTTTATTCATTATTTTCCTGTTTTTTGCATAAAAAAAGACGCCACCGACGTGACGTCTTATACTGATGCCCGCAGGCATTTAGCCGTAAATCTTTCCGGACGCCGCTCACTGCGTGAACTGCAGCTTCGCGTTCGTCTCCTTCATTACCCACTCGACAGCCTTCTCCTGGCTCTCAAACTCACGAGTCTCATGATATCCGCAGAAACGGCCCTCTTCTACCCTGTAGAGACGCACCGTATTACCCTGTATTTCCGCAAAGAGGCCGTCCTCGATTACTTCTTCTTTCTCCTCCTGGTCATGAATCTCCTTGTTCACGATCAGTCCCGTGACCACAAGCCCCACCGCGACACCTGCCGCGAGATATCCAAGATTTCTGATCATAATTTTCAGCCTCCTTTCCGGTTGTCCTAAAAACTGCAGAGATTCCTGTTCAGAATATTTATAACGTTTTATTTCGTCTCAAGCGGGCCTGCCTGCATTCCCATGAAAATGCTCTTAAGTTCGTCCGCCGTCAGACCTTTGCCCTCCTGGCCTGGATTAATGAGAACTGCAAAATGTGTCGTCTCAACATCTGCGTTTGCGCAGTTGATCAGGGTGCCGTCACCCTTGCATTTGACCGTAAGGCCCTTGAAGTTCTCTTCCCACTCCTTGCTGTAGTTGTTGTAGTCGCCGTTCAGCTCTATGCCGCTAAGTTGTGTGGAAATGCGGATAACGATCTCATCCTCTCCCTTTTTATAAACTGTCTCAAGCAGCTTATCAGTATAGCGGTATGTCACAAACTCATACCCCTCAGGAAGCGAATTCTCCACGGGCGGGTCAAAATCTACCCCCGTCGCCTTCTCCGCTTCGTCCAGGTCTGCCGTCTCACTCCAGGGATTGGGAATCTCCACTGTGCTTTCTACAGCGGCTGCTTCCGTACTTGCGGTCCCAGCGGAGTTAACGCTTCCGCATGCGGCCAGCGCCAGCATCGAACCTGCTAAAACAGCGATCACAATATTTCTATCTCTCATTATAGTTTTCCTCCTGAATTATGGTCATTCATATGTCTGATCGACATTCCATGTTTATTTACGCTCAATAGGACGAAAATCCTCTCTTCACATTACATTATTTCTTTTTTGTATGTTTTTTTGTATAATTGCGCTAAGTAATGAAATCATTCACCGGGCCGGTCTTTTCTGAAAGAACCGGCTGCCACTGTAAAACAACAGGGAAAGAAAAGCTTATGATCAAATTAATCGCAAGCGATATCGACGGTACCCTCGTCGAAGAGAGTTCTCACAATATCAACCCCGAATACTTCAAAGTCATCGAAGACCTGAAGGAAGTAGGCATCCGTTTCTGTGCCTGCAGCGGCAGGCAGTATGCCAGCATGCTGGACCTCTTTAAGCCGGTCGCCGACGACATTTTCTTCATTTCCGGGAACGGGACAGTTGTCCGCACAAAGAAAAGGATTCTTCACAGCTGGCTTTTGGACCAGGAGATCATTCTTCCCATCATCGAGGCGGTACGCGCTATCGAAGGCGCCGATTTTATGATGGAAACACCCGGGACCTGCTACACGGAAGCAGGTGAAGACAGCCGCTTTTTCCATCTGATGCGCGACAGTTATCACTACGATATCCAGAATGTCGATGATGTCACGAAGCTTCCTCTTGATAATGTCACAAAGGTCTCGGTCTTCCATCCCACTTCCATCGAGGCCTCTACAGAGCAGCTCCGCAGCGATCCCCGTTTTGCCCGCCTCTCCAAGACCATCTCCGGTGCCTGGTGGCTGGACATCACTGCCCTCGAATCCGGAAAGGGCGAAGCCTATGCACTGCTGCAGGAATACCTTGGGATTAAAAAAGAGGAGACTGTCTATTTCGGCGACAACCTGAACGACCTCTCCGCTTTTGGTGAAACAGGAGTTGCAGCTACTGTCGCCAATGCAAGACCGGAAATGAAGGAAGCCGCAGACATTGTCGAGCGCTCCTACGCCAAGATGGGAGTTCTCAGAGAGCTCCGCAACATCCTCGGACATGCTCGGGATTACAGGGCGGCCAACTCCATGGAGTGACAACCTGCTCATTCAGACCCCCGGAAAATTATAAAATGAATCAAAAAGAGTCGTACTGCAGTCATGCGGTACGACTCTTTTATTATTTGTCTTATCGGACAGTTCCGTTCGCGTCTGCCTTTACTTTTCTGCAGCAATAGGGGCAGATCGCTGACATTCCGACGGGAACCATCAGCATCGCTCTATTTATCTTGTGATCATCACTTCTCGTCATGTACGAAACTGATGAACTCGTTTACTTCCTTGAGAGTTTTAAGTTTGACAGTGTACATGACACGGCCCATCTGCGGCCAGTTTACAGGCGGCATTTCCTCCTGCATGACCATGGCATATTGTCCGTCGGTCTCCTGCATGAGGACTGTGTCGTAGTTTTCAAGGTCTCTCAGGCCCTTGGCCACAGTCTCCTGCATCTTCTCCTGGGAGAACATGGGCTCTTCCATACCGCCCACTTCAAAAGTATGATCTTCAAATACCGCATGATCAGGGGTGGACTTTACAGGGGCTTCGGGCTTCCGTGTACTCTCCTTCCGGGAAGGCTCCTGCCTCCGGCTTCTCCCCCGGTCCTTTTCCGATGTTTTCTTTTTCTTCGA
>CACZXG010000109.1 GCA_902785055.1 uncultured Lachnospiraceae bacterium
GCTTGAAGCAATCGGGAAGTCAAGGGAGACTACGCCTGCCAGAGTGCTGTGCGCAGTGGGAATCCCGGGGATCGGGATCTCGGGCGCCAGGATCCTCTGTGCGAATTTTGATGACGACATTGATAAGATCAGAGAGGCGGACAGAGATACGCTCGCCTCGGTGGAGGGGATCGGTCCTGTCCTGGCGGAGAATATTGCCGGTTACTTCGAGGATGAACGCACGTCCTCGGCGTTCGATGCGCTTTTAGCGGAGCTGCACCTTAACAGGGAAAAGAAGCAGGATGTTCCGCAGACCCTTGCGGGCAAGACTTTTGTCATCACAGGCAAAGTGAATCATTTCGCAAACCGGGATGAACTCAAGGCCAAGATCCTTAGTCTGGGCGGAAAAGCCGCCGGAAGTGTGTCTGCCAAAACCGACTACCTGATCAATAACGATGTGACTTCAACGTCTTCCAAGAATAAGAAAGCAAGGGAACTCGGGATCCCGATCCTGTCGGAAGAGGATTTCCTTGCAATGATCAGCGGAGAATAAAGAATACGGAGGAAGCAATATGCCTATCAAAATACAGAATGACCTGCCGGTCAAGGAAATACTGGAAAAGGAAAACCTGTTCGTGGTTGATGAAAATCGCGCGACGCATCAGGATATCCGCCCTCTGCAGCTCTGTATTCTGAATCTGATGCCCAAGAAGGAGGAGACGGAACTCCAGCTTCTGAGGATGCTGTCCAATACGCCTCTGCAGATCGATATCACTTTCATGAGGATGAGCTCCCATAAATCTCTGAACACGCCGATCTCCCATCTGCAGAAGTTCTACTATACTTTTGAAGAACTCAAGGATCAGAGATTTGACGGTCTTATCATAACAGGCGCCCCTGTGGAAAAGATGGAGTATGAGCAGGTGGACTACTGGCCTGAACTCTGTGACGTTTTCGCCTGGAGCAAGACCAATGTGTTCAGCACTTTCCATATATGCTGGGGAGCCCAGGCGGGCCTTTATTATCATTACGGGCTCAAAAAGAGGATGCTTTCGGAGAAACTGTTCGGTGTCTATTCCCATAAAGTGCGTCACAGACGAGAACCGCTGGTACGGGGGTTTGACGACTACTTCCTGATCCCCCACAGCCGTTACACAGAGGTGCCGGCGAGGGCGCTTCACGGGTGCAGGGACCTCAGGATCCTGGCTGAATCCGAAGAAGCCGGAGTCCTGCTGTGCATGTCCAGGGACGGAAGGATGATCTTTATCATGGGACATGCGGAATATGACCGCAACACTCTCAGGGACGAGTATTTCAGAGACGCGCGCAAAGGGCTCGGCACTGCGATCCCGATCAACTATTTCCCCGATGACGACCCGGAAAAGAAACCGCTTCTGGAGTGGCGCGCGCACAGCTATCTCCTGTACAGCAACTGGCTTAACTATTACGTCTACCAGCGGACGCCTTATGATCTGAACGAGATCCGCTGACGAAACTTACCGCGCCGCTGACAGAGCGGCCCCGCAGTTTGGAGAACAGGACAACAGTATGGATGATCTGCACTTAAAACAAACAGAGAAGAGATGCTTTTCGGTGCTCTCCGGAACAACAAAAAACAGTGAAGAATTCATGGATTCTCCCACCTTTTTCCTGAGCAGGGCGACTCTGAGAGACCGGCTGTGGCTGCTGATCTTTCTCGAGGCGCTGATTGCGATCGAAAACGGATCCGAGGAATACTTTGAGACGGACTATATTTTGGCTGTCAACGAGTACCTTGTAAGGAGATCGGATCTTTCCGTGCGTATGCTCAACACATGGATCGGAGGGCAGAACTTCCGCTCCATGCAGGAGGTGACGGACTTCTTCAACGACCGGTACAGGGTCACCGGCCAGTTCTTCAGGGACAACCAGCTTCTGTGCCGCAGGGAGTGGCAGGAGGCCGCTTCCGTCTACAGGGCCAGGTGGATCGAGGCTGTGAGAGCTCAGGAGGATATTCCGCAGGAGCTTGTGCCTTACGATACCAGACTCGGTGAACGAAAATTCAGGGAAAATCCTGTGCAGTATCTGCTGGGGATCAGAGAGGAGGAAAGGCTTCATTTTATTGCGCTGATCGCTGAGTGCATCTATGAGTATGAGCTCGCGGCAGGCAAAAATGTGGCTGTAAGATCGGAGAAGACCGGCGCGGACTTTGTAAGAGATTTCGGGAATCTTCTAAATACTTATATCAAGTATCCCGAAGACCCGGAGATCCAGACGCTGACATTAATGGTCCATATGGACATGAACAGCAAAGATTTCAGGGATGACGTTAAGAGGAGAGCCTTTTTTAATGAGTATCTGAGGTCTGCCGCGTACAAGTGGCATACTAACACAGCCGGCTGCAGAAAAGCCGTAACTGAAAAGTGGGAGGAGTACGGTCCCCTGTTCAGGCATCTTCCACAGGACGGGCAGGAGCCGGGAGTTCCGGAACTGTATCTGGATGAAGCCGTATTAAATATCCCGGAGTTTCAGAAAGAACCGCTCAGGTTCCTCCGGCAGCAGATGAAAAGAGAACAGACGATCCATTTCCTGACCATGCTGCATGCCTCTTCCGGCACTCCGGAAAACTCTGCGCTGGCCGCATACCTGATCACAAGATGGCTCCTTGAACCGGAGCAGGAGTATGCGACTGAGATGGATTCTTTCTTCGGATGGGACAACAGGAACGACGAGGAGAGGAACTTCTCGATCGAGCAGGAGATCCGGGACCTTTTATCTATCTGGCGATATAATTACAAGAAGTGCAGGAATACGGTGAAGGCCGACTGGGCCGTGTTCGAAGAGGCATATGGCCACGTGATCGCAGACAACGTGGTACCTGAAGATCTTCAGTCATTTGCGGATATATTTGAAAACAGTGATTTTATAGAGGATCCGATCAGCATACTGCGTGATATGGACAGAGAGGAGATCGAGAGATTCGTCGATTTCTGCGGTGCTCTCAACGGGATGGACGAACATGACGCGGCTGTTTTTGCTGAAGCCGCGATCACCTGGCTTGAGAATCCTTCAAACGACGGCGCTCGCCAGCTTATAGACAGGATCGGAGGCTGGAAAGCGGCAGGCGTTTCGGGAGAGATTTCCGCACTCAGGGATTTCTTTGAAAAATCCGCGGTCTCCTGGAGATTCAACTACGGCGGACTTCGAAGCAACGCGGTATATAACCGCAAAAACTATTTCCGGCAGCTATCCGAACACAAGGGAGAGAACAGAACAGAGAGTGCCAGACAGGAACTGAAATCCTTTGACAGGATCATGGAGGACGAACACTTTATTAGTCACCCGGTAAGTTACCTGCGCGGCATGAGTCAGCTTCAGTGCGAGAGATTCCTCATGTTCTTGGCAGCGTCTTCGGGAATGGATCCGGACAGCGCGCTTCGCTTTGCAGTGATTTTCAAGAACGCGATATTTTATCCTAATGACGGACTCAGAAAGAGAGTTGATAAGATCCTGGGCAGGAGAAGCCGCGATGACAGGCAGAGAACGGGATATATTGAAGAACTGCTGAGAGGATCCGTCAAAGAGTCCGGCCTGGATGCTGATAAGCGCAAATGTATGGAAGAAAACTGGAGCGCCTATGCAAAGGCGTTCGATGACCGCCGGGAGAAACAGAAGAAAAATCACTGGGAACTCAGTGAACTTAATGTCAGGAAACTGTTCCGCTACTGCACGACCGGAAAGGAAAGCGCGAGCACAGTCAGACCCGAGGATGAGGGTACTGTCGTGGTAAAACTTCTCGGAAGCGAAGAGCCGGTCGATGTCAGCTTCAGGGACGTTGCCCTCAGTACCGACAGGATCTACAGCGATCAGGTGGGAGAGATCCTCAGGTTTATGCTGGGACAGCTTGAGATGTTCCATCTTCGCGGGGAGAACAGGAACCAGCGAACATATCCGGTAACGTATCCCGTTGACAGGATCCGCGTCCGCAGGGATGCTTACGGCGATAAGATCCAGTGGACTGATTCGGAGTCCACTGTATGCCAGCTCCTTTATCTTGCGGTGGGAGCGGAACTCCTTCCGCCGATCCATCAGTCAGTGAATGACAGAACAGGCGAAGTGGCCCTGATCCTTAAACTCGATGAGGCGGGAGCTGACAAGATAGAGACGATCCTCAGGAGTATTTAAATGATCGCTTGTCCCAAAAATTACGCTGATCGGTTTATTATAAAAATTTATTAAACTTTTATATTTACACTTCGAAACAAGAAAAATATAATAGAAAGGTGAGATTCCCAAAGGGAATTGTAATAATCTTACGGGTACAGGAGGTTTTGAAACATGTCTGGTAAAGATCCGGAACTGTCACGACTTGGAGAAGCACTCAGCAGTGCGAGATCTGCATACGCAGAAGCAAAAAGAATCACAGATGAGGCCAAGGCGCGGCTGAATGAAACAGGCAGCAGGATCCAGACCTTTAATGCGAAGATCACCGAGCTGAAAAAAGGAATCGACTCCGAATATAACGCCATGAGAAACGAACGGGCAGGCGGCGACAGAGATGCAGCCGACGAACACCGCTCATTGGCGCAGTCAATGCAGGAGAAACTCACTGAGATCTATGAATCCAAGAAATCCTGCTTCGGAGAGCTTGATGAAGCGCGCGCAGCGTTCAACAAAGCCCTTGATACCCAGAAGATCCTCAGGGATAAGGTTCAGGAAGCCTGGGACGGTTTTAACGCAAGGCTTGAGTACCTGAAAGAGGAAAACGCAAGGGAACAGGCCAAGTGGAAAGAAAAGCCCTGCAAGATCTGCGGCGTGCCGATCCGCTACAATACGGAGTGGAAGCACATTCCGAATCTTTGCAAGGAATGCTTTGACAAGGATAAGGAAAACTGGGAAGACCGCAAATGCGCCAAGTGCGGCAAGACTTTCAGGATCAATAAAGGCTGGGAGCACATTCCCACGATCTGCAGCGACTGCAGAAAGATCGTAAAAGCAGAGAAGGCCGCTAAAATGCAGGCGGAAAAGGAATCCGTTGAAGAAAGTGCCAGAATCGCACGTGAGGAGAGAGAGGCGGCGGCCTCCGCTCTCGTAGACGTTGCCAATGAGGCCGTCAGTGAGGTCGCGCCTCATGATGAAGACTGAGTGATGCGGATCAGAGCGGCACAAAAGAAGTAGTGTAAAGAGGAATTGCAGTGGCAGAAGCGGTCTGACATGGGAATTCCTCTTTTTTACAAGCTGGAAAAGGGATTTGGGACCGGCCCCGGGCCGGAGATTCGGAGGTATCGGAGGATGGCCGAAATATTTGAAGTCACGATCAAAAGCGGGGAGTCGCTCAAAGGATGGCATTGGCCTGCTAAGGATCCCGTGACGAACCTTACGATCATTACCGGGATGAATGAATACGCGAAACGCTATGAGCCGTTCGCAGAGTGGATGAATGAGCAGCACGTCAATATCTGGTGCCTTGACGCGTTCGGACAGGGACTGAACGCGCCGTCCGAAGATATGCAGGAGAGATGGCCGGAAGGCGCATTTGACAAGACTGTGAAGGCAATCTTCCAGATGGTGAAACTTGCGTCAGGCAACGGCCTGCCCACTTTTCTCATGGGCCATTCCATGGGCTCCTTTATGGTGCAGTCTTACTTGGAAAAGTATCCCTGCAGCACCAGCGGGATCATTCTGTGCGGCTCCAACGGCGGACAGGCAGGACTGATGAAGACGGGATATACGCTTGCCAGAAGCATCGTGCGCGACAACAATTGGTATCAGAGCAATCCTACCCTGCAGAATATGGGGATGGGAAGTTTTTCCAAGGCGATGAAAGACCGGGAAACGGATTACGACTGGCTCTCCTATAACAAGGATAATGTGAAGGCTTATATCGACGATCCCTGGTGCGGCCACGAGAATACCGGCGGATTCTGGAAAGAGTTTCTTAAGGGCCTGTCCAGGATCTGGGACAAGGATGAGATGGGCAAAATATCCCGGAGAGAAAAGATATATATTATATCCGGACAGGACGATCCGGTCGGGCGTATGGGAAAGGGACCGGTATGGCTCTGGAGAAAATACAGGAGCCTGGGATTGACCGGTGTGGCCCTCAAACTTTACCCGAATATGAGGCATGAAATCCTCAATGAGACCGGAAAAGAGATCGTCTACAAAGATGTTCTCAGTTTTGTTCAGCCCGGATACAGATAGAATATACAAATGAAATGATATCAGTTTGTATATTTTGACCAAAACCACCCGATTACTTGCTTCCTTTTAGTGGATTACCACGTCTTACAATTTACGCTTTTCAATGATAAGATAAGCGTGTTGTAACCGATGTGCGATTTTTCACTCAATTTCTAAGGAGGCAGCATGGGTGGTTTTTTTGGCGCCGCGCTGCGCGAAGATGCAGTATTTGACGTGTTTTACGGGACAGACTATCATTCTCATCTGGGTACAAGGCGCGCCGGAATGGCAGTATATGATACCGTGAAGGGATTTGACAGAGCAATCCATAATATCGAGAGTTCTAATTTCAGGCCTAAGTTTGAAAAGGATCTGCTGAAAATGAAGGGCAGTCTCGGAATCGGGTGCATAAGCGATTACGAGCCGCAGCCTTTGATCGTCCGCTCTCATCATGGAACTTATGCCATAACAACTGTCGGCAAGATCAACAATATCAATGAACTTACTGATATTCTGTTCAGGGGGACGCACTCACACTTCCTTGAGATGAGCGGCGGCGATATCAACCCGACCGAGATGGTAGCTTCCCTGATCAACCAGAAGAAGGATATCGAGGAAGGCATCCTGTACGCGCAGGAAGTGATCGAGGGGTCCATGACCTTCCTGATCATGACGCCCAAGGGTATTTACGCGTCCAGAGATAAATGGGGCAGGACGCCTTGCGTGATCGGCAAAAAAGAGACCGGATACTGTGTCTGCTTTGAGAGCTTTTCATTCCTCAATCTCGGATATACCCTTGAGAAAGAACTCGGACCCGGCGAGGTCGTGTTTATTGACCCGGAAGGGTACGAGACCAGGATCCCGGCGCGCAAAGAGATGAGAATCTGCAGTTTCCTGTGGATCTATTACGGCTTTCCCGCTTCCTCTTACGAAGGGCTCAACGTCGAGGATATGAGATACGGATGCGGAAAGAAGCTGGCGGAGAGAGATATCAGACGCGGCAACATCCATCCCGACTGCGTGGCCGGCGTCCCTGATTCGGGAGTAGCCCATGCGGTCGGATACGCGAACAGGTCGGGTGTTCCGTATTCAAGGCCTTTTGTTAAGTATACGCCCACCTGGCCCAGATCTTTCATGCCCACACACCAGAGCAGGAGAGACCTGATCGCCAAGATGAAGCTCATTCCTATTCATGAGCTGATCGCCGGAAAGAAGCTTCTTCTGATCGACGATTCAATCGTGCGCGGTACGCAGCTCAGGGAGACCACGGAATACCTTTACAACAGCGGCGCTGTTGAGGTACATATCCGCCCTGCGTGTCCGCCCCTGGTATT
>CACZXG010000110.1 GCA_902785055.1 uncultured Lachnospiraceae bacterium
TCAATGTCGGAAGAGGAGCGTACATAGGTCCGGCTCGTCTCGATGGAAGCGTGCCCGAGCCGTTCCGCCACGGCGTTCAGATCCCGGGTGGCTTCATAGAGGTTCGTCCCATAGGTGGAACGGAGCTTGTGGCAGCTGATCTTCTTGTCCGTGCCGGACGCTTTCGCATATTTCCGGACGAGGCGCTGCACTGAACGGACGGTGATGCGCTGTCCCTTCTTTGAGATAAAGAGGGCTTCCGGGTCGATTGCCGACGGCCTTCTCCCTTCCGTAATGTAGCGGAAGAGGGCAAGAGCGGTCTCGTCGTTGATATGCAGTTCCTGCGTCTTCGTCCGTCCCTTGCGGATGATCCGTATAGTCTTTTTGTCTAAGGAAACGTCCTCGAGGTCGAGCCCGACACACTCGGAGACACGGATACCTGTAGAGAGGAGGAGCGTGATGATCGCATCATCCCGAAGTTCATTCACCCGGTTATGGGAGATCTGGCTCTGGGTGAGGCCGGTCCCTCTGCGCACAGTGTCCTTGAGCTCACGGACTTCCTGGTGGTCGAGGGCAATGACGTGGCGCTCCCGGTCCTCGGCTTTCCGGGGGATGAATTCGAGCTTCCTTGAAGGATCCTTCTCGATGAGGTCGAGGTTGTACAGACGTTCGTACAGCTGCCGGACGGCGACGAGCTTTCTGTTGATCGCCGCTTTGCCGTTCTGATAGATAGTCCCGTCTTTTTCGTATGCCTGAAGGAAGCCTTTGAAGCCGCTGAGTTCCAGAGGAGTCAGCTCCTCGAGTGTCCGGATGGTCAGTTCGGACTTTTTAAGGTGAAGGCGTTTCTCCAGGTAATAGAAGAACGTATTCAGATCACCGACGTAACCGATGATCGAGCGGCTGGACATGATGTCTTCACGGCAGCCGTCCACGAAGATGCGCATGAATTCCGGCATGCCCTCGAGCATGTCTTCCAGTTTTTCGTAGTTGAGTACGTCCTGCTGGCGCTTGTATTCCATGTGTTTCCTCCTGATTCGTATGATTTCCTGCCAAGGGGAGTCCCTTTTCTTGTTTACTGTTTAGATGTTGGCAGGGATAAGGATTTTCGTTTTATTAGATTTAGAGAGGGAATTTTGGGTTTTCTTTTATTATACTACATTTTACGTCTCAAAATTGGAGTTTAGTGACGTAAAATATATATAAAAATCAAATGGCCACTCCCCTCTCTCCTCTAAAAAACTCTTGCCAGTATATATTTAACAAGCACTCCGGATAATACATATGTCTCCAGGGTAAGAATGATCCTGCCCTTCCAGACTTCAAGCGTAGGGAAGTTCTTGCACCACGAATAATTCGCCGATTATTCCGCTTGAGAGGCTTACGATTTCAATTTTTTTTTATCATATCTCAACCAGCACCTCCCATCTGGCATTACGCTTGCCGTTTTCGCGTCGAATCAGGCTTTTCTCCTTCCATTTCGGCAAAAAAGAGAGCCGAAGCTCTCTTTCATCAAAACAGATCATGTTCTATGCAGTATTCCTGTATTCTTCTGTTTCTCTTATCCAAGAAGATATGTTCTTTAAGGAGAAATCTTAAGTATTCTTCCACCGTTTTCGGCAGACCGTTTTCCTCGAAAGATGCATCTCCCATCCATATATCAACTGAAGAATAATCCTCTGAAACACAGTCCTGCATAAAGAAAAAGTCCACATATCCTTTGAAATCAACGAACAGGTCATAAAATACCTTATCGCTTTCAATCACTTTAGAAAGCGGACTTTCCTCTCCGGCATAATGTCTGCGGATACACTCAAGAGTAAGATCCCAGCGGTCTGCTATCCGTAAATTCGTTCCCTTTCTCTGGTTCATGCTGTTCTTATGCACCGGGAATATGACCATGCTGCCGATGGTATATGACCTATGCAGCAGATGCTCAATATACTCATCGAAATCACTGATCCGTTCGTGCACCTGATTGATTATCTTCTTATTCTTCAAATGGGTCATTTCTATAATGATCGTATCACTGGTGAAATAGAACTCCTTCCAGGACAATACGAACGGTGCCCTCCCTGACTGGAGATCCATCACTTCACCATTTGGGAGTTGTTTGCTCCACAGCGTTTTGTGATATGCATTTAGCGTCGGGCTGTAACTATCAGGATCCTTGCCATTTGAATCAAATCTGAAATCAAAGGTTATATCAATCATGTCGTGAAAACCTCTAAGGTCTTATATATCTTACAAGAAGTATTCTATCATGGCTTCCTTCAACACGGATAGTAGATTTCCACCCTCAGTAACCCGTTTAAATTCCGATGCTTGCGACATGGCGGAGCCTTGCGCAGACCAATAACATAAACAACTTCACCATTCTATCCCATGAACACAAAAAATGGTAAGCGATGAATAACCGACAGGATTGCAAAAATCCTAATAAGATAAGACAACAGCTCTTATGGAGTGGTCTCATCCAGCAGATTAGGATCGCCTTCAAGCTTTGGCTCGACAACACAGAGAGTGTACTTTGTGCTGTGGATATCCATACCGATTTTTAGTATTTCATCTCATAGTGACCTCCTTTTTGTATGCGATAAATCTCATGTTCTGTTGTTTGATCACTATGGATTATATGGGTAAATCCACGATGATGCAAACTGGATGTCACTTCATATTATTTATAGCCACAACTTCGCAATATCGATAATCTTCCAGCTTTGGGAGACACCCCACGGATCATTGTTGAGATGAATATTATCTTTGTTTTTTTAATAATCCTTTCCTGACGTAACGCTTCATGTCCCTGTAATCAGCATCCCGCAGTCCCCATTATAAATATACCGGCTCCAATTACACCTTGAGCCCGGAGTACCGGAAACCGCTTTGACCTTGTGGTATCTCATCATCATGCCGTAAAGCCTGCTACACATCACTTACGGCACAAGGGCTTGACAGCATGATGCCGAAATCCGATTTGATAGTCAAGCGGATTCAAGCCGGTTTTCAGTACCCGGAATGACGGTGTCATCGGGCTGATATATTCAAATTTCTTTCTGCCGTGCGGAAATCCTTTCCGGACTACGGACAAATCTACCACATTTCAGGTATAATGCAGGAAGAAGTATTTGATACAGGAGCGCATTTCCACGGAAATGCGGATGAGGTGCCGGATATGACCGATGAATACGCCAAGATGAACAGGACACTGCGGAGCGCGCACGTGGAAGACCAGATGCTGGACTATCTTCTGCGGAACTGTAAGCCGGGAGACAAGCTCCCCAGCGAGTTCAGCCTCGCGGAACAGTTCCATACCAGCCGCTCGACCATCCGTGAAGTCATGAAGAGCCTGGCCGCGCAAGGGCTGGTGGAGATCCGGCACGGGTCCGGGACATATGTCATCTCCACCTCCGCTTCCGCGCCTGACCCCCTCCATCTCTCCGGACACAAGGACAAGTACCGCCTGGCTCTGGAGCTGTTCGACGTGCGCCTGATGCTGGAGCCGGAGATCTCTGCCATGGCGGCGGAACTGCGGTCGGACAGGCAGGCGGCCGAACTGCGCCGGTACTGTGACGAGACCGAAGCCCTGTATCTGCAGGGCGATGACCACACGGACAAGGACATCGAATTTCACACCTGCATCGCCAGGTGCTCCGGCAACACGGTCGTGCAGGCCCTGATCCCGGTCATCCAATCCGCCATCTCCACTTTCTGCAACGTGACCCAGAGAAAACTCATGAACGAGACCATCCAGACCCACAGGTGGATTACGAACGCCATAGAAAACAAGGATCCCATCGGTGCCAGATGTGCCATGACCGCCCACCTCGCCTTCAACCGCGACATGATCCAGAAGATGATCCGGGCCCGGAAAGAGCCGTAAAACACGAGTGGTATGACCTCTTCGGCTTCCGAAGAGATCTTTTGTATATCTTTGACAATTTCACAGCCTCCTCTGTATCAGATAAATGGCCATTTCTGTTCAATATTTCCAAAAAAGTTGTCAGGGCGCCAAACAACTTGTCTGATGTCTTGCCTGGTTTTATAGTTAAATCAGCAGAGTTGTTATACAACTCTGAAGGAAACGGCTGCTTCATGAATGAGGAGGTTTATCAAATGGAAACTGTTGCACTGAATCCCACGAGGCTGGCACTGGCGGCGATCATCGGCCTGATCATCCTGCTGGTGCTCATCATCAAGTTCCACGTCCACGCCATGATCTCGATCCTGGTCGGCGCCCTTTCGATCGGCCTGATCGCGGGCATGCCCGTCGCGGACATCATCGGCGCCGTCAATGACGGTATCGGCAACACACTGAAAGGCATAGCATTGCTGGTCGGCCTAGGCTCCATGTTCGGCGCGATCCTAGAACTGTCAGGTGGTGCACAGACACTTGCCGTGACCATGGTCAAGAAGTTTGGCGACGAGAAAGCCGCCTGGGCGCTCGGCCTCACCGGTCTGGTCGTCTCCATCCCGGTCTTCTTCGACGCGGGCCTGATCATCCTGATCCCTCTGGCTTTCTCCCTTGCCAAGAGAGCGAAGAAGTCCACCCTCTTCTATGCGATCCCGCTCCTCGCAGGTCTCGCGGTCGGCCACGCTTTCATCCCTCCGACCCCCGGTCCGGTCCTCGTGGCCAACATGCTGGGCGTCGATCTCGGTTTTGTCATCCTTGTCGGTATCTTCTGCGGTTTCTTCGCAATGATCGTCGCGGGTCCCATCTGGGGCAAGTTTGTCGGGACCAAATACATGATCAGCGTCCCTGAGAGCTACAACCAGCCGGAGATCGACGAGTCCAAACTTCCCAAATTCAGCACCATCGTCAGCATCATCCTGATCCCCCTGGCGCTGATCATCCTGAAATCCGTCGCGGGCGTCATTCCCTCCATGGCAGGCGCCATGCCCGTCCTCAACTTCTTCGGCGAGCCCTTCGTGGCCCTGCTGATCGCGACGATTGTCGCCATGTTCCTTCTGGGCACAAAGAATGGTTACACCCTGGAAGAACTTGAGAAAGTCATGACCAGGTCCCTGGAGCCCACCGGCCTGATCCTTCTGGTCACCGCCTGCGGCGGCGTGCTCCGCTACATGCTGCAGTACTCCGGGATCGGCGACATCATCGGCAATGTGACCGGTTCCCTGCATCTGCCCGTCGTCGTGCTCGCGTTCATCATCGCCGTCCTTGTCCGCGTCTGCGTTGGTTCCGCCACAGTGGCCATGACGATGGCAGCCGGCATCGTCGCCGCCATGCCCGCCATCCAGGGCCTGTCTCCGCTGTATCTCGCCTGCACCACTGCTGCGGTCGCCGGCGGCGCAACGGTCTGCTCTCACTTCAATGATTCCGGGTTCTGGCTGGTCAAGTCGCTGATCGGTCTCGATGAGAAGACGACCCTCAAGACCTGGACGATCATGGAGACACTGGTCGGCGGCGTGGGCTTCCTCGTAGCCCTGGTCATCTCGATGTTCGCCTGAGAACGTTAATGTCCCGTAAAATCGTTAGGAGGTATATATGAACTTAATCAGTCAGAAAATGCGCGCACTCGCGCCGGAACTGGATCCGCTGAGGATCGGGACAGGCTGGAAGCCGGAGGATCTCTCCAAGCCGCAGGTCTTTATTGAGAGCACTTTCGGCGACTCCCATCCGGGGAGCGGCCATCTGGACAAGCTTGTGGAAAAGGTGCGCGAAGGCGTCAGAGATGCCGGCGGCCACGGCGCAAGATATTTCGCCACGGATATGTGCGACGGCGAGAGCCAGGGCACGGACGGCATCAACTATTCCCTGGTCAGCCGGGAAATGATCGCCAACATGATCGAGATCCAGGCCAATGCCACCCCTTTTGACGCGGGCGTCTTCCTGGCCAGCTGCGACAAGGGCTGCCCCGGCAACCTCATGGGCATGCTCCGCGTCGATATTCCTTCCCTGTTCGTAGCCGGCGGGACCATGAACGCGGGTCCTGAGATGCTCACGCTCGAACAGCTGGGTATGTACAGCGCCCAGTATGAGCGCGGCGAGATCGATGAGGCCCGCCTGGACTGGGCCAAGTGCAACGCCTGCCCTTCCTGCGGCGCCTGCTCCTTCATCGGGACGGCCTCGACCATGCAGATCATGGCAGAGGCGCTCGGTCTGTCCCTCCCCGGGTCAGCCCTGATGCCCGCGACCAGCCCCGATCTTCTGGACTACGCCTACCGCTCCGGCAAACGGGCCGTGGAGATCGCCGGAGATGATACGATGAAGCCCTCTTCTCTCCTCACTATGGAGAGCTTCGAGAACGCGATCATGATCCACGCCGCGATCTCCGGCTCCACCAACACCCTGCTGCACCTGCCTGCCATCGCGCATGAACTGGGGTTCGAGATCACCGGCGATACTTTTGACAGGCTGCACAGGGGCGCCCACTACCTTCTGGACATCCGCCCCGCGGGCAAGTGGCCGGCAGAGGTCTTCTACTACGCCGGAGGTGTCCCGGCGATCATGGAGGAGATCCGGGAGGTCCTCCACCTGGATGTCATGACCGTCACCGGCAAGACGCTCGGCGAGAACCTGGATGCCCTGAAGGAAAGCGGCTTCTATGAGAAGTGCGACCGCTGGCTGCAGGATTTCAACCGCCGGTATGCGGACATCCTGGCCGGCCAGGGCTATGCGGACGGCATCACTCGCGAAGACATCATCCGCCCTTACGACAAAGCCATCGGCACAGAGGGCTCCATCGCTGTCCTGAAGGGCAACCTGGCCCCCGAAGGCGCCGTGATCAAGCACACCGCCTGCCCGAAGGAGATGTACAAGGCTGTCCTGCGCGCCCGCCCCTTCGACTCCGAGGAGGAGTGCCTGGACGCCGTGCTCCATCACAAGGTGGAAAAAGGAGACGCTGTCTTCATCCGCTACGAAGGCCCCAAGGGCAGCGGCATGCCCGAGATGTTCTACACCTCGGAAGCCATCAGTTCCGACAAGGAGCTGGGCCGGGCCATCGCCTTGATCACCGACGGCCGCTTCTCAGGTGCCTCCACCGGCCCTGTCATCGGCCACTGCTCCCCCGAAGCCGCGGACGGCGGACCGATCGCCCTGGTCGAGGAAGGTGACCTGATCGAACTGGACGTCTTTGCCCGCAAGCTGAACATCATCGGCGTCGCCGGCGAACGCAGGACGCCCGAGGAGATCGAACAGATCCTCGCCGAGAGGCGCGCGAAATGGGAGCCCCATCCCCGCCGCTACAAGAGGGGTGCTCTCCGCCTCTTCTCCGACCACGCCGTCAGCCCGATGCGGGGCGCGTGGCTGGACTACGAAGATTGACGGATGACGAATACGCAAAAAGGGGCGTGTCAACGTACTCATGACTGAAGTCACGAGCTTGTACCTGCCCTGTGGTCGAACAACGCTTTTGAGCGTCTTCCACATTAGGCTGTTCGCTTAGCCCG
>CACZXG010000111.1:0-4595 GCA_902785055.1 uncultured Lachnospiraceae bacterium
ATCGCGTTTATCGGTTCCGAGTGCTATCCTTTCGTGAAGACCGGCGGTCTCGGCGACGTTATGTACGCTCTTCCCAAGGCTCTGGTAGCTCAGAACTGCGACGTCAAGGTCATCCTTCCCAGATATAAATGCATCCCTCAGAAGTATCAGGAGAAGATGGTCTACCGCGGAGCGTTCCACATGGATCTTTGCGCTGACGGACGCACCTACTATGTAGGCATCATGGAATATGTCTGGGACGGCGTTGTCTATGACTTCATCGACAACGAGGAATTCTTCAGCGTAGGCAAGCCTTACACGAACCTCATTGACGATATTCCGAAGTATTGCTATTTTGGCAAAGCGGCTCTGGCAGCTCTCAATTACATGGACTGGATCCCGGATGTGATCCACTGCCACGACTGGCAGGCAGGCCTTGTGCCGGTATATCTGCGCACCATGTTCGACAATACTCCGATCGCGCGCGCTAAGGTCATGATCACGATCCACAACCTGAAGTTCCAGGGAATTTACAATATCCCTACCATCAAGTACTGGTCGGGACTTCCGGATTATGTGTTCAACAAGGACGCTCTCAAGCAGGGCTATGACGACGCCAATATGTTCAAGGGCGGCCTGGCTTACTCCAACATGATCACCACTGTCAGCGGAACTTATGCACAGGAGATCCAGACTCCTTTCTACGGCGAGAACCTGGATGCGCATCTGCGCTATCATTCCGGTAAACTTCACGGTATCGTCAACGGTATCGACTATGGCATGTGGGATCCCTCTACTGACAAACTGCTGGCAGCTCCCTATGACGTAACAGATGTCATTGAGAAGAAGAAAAAGAATAAACTGGCTATGCAGGAATCTCTGGGCCTTGAGCAGGATGAGAACAAGTTCGTGATCGGACTGATCTCCCGTCTGACTGACCAGAAGGGCCTTGATCTTGTCAACGCGATCGTTCCTCAGCTGATGGACGGCAATACACAGGTCGTGGTTCTCGGAACCGGCGATGCTGTTTACGAGGATTCCTTCCGTTATTATGAGAACGCGTACAAGGGAAGCTTCTGCGCGTACATCGCTTATGACGAGAGCCTGGCACACGGCATCTATGCCGGCTCAGACGCATTCTTCGTTCCTTCCAGGTTCGAACCTTGCGGACTGACCCAGCTGATCGCTATGCACTACGGCACAGTGCCGATCGTCCGCGAGACCGGCGGTCTCAAGGATACGGTCGAGCCTTTCAACCAGTACACAGGCGAAGGCAACGGCTTCACATTTGACAGATATGAGTCCGGACTCCTTCTGGATGCGACCAACAGAGCCAAGACCATCTACTTCGAACACCGCGAAGCATGGGACGAGATCGTTAAGCGCAACATGAACAAGGATGTTTCCTGGGAAGTTTCCGCGAAGCAGTATCGTCAGCTGTATGTTGAAATGACACAGTAATCAGTATATAAAAAGAGACCGGAACCGATTGAGGTTCCGGTCTCTTTTTGTGCGATAAGCCGGGGCGCATCTCGGGCTTACACGAAGATGCACCCCATGGCTAACGGTCAATCGAACAGGAGCATCCTGCCCGATTGCGGATTATTTACTCCCAGAACTCCTTGTTCCCGGTCTTGGGACCAAGGGCTGTGCGCAGCTCCATCATGGCTGTGTAGTTGGGGAGCAGGAATGTAGTGCAGTTTTCCTGCTCAAGCTCGTCAACCAGCTTCGTGTAGTCAGTGACGAGTTCCATGCGGCTCTCATCAGCGCCCGCTCTCTTCAGGCGATCGTAGAGGTCCTGCGCGCGGTCACCGCATACGAAGAGTTTCTGAAGATAAGGGTCTGCACACAGCTTCTCATAGTCTGTATTCTCGATCCAGGAAAAATCATGGCCGTCTCCTGTCCTGTTGTTGAGGCAGAGGACTGCGTTGAAGGGATCCTTGAAACTGGTCACATATGTGAAAGCCTGATTGCAGCCTGCAGGGTTCTTTACAAGGATCATCTGCAGGACATTGCCGCCAAGTTCAAAGGTCTCCATGCGGCCGAATGCTGAGCGGACATTGGAAAGAGACTGGATCGCCTCCTGTGCGGGGAAGCCGAGTGCCTTTATCGCGGCAACGCATGCGGCGGCATTGTAGATATTATATACGGCAGGGAGAGATACGAAGACCTCTTCTTCGCCGCCGTCCGTGCGCATGTGGATCATGCTGCCGTCTGTGCCCATCCTGTCGATGGAGGTGACAGCGACGTCCGGCGTATGGCGGCAGTAGCCGCACTTCGTACAGCGGAAACCTCCCAGGTGCGCGTATATATGATAATCATATTCGTATTCACCGCCGCATTTAGGGCATTTGCCGGCGTCGGAGAGGTCTGTTTTGCCCTGTTCGCCTACGGACTGCTCAAGGCCGTACCATACCACCTTGTTGGGAACATCCAGTGCCAGCGAAGCGGACTGTGTATCCTCAGCGTTGAGAACGAGAACGGATCCGGGGCTGCGCTTAATGCCTTTGCGGATCTCGGCGAGAGTGTTTTCCACGCTGCCGAAGCGGTCAGCCTGATCAGTGAACAGGTTTGTGACTACGATCACCTTGGGGCGGATATAGGGAACGACCTGTTTGAGGGCTGCTTCGTCAACTTCGAGCACCGCATAGCGATTCCTGGGTTTGCCGAGCCAGTTTGTGTCGCAGACCAGATCGGAAGCAATACCGTGCAGCAGGTTCGCGCCGGATTTGTCGCGATGGCAGACGTGTCCGTTTTCAGAAAGGGCATGCTCGATCATATTGCAGGTCGTGGTCTTGCCGTTCGTGCCGGTTACAACGATAATATCCATTTCAGAGGCGGGAACAGCGAGAATATTCTTTGCGACCTTCATCGCGACTATGCCGGGAAGCGCTGTTCCTCCGCGTCCGGTCTTTCGAAGGATTCCCCGGGTCAGTTTGCATGATGCGACAGACAGTACAGTCTGGAATTTGTTTGGTTTTTTCATATGATCACCGTTATGGCCGCCGGAGGCGGCAGAATGTTAATAGAATGAGTCAGCCACTTACTATTGTGCATTTTAGCACTTGTCGTGAGAGTTTGAAACCGAATGTTTTCCCAACTTTCAGCTAAAGAATGAAAAAAGCCGATAAAGATAGTATAATAGAATAGCATTAATCTACATACATGAGAGTTGAAAGGAGAGTTGCCGATGGCACTGCTCGATCAAATACAAGGACCTAATGACATAAAGAAAATTGCGCCAAATGAGTTGGATGATCTTGCAGAGGAGATCAGAAGGTTTCTGGTCCGGAAAGTCAGTATGACAGGAGGACACCTTGCCAGTAATCTGGGAGCGGTAGAACTCACGATGGCTCTGCATCTGACGCTGGATCTGCCGCAGGACAAGATCGTATGGGACGTCGGACACCAGTCCTACACGCATAAAATACTGACGGGCCGCAAGGACGGCTTCGATAAGCTTCGCCAGTATGGGGGGATCAGCGGATTCCCCAAGAGGTCGGAGAGTGAAACAGACGTGTTTGATTCGGGACACAGTTCCACATCGATCAGCGCGGCGCTGGGAATGGCGAGGGCGAGAGACCTGCTCGGAGAGAAAAGGACGATCGTCGCTGTGATCGGAGACGGAGCGATGACAGGCGGACTTGCCTATGAAGGTCTCAATGACGCTTCGAGGCTTAACTCGAACCTGATCATCATCCTCAATGACAACAAGATGTCCATTTCTCCGAATGTGGGAGGAATGTCAAGTTATCTCAGCGAGATCAGGACTTCCGACGGATATATCCAGTTAAGGGATAAGATCCATGATTCACTCAGTGACACGGTTCCCGGCGTAGTAAAGGGGATCAGCCGCGCGAAGCAGTCGCTCAAATCGCTGATGGTCCCGGGAATGTACTTCGAAGAGATGGGGATCACGTATCTGGGACCCATCGACGGGCACAACATAAAGAGCATCGTGAAATCCATTGAAGACGCCAAGCGTGTCAATAAAACGGTTTTGATTCACGTCTGCACAAAAAAAGGAAAGGGATACCTGCCTGCGGAGAGAAAGCCTTCCCGCTTCCACGGGACGCCGCCTTTTATCGTCAAAACAGGCCTGCCCGCGAAGTCCGAGAAAACAGAGACTTATACTGATGTGTTCTCTACAGAGATCCTCAAGATTGCTGAGGCGGATCCGTCTATGGTGGCGATCACAGCTGCCATGGAGGACGGTGTGGGTCTTCATTCCTTCCACGTCATGCACCCCAGGAGATTTTTTGACGTGGGTATTGCAGAACAGCATGCGGTGACCTTTGCGGCCGGTCTTGCGGCCGGCGGTCTTAAACCGATATTTGCTGTATACTCGACTTTCCTGCAGCGGGCTTATGACCAGATCGTGGAAGATGTATGTCTTCAGCAGCTGCCGGTCGTGTTTGCGGTGGACAGGGCAGGACTTGTAGGCGCGGACGGAGAGACACACCAGGGGATCTTTGATCTTTCCTATTTTTCATCTGTTCCCGGGCTGACGGTCATGGCGCCCAAGAACGGACAGGAGCTTCGGGATATGCTGAGATTCGCAATGGATCTCGGACGCCCTGCTGCGATCCGCTACCCCCGCGGAGCTGCGTATAAAG
>CACZXG010000111.1:4645-11946 GCA_902785055.1 uncultured Lachnospiraceae bacterium
TCGACGAAGGCGGGATCCTCCTTCTTGCGGCAGGCAGCATGGGAATGACAGCACTTAAAGTCAGAGAGACGCTTAAGGAACGGGGACTTGCCTGTTCCATAGCCAATGCACGTTTTGTGCAGCCCATGGATACAGACCTTCTGCGGGAAGCGGCAGGAAAGTATTCCCTGATCGTAACGATGGAAGAGAATGTGCACAGCGGCGGTTTCGGGGAGCATGTCGCCGCCTGGTACGCGGAGCAGGATCTGGACGCGGAACTTCTGCAGATCGCTATTCCGGATACTTTTGTCACGCACGGATCCCCTGCGGAATTATATCGGCTGACCGGGATCGACGCGGATTCGATCGTATCGAAGATCATTAACAGGACAGAAAACTGAAGGCATGGAGGAAAGAATGAAAAAGATAGCGATATTGGGTTCTACCGGTTCTATCGGACGGCAGACACTGGACGTTGCGAGAGAGCAGAAAGACATCGAAGTTACGGCGCTGTGCGCCAGAAAGAGCGTGGATCTGATCGAAGCACAGATCCGCGAGTTCAGACCGAAAACGGCTGTGATGTGGGACGAAGAAGCCGCTAAAGACCTCAGGATCCGTGTCAAAGATATGGATGTCAAAGTCCTTGCGGGAATGGACGGCATTCTGGAAATGGCGTCGATGGAAGGGTATGACTATTTTGTCACTGCTATCATGGGCATGGTCGGCGTGCGCCCCACAGTCGCCGCAATAGAATCCGGCAAGAAGATCGCGCTTGCCAACAAAGAGACACTGGTCACTGCGGGTCACATCATTATGCCGCTGGCCGCGAGCAAGGGCGTGCCGATCCTCCCTGTGGACAGTGAACACAGCGCGATCTTCCAGTCTCTTAACGGTGAGAACGGCAATAAGATCGCCAAGATCTGGCTCACGGCATCAGGCGGACCCTTCAGGGGTAAAAAAGCAGAGGACCTTGAGAATGTTACCGCACAGGACGCACTGCGGCATCCCACTTGGGCTATGGGCCCCAAGATCACCATCGACTCTTCAACACTCGTCAACAAAGGACTCGAAGTGATCGAAGCCAAATGGCTCTTCGACGTGGATCCCTCTCAGATCCAGGTCCTTGTACACCCGCAGAGTGTGATCCACTCCATGGTAGAATACGAGGACGGTGCTATCATCGCGGAGCTCGGCGTTCCGGACATGCGCCTTCCCATCCAGTACGCGCTGTATTATCCTGAGCGCAGACCCATGGGCGGAGAGAAAATGGATTTCTATAAACTCGGCCAGATGACCTTTGAAAAGCCCGACATGGAGACTTTCCCTGCGCTGAAACTCGCATATGAAGCTATCGGCAAGGGCGGAAACCTGCCGACTGTTTTCAATGCCGCAGACGAGCTGGCTGTCCAGGCATTTTTGAGCGGTAAAGTCAGGTATCCCGAGATCACGGAGATGATCCTTTACAGTATGGAGAAATGCCGGTTCATCGACAATCCCACCATCGATGAAGTGTTTGAGACAGAGAAGGAAGTACAGGAACTTCTTGCAGGCTGGAAGGCCTGACCGGTAAAGACGCATATACCAAGATCCCCGGAAGTCTTATAAGACCTCCGGGGATTTGTAATGTACTAACTGTCTTTCCAGACATCCGTGTTTGTGAGCCCGATATTAGACTCGTGGAAGACCGGATCGAGACCCCTGGCCATCTGCGCCTCATAGTCGTCGAGAGCCTTGAAGGCAATATTTCCCAGAAGAACGATCGCGATAATGTTGACGACAGCTTCCAGGCCCATGGTGATGTCGGCAAGGCTCCATGCCACGTCGAGGCTGTTCCCTGCGCCGATAAAGACCATAAGGGCTGCCGCTGCCCGGAAGATGTTCATCACAACCTTGTTCTTGGTTATGAACAGAATATTCGCTTCCGCGTAGAAGTAATTTCCGATGATGGACGTAAACGCGAACAGGCACACGATCACAGTGACAAAGTGAATGCCGATGGGACCGATGATCCGGGCAACACACTGCTGCAGGAGCGGAATTCCCGAATAGCCGCTGTCTGACCAGTCGCCGGTCAGAAGGATCAGGAAAACTGTCGTGGAGCAGATCAAAAGAGTGTCAATGTAAACGGAGATGATCTGGGCCAGTCCCTGTTTGGCCGGATGGGAGACGGTCGCTGAGGCGCTCGCGTTGGGAGCGGAACCCATACCTGCCTCATTGGAGAAAAGACCGCGCTTGATGCCCAGTACCATACACGAACCTGTAAAGCCGCCGAAGATCGACTTGAAGTTGAATGCATCTTCCAATATGATCGCAAGGATGCCGGGCAGTTTGGTGATATTCGTGACGATCACAAAGATACCGATAGCGATGTAAAGGCCCGCCATCGCGGGAACGAGGACAGAAGAGATCTTTCCGATGACATCTCCGGCAAAGAAAATATAGAACGCCGCGATCGCCAGTATAAGGCCGATCGCTGTAGGCAGGATGCTGGTCTCTATATTGGGAGTATAGACTGCAAACGCCGAGACAATATTGTAGGCCTGCAGTCCGTTGAAACCAAACGCGAAGGTTGCGATCAAAGAGATCGCGAATATAATGCCGAGGGGCCTGGAGCCGAGAGCTCTCTCTATGTAGTAAGCGGGACCTCCCTTGAAGGAGTCGCCCTCTTTCTTCTTGTAGATCTGAGCCAGTGTACTCTCAATGAAAGCGGAGGCGGAACCAAGAACTGCCATGAGCCACATCCAGAACGCGGCGCCGGGACCTCCGAGGATGATCGCGGTCGCGACTCCGGCCATGTTGCCGGTTCCGACACGGGAAGCTGTGGCAATCATCAGCGCCTGGAATGAGGAGACGCCCTTTTCGCCCTCTTTTTTCTCCATCATGCAGTGGAGGGCGTCCTTAAACCGGCGAATCTGAACAAACCGCGTGCGGACGGTAAAATAGATGCCGCTTCCGGCCAGAAGATAGATCAGAAGCCAGGTGTACAGAACGTCGTCGATTTGAGTAAGAATACTTGCCAGATCCATAGAAACCCCTTTCGGTAAACAAAAATCTGTTCTTTTTGATTTATTAATACTATCATAAGAATAAGTAATTGAAAATAAACATTCGTCTTTCTACGGAGGACAGACAGCAATGCATACGGATGAGAGAGAAATAGAAAACAAAAATGGCAGAGCTCCGGTTTCGATCGTGTGTATCGGACAGGCAGTGGTGGACTGCATCACAAGAGGTGTGGAGGGAGATCCCCTGGGAATGGGGAAGACGCGCGCGCAGAGTATCACGCTTAATCTGGGCGGAGACGCAGTTAATGAGTCCTTCGTGCTCTCCTCGATGGGGCGAAGAGCTGCACTTGTCTGCGCGGTCGGAGATGACCTGGCAGGGAGATTTGTGGCGAATGAAGCGTCCCGAAGAGGACTGGAGACGGGCGGAGTGACTGTAGTGCGCGGGCTGGTTACGCCTGTGGCGAATATGTTCGTCAAACTGGACGGGAGCCGCAGCTCGGTCACAAGCGCCGCTTCGCTTCTGCCGGGATATACGCCGGATCCGGAATACGTGCGCTCCTTAGTGATGAACGGAGCCGGAATAGTGTCATTTGCCAGCCTCTTCCGTGCACCGCTGGATCAGCCGGATGTTGTCTGCCGCCTGGTGCGGGCGGCGCATGAGAGCGGCGCGATCGTCTGCGCGGATACCAAAATACCGACATTCCGCAGCATGTCGCTGCGCGACCTTGAGCCGGTACTGCCTATGATCGACTACTTTTTCCCGAACGATACGGAAGCCGCTTTTTTGACCGGCATAGACGGGAACTATGAAGAAATGGCCGGGGCGCTGATAGATAAAGGAATACGCCATGTGGTGATCAAGGCCGGAGAACAGGGGATATTCGCGGCGGACGCTGAGAGCGGAGAATGCTTCATGCTTCCCGCACTGAAAGTCCCTGTGGTGGACACAACGGGTGCCGGAGATAATCTGGTCGCGGGATTCATGGACGGGCTGCTCCGCGGAGCGGACTTCAGGGGGTGCTGCGAGGCGGGACTTGAGGCGGCAGCTCTGAGTATTCAGCATCTGGGCGCGACAATTTGAATTTCAACCGGATGAATAAAGCCGCGCCCGGCCGGGCGCGGCTGTTTCTTCAGATTCCCAGTTCAAACGTAAGCTGCGGTTTCATGGGATTGTAGTCCTGCATTTCAAAGTCATCGATCGTGATATCTTCAAAACGGCAGCCTTTTTCCTTGTTAAGAACGAGGACAGGATGCTGCGAATCATCTGCCATGACATCTGCGCGGCGCAGCATTTCCTGCGCGTTGTCCATGTGGCGGTCATAGATCTGCTCGTTGGCTACGAAATGTGTGAACACGCCGGGCTCATAGCCGGTCACTTTCGCGATCATCATAAGAAGCGCGGCGTACTGGATCTCGTTGATACCGCCCGCGCCGGAGGCTGTGAGCATATCGCCGCTGCGCTGGATCATGCTCATGTCGAGGTATTCTCCGCGGACATTCCACATGGTTAAGAAAGCGCAGGGAGCGAGGCCTTTGGTCTCGTGAAGATCAGTTTCCTGCCAGAGAGAGACCACTTTTCTTCTGCCGTAAGGATCCTTTTTGATATCCTCGATCAGATTATGGATAAGGTCATAGCGCTTGACAGTGGCGCCGTAGCGCTGTCCGATCGTGCCGTCGCCGATATCCCAGGGATCCCACCAGGTGACGCCCAGTTCCCTCATCTCTGAGAGGACATTTGTCGGATGCTGATAGATCGTGAAGATCTCGCGGATGCCGGTCTTCCAGGCCTGACGGCGCAGTGTGCAGATGGGGAACTCGCCTTTGCTCAGGTCATATTTACGCATCACATGGTTGACGCTGATGGTGTAGGCGGGGGTCCCGTCCTCATATCTGGGGCGGGGATTTACGTCTTTGTAGCCGTTATCGAGAATATTATGGATGTCCTGTACAAGGAGTTTGTCTGCTTTGGTCATATTAGTAGTTTCCTTTCGCGGAAAATGAGAATAAAATACAATTTGGACTATTATAGCACAAACAAGACGGAGGAAAACCGATGAAAGTTGTTATCATGGAATCCCTTGGAATTTCCGAGCAGGAACTGAAAGAGTGTCAGAAGCCCTTTGAAGAAAAAGGCGTGGTTTTTGAATCTTTTGCCAAAACATCGGATAAGGACACACTGATTGCAGAAGCGGGGGACGCGGACGCGATGATCCTGGCCAATATGCCCATGAGCGCGGAGGTGCTGCGCGCCTGCCCGAACCTGAAGTTTATCGATATCGCTTTTACGGGCGTCGATCATGTAGGGCTTGAGGCGGCAAAAGAGAGAGGGATCGCGGTGAGCAACGCCTCCGGCTATTCTAATGAGGCGGTCTCAGAGCTGGTACTCGGCATGGTTCTGTCCTTGGCGCGTAATATGCGCGAAGTGGAAGGCAGGTGCCGGGAAGGTAAAACTAAGGACGGACTGGTTGGCTGGGAACTCAAGGGCAAGACCGTCGGCATCATTGGCCTGGGCAAGATCGGAAGCCGCACAGCGGAGTTATTCCACGCTTTCGGGTGCGATATTTTGGCACAGAGCAGGACGATCCACAAGGAAGTACCTCCCTATGTGAAGCAGGTGCCGCAGGAAGAACTGCTGGCGAAGTCAGATATCGTCGTGCTGCACTGCCCGCTGAACGATTCCACGAGAGGGATGATCGACGCGAAGAAACTTGCCATGATGAAGACATCTGCGATGCTGATCAACGTGGCGCGCGGACCGGTCGTGGTCGAGGAGGACCTCGCGGAGGCGCTTCACAAGGGCGTGATCGCCTGTGCCGGAATCGATGTTTTCGACAAGGAGCCGCCCCTGGACGTCGAGTCGCCGATCCTGCATGCGCCGAATGTGCTTGTGACCCCTCATGTGGCGTTTGCGACTAAGGAGTCCATGAGCCTTCGGGCTAAGATCGTATTTGAGAACCTGCAGAACTGGATGGATGGCAGGCAGAGCAATGTTGTGATGTGATGAATGGAGAAAAAGTCTCGGGAGAATTGATCTCCCGGGACTTTTTTGTGAAGAGCAGACTTCAGGCAGGAAACAGCGCTGAAGAAAGTGATCATGTTTTTTCTTGCCAATCTCTATAAAAGCGTGTATATTCTTTTTTAGTATTATTGTATACAAAATATATGGAGGACAATGACATGGCAATCAGAGTAGGAATTTTCGGTTACGGAAACCTTGGCAGAGGAGTTGAGCAGGCGATCCGCCGCAATCCCGATATGGAACTCGTCGGTGTGTTTACCCGCCGCGATCCCGCGGGGCTTAAGATCAAGACTCCCGGCGTCAAAGTTTACGGGGAAGAAGCCCTTGTTAAGCAGGAAGTTCCTATGGACGTGCTGATCCTCTGCGGCGGCAGCGCAACAGACCTGCCTGTTCAGGGACCTAAATACGCAGCGCTGTACAATATTATCGACAGTTTTGACACACACGCACACATTCCGGAGCACTTTGCGGATGTGGATGCAGCTGCTAAGAAAGCCGGCAGGATCGGCATCATTTCCTGCGGCTGGGATCCCGGTATGTTCTCTTTGAACAGAGTATATGCGAGCGCTGTGCTCCCCGGAGGAACACCTTACACATTCTGGGGCAAGGGCGTCAGCCAGGGCCACTCAGACGCGGTACGCAGAATTGACGGCGTAATTGATGCAAGACAGTATACAATTCCTGTTCCTGAAGCTCTTGAGGCTGTGCGCGCAGGAAAGGCTCCTGAACTTACCACAAGGCAGAAGCACACAAGAGAGTGCTTTGTCGTGGCAGCAGAGGGTGCGGATCTGGCCAGGATCGAGAACGAGATCAAGACCATGCCGAACTATTTTGATGAGTACGACACCACGGTACATTTCATCTCGAAAGAGGAGATGGCAAGGGACCATGCGGGACTTCCCCACGGCGGCAGCGTTCTGTATTCCGGTGTGACGGGCGCAAACGATGAGAACACACATGTCATCGAGTATTCCCTCAAGCTGGATTCCAACCCTGAGTTTACAGGAAGCGTTCTGGTCGCCTTCGCGAGAGCGGCATACAGACTCAACCGGGAAGGCCAGTGCGGCTGCAAGACCGTTCTGGATATTGCTCCGGCATACCTCAGCGCGATGAGCGGAGAGGAACTGAGAGCACACATGCTGTAAAAAGAGCAGAAATTAAAGAAGCTGTGAAAAATGGGACGCCCATTTTTCACAGCTTTTTATTGTGTCACAGTAAAAATAAACCACCTGCTCTGCAGGTGGAGGGAAGATCTTTAGATTAAAGCAAACTCCCGTGTTAGATTAATTGTAGGTCTG
>CACZXG010000112.1 GCA_902785055.1 uncultured Lachnospiraceae bacterium
CTTGCGCAGGGACTTGTCGGACTCGGGCTGTATATCACTTTCTGGGTTCGGATGGCAATGCTGTTTTTCAGGAAGAAGCTCTGGAAAACAAATACAGCGGTATTCTTTTTCCCGCTGGCAGCGTATTGGGGACAGTCGCTGTTTTGCACCGTTTATCCGGTCACGGCTGTTGTATTCAGTATTATGACAGGGCTATATATTAAAAATGCGGAGTCAGACTTATAGGCTGACTCCGTTTTTTTTCAAATTTTCACATATTTAACACAGACGAACGGTGAAAATCTGTTATAATAGCAATGTTTTGCGGGATTATAATGCCTGCACTTCGAAAAGAACGGACCGGTTCCGCCGGAATCCGGCCCGTGAAGATGAAACTGAGAGGAGAATAACCGTTATGGCCGGGAACAAGAACACGAAGTATGATGGAATGAGTGCCAGCAAGGCAAAGCGCGAGCGCGCCAGGGATGAGCGTGAGCAGGCTAAACGCTCGGCATCGAGAAATAAAGCGATCGGGATCGGGATCATTGTTGTGATCGCGGCACTGATCGGCGCCGCTTTCGGAAGAAGCTGGTATGCCGAGAAGAACAAGACTGTAGCTTCCACTGATTACAGCGCGATGCTGAACGAGGACGGCACAATTAAGGATGTCAACGTAACTGATTACGTCAAGACTTTTGACGTGAATGCAGTCAAGCTCGCGAAGGCGGACGTGGAATACACGGATGAGAAGATGCAGGAGGATATTAACAAGCAGCTTGAGAGTCACAGAGTTCTGAATGCGGACACCGCTCTTGCTGTCAAAGACGGCGACGTAGTCAATATCGATTATACGGGAACGATCGACGGCACAGAATTTGACGGCGGAAGCGCACAGGATTATGACCTGACGATCGGTTCCGGTTCCTTCATCGACAACTTCGAGCAGCAGCTCATCGGGACACATCCCGGCGACCAGCTGACCGTGAACGTCACTTTCCCGGAAGAGTATCCGAACAACCCTGATCTGGCCGGAAAGGCAGCGGCTTTTGCCGTAACAGTTAACGGGATCAAGGAATTGCCTGAGTTTACCGATGAATTCGTGAAGGCTAATCTCTCCGAGAACGCGCAGACAGTTGAGGAGTACAAACAGTATCTGAAGGATACCAATTATAAGAGCAATCTTGCTTCCGCAGTCAGTAAGTACATCAGCGACAATATTTCCGCGGACAATTATCCGACTGCTTACCTCAAGCAGTTGAAGGCTCTTCAGATGACGCTCAACGAGGAAGAATTCAACTACATGGCCCAGATGTACGCGCAGTATGGCATGAACTTCTCTTACGGCAGTGTCATGGAATACAAGGGCGCGGCCAATACAGCGGAGTACGAGAAGGTGCTTGAGGAAGACGCCAAGAAGTTCTGCCTCAACAACATGGCTTACCAGGAACTGGCAGCCCAGGCCGGCATCACGGTCTCGGATGAGGACTATGAAGCTTTTAAGACAGAGAACGGCGTGACGGAAGAGATTGAGGAAACATACGGAAAGCCCTATCTGATCCAGCAGTACATCCTGCCTGAGAAGGTTGAGACGTATATTGCGGAGCATGCAGCTGTGGAATAAGCAGACAACGTAAAGACATCAGAAAATGCGCTCGTCAAGAGCGCATTTTTTTGCAGACAGATATCTCAAAGTGATCGGAAAGTGCGTCGGCAGGTGACGGAAAGCAAAAGGCAGCAGGATATGGCAGACAGCAAAGATTTGCAGAAGAAACAGAAAGGCTTTATAGTGAAGAGGGCTGCAATAACGGCGTTAGTGCTGCTTGCGGTGATCGCTGTTTTGGGGGGCATATATGTAAATACTTATTATCGCGCCTATGCGTCGGCAGGCGCTTTTCTGGTCTCAGACGAACAGGTGCGGGTGGAAAAGACGGAGTACGGCTGGTTTCTGGACGGGCCCTCTGCGGAAAACGCGATGGTTTTCTACCCCGGAGCCAAAGTAGAGGAGACTGCGTATGCGCCGATCCTGCACAGATTTGCGGAAGAGGGCATGGACGTCTGTCTGGTGAAGATGCCTTTTCGTCTGGCTTTTCTGGGGATCAACAAAGCTTCCGACGTGATGGCACGGTATGATTATGATAACTGGTATTTAGGCGGCCATTCGCTGGGCGGCGCGATGAGCGCGGTCTACGCGGCGGACCACGGGGATGAGCTGAAGGGCATAGTTCTGCTGGCGGCATATGCGACGAAGAAACTGGACGATGACCTTCTGGAGATCGTGATCTACGGATCTGAGGACGGGGTACTGAACAGGGCCAAAACAGAGGAAGGCCGACAGTTCGCGCCGGGTACTGAAGGAAACTACCTGGAATTGGTGATCGAGGGCGGAAACCATGCTCTCATGGGCAATTATGGCAGGCAGAAAGGCGATGGCGAGGCCGGGATCACTGCAGAAGAGCAGCAGGAAAAGACTGTAAGGCTGGTAATGGAGGCAATCAGATCGCACTAAGCCGGCGTTAACGGCATTTGAAAGGATATAAATGAAGCGGGAATTTCTGATCTCAAGACTTGACGAACCGAATATTGCGCATACTTATATTTGTGAGTCCGATCAGAATCTGCTCAACAACATTCGCATCCTGTGTACCAGGCAGCCTGAGACACTCCGGTATTTCGTGCCGGAAGAGCTGTTCTGGGAGATCAAGAACGGTGAGACGGTCGCCATCACGGCGGAGTGCTATGATGAGTACGGCAGATGGATGTTCACCGTGGATCCGCTGAAGGTGCTGTCCGGGCAGCTCTGGGATAAGAAGATCTACCTGGAAGATGAGGAGGGGCTGGACATCCGGATCCGGATCGACGGATATGCGCTCCCTGCTCCGGGGGAGGACCAGACAGAACTGATAAGGCCCCTCAAGTACCGCAAGACCGGCAGCAGAGCGGGCGCAGGAGCACAGAGCGCAGCGGGCAGGGATACACGGAGAGATCATGACGCAGCGGGAAGCGGTACGCGGGGGAACGGCGCAGCCGCAGGCGGCGCGCGGGGAGATCAGGGAACCCGCGGCGGATCAAAGGCGCGCGACGAGGATCCCGATTTCCGGCGCAGGAAGAAATCGCCGATCAGGGCGATCCTGCTGGTGATGATGATCCTGGCTGCTGCAGCGGGCGTCTGGTTTATGCGGGATACTTCCGTGAAACGGTTTGAGAACAGCATCGACGCCGCCCGCTACGCGAACGCTGTGACCATCTATAACGGCGAGATCCTGGGGCATGAGGCTCGGGAACAGAAAGCGGACCCCAAAGCCCGGCAGGCTGTGGAAACTGTCAGAGACAGATATATGGATGAGCTGTGCGGATATCAGGATACATGTACGTATCTCAATATTTTGACAGGCTTTGAGAAGGATGAGCTCTCAAAGATGGCAGAAAGCGCGCTGGCAGAGGTGCAGCTGTACGAGGTTTCTTCCGAGAGTTTCAAGGAAGGCGTGAACTTCATGGAGAACCGGGAGTATGTCGCGGCGATCGGCGCTTTCCTCAAGATCGAGGAGTCGTCGACGGTCTACGGCGACGCTCAGAAGAACGTGAAGGCCTGCGTGGATCTGCTGATCAAGGCTGCTGAAAGCCCGGAGACGGAGTCGGAGTACCTTGCGGCGCTGGAGCAGCTGGATGCGGCGATCGGGCTTTTGCCCGGAAATGAGGCGCTGTCTAAGAGCAGGGAGGCATGTCTGTCAAAATATCACACACTTGTGCGCAGCAACGCTTTCAGGGAGGCTGATCAGAAGGCGGCGGACGGCGATTTCGAGGGCGCTTTTGCCAGGATCGACAAGGCACTGGAGATATTGCCCGAAGACGAGCAGCTCACGCAGAAAGCAGAGGATCTGCGAGTCGCTTTTGTGGGCTATGTGACCGGAAAGGCAGTCGCTCTGGTCGACGCCGGAGATTTTGACGAGGCTTACGGGATTGTTGAGGAAGCTTCAGAGCTCTATTCCTGTGAGGCGCTGGACGCGCTGTATGAGCAGATCGAAGAGGGCGAGAGCGGACCTGATCTGGAGATGAGCGAATATACGGCGGCAAAAGTCGCTTTCACCGAGTACCCCGGAGAGATCAGGGGAACCGTAAAGAAGCAGGAATACGCCGTGAAGGCGGCGGGAGGACCGTGCAGTTTCTTCCTCACCAAGGTGGAGGGGACGCTAAAGGCCCAGATCACGGTCAAAGGACCGGAGGGAACGGATCTTTTAAAGCAGACCGGCCTTGTGAACGGCAGCGAAGTGAACTGTTCGCTCGAAAAGGACAAGACATATACCGTCTCTGTGGAGGCGGCGGAAGGGGAGGGCAAATACGTCCTGCTCTTCGGACAGAATAAAGAGGTTTCGGACGTGTCTGATTTCGACCTGATCCGGGACAGCATGGAGTTTAAGGGGCAGTACAACAGTTACGCCTTTGTGCCGGAGAACAGCGGGACTTACCGCTTCGATGTAAGAAGTGCCGACAAGGAACTGGCTCTGAAGATAGATATTTATGACGCCAGAAACGGCAAGATCTTCGGAGATAACCTGTCGGATGGAAACGGCGCGACACTTGAACTGAACGCGGACGAGGTTTACAGGGTTTATGCCACACAGATCGGAAAGATCGGAGAATATGCGCTTGCGATCGGCAAGCAGGAGTCTTCCGCGGATATAACCGGGAAGTGCATTGTCCCCGGCGCGATCACTTACAAGGACCAGAAAAAGGCTTATTCCTTTACAGCTGCCGAATCCGGAAAGTACCGGATCACGATCGGCAACATGGATGAAGGATGCAGTGTAAAGATGTATGTCTACAGCCAGCTGGGCGACAGGCTCGAGGGATCTGATGAGATGAGAAGCGGAGATTCAGTCAGCGTGATCATCAAGGAGGGACAGGTTTATAAGATCCAGCTCACGCAGCTTAGCGGAACCGGAAACTATACGATCACAATGGTAAAGGAGTGACCTGGGTCACTCCTTTGTCGAAAAATCGAAATTATTCAGTTCATCACTGAGATTGTCGAAGAACCGGCTGACGTGGATCCCGTCGATGAGGGCGTGGTTGAAGAAGACAGAGACAGGGATCGTTGTTTTGACCTTTTCCGTGACCCGTCCTTCCTCGAGAGCCAGATATTTCTCTGTCTTGTAACCGCCCCAGCAGAAACTGGGATTAGAGAAACGGCCGCCGGGGTAGGGCATCATGGCTTCCGTATAGTTGAGCCAGGGGACGCAGGATATAAAGAGAAGCCCCAGAACATCGCCTTCTTCCTCTTCCAGGTGCACAGAATGAAGCGCGGCGTCCTGTTTGACGCGGCTCTCTTTCAGGTACTGCGCGAAAGGCTGACCGACATTCACATTGCAGTAGCGGTAGGTGTCGTCAGGAAGAGATACGATGTATGACGGGTTGCAGTAATCATACTCCACGATTTTATCATCGACAATGCGCTGGCGGAACTCAGGGATCCGGTTGGCAGCCTTCACGACGGCGTATTGGAAGCTGAGAAAGAATGGACAGCCGGACGCCTTGAGCCCGGAGAGCCAGTCAGTGATGTCTACCTGAACGGTTACGGACACGCAGGGCTGCTGCATAGTCAGAAAGTGGCGGAAGTGGTCGAGCCGGGGGTACTTGTCCATATCTATATATTTGCGTGACATAGTGTATTTGAGCTCCTTATCTTGTAATGTAGTCAGTGTGCTGCCAGGGCAAGTTCATTATACACAAATAATCGTGACTTGATGAAGAGTTAATCAGGAGAGAGCATATGAAATTTCTGATCGCAGTTCTGCTGTCGGCAGCAGCTTTGGGAGTCGCGGCGCTGGTGCGTACTCTGTCGATCCCGGCGCGGAAGTCGGACTACGTTCCGCCCGGAGATGATGAGCGCGCACTGCTTTACGCGGAAAAACTATCGAGGATGGTGAAGTACGACACTACTTCTTATCCGAACGCAGATCAGCGGGAGACATTCCTCGGCTATCACAAGATCCTGGAGGAACTGTTCCCTCTGGTACACGCCCGACTTGACAAAACAGAGATCGGCGGCAGCCTTCTCTATCACTGGAAGGGCCGGTCGGATGAATATCCGGTGGTACTTATGGGGCACCAGGACGTAGTGCCTGTCTCCGGCGAATGGACAAAATCTCCCTTTTCGGGAGAGATCTCCGAGGGAAAGGTCTGGGGCCGTGGCTCTGTAGATACGAAGTGCTCCTGCATGGCCTTTTTCCAGGCTGTGGAGGAACTGCTTGCAGAGGGGTATGAGCCCGAGCAGGATGTATGGCTTTCGACTTCCTGTACCGAGGAGTGGGGCGGACCCGGATGTCCCGCTCTCGTGGAAGAGCTTCGGAAAAAGGGAGTGAAGCCCTGGCTGGTATGCGACGAAGGAGGCGGTCTCTACACGGATCCGATGATGGGGATCAGGGGAAATTTCGCTATGATCGGCATATCGGAGAAGGGCAGGGCCAATGTGAAGTTCATCGCACGGGGAAAAGGCGGTCATGCCAGCACACCGCAGAAGAACTCTCCGATCGCCAGGCTATCGGCTTTTGTGTGTGATGTAGAGCGGCACTGTCCCTTCCGCAGTACGATGGAACCGGAGACGCGAGCCATGCTGGAGGCGCTTGCGCCGGCAGCTTCTTTTCCGATCCGGCTGATCCTTGAAAATCTGTGGCTCTTCCGCAAACCGATCGAGTGGTTTACGCCGCATATAAGCGGACAGGCGGCGGCTATGCTCAGGACGACGATCACTTTTACAATGGCCTCGGGATCCAACGCTTACAATGTCATGCCCCGGGAGGCATGGGTGGGTGCGAATATGCGCTTTGTCCACCACCAGGACATGGAGGAGAGCCTTGAAGTCATGAGAAGGATCGCCGTCAAATATGACCTCGAGATGGAAGTGGTCCACGGGACGGCCTGCACCAGAATGATCGATTACAAGGGAGAAGTATACCGCTATGTGGCAGACACGGCCGCCAAAACTTTCCCCGGCTGTATCAGCAGTCCCTATATTCTGACGGCGGCGACTGACGCCACTTTTTACGATGAGATCTGCGATAACTGTATCCGCTTCGCGCCGATCGTATACGGACAGGAGGAGAAGAAGGGAATTCACGGCGTCGATGAGGCGCTCGTAGGTGCCGGTGTCCAGCCACGCGTAGCCACGTCCGAAGAGCTCGACGGCGAGCTGGCCGCGGCGCAGGTATTCCTGGTTCACGGCGGTGATTTCCAGTTCGCCGCGCGCGGAGGGGCGGATGGACTCGGCGATGGAGACGACTGCGTTGTCGTAGAAATAAAGCCCGGTGA
>CACZXG010000113.1 GCA_902785055.1 uncultured Lachnospiraceae bacterium
CCCAGATTTCCGGGATCCTGGATGTTCTCAAGAAGGAGCAGCAGAGGTGTCCTGCCGTCCGCAGAGCCCAGGAGGTCTTTCCTTGTATAGGACGGCATCTTCGCCACGCAGAGCACTCCCTGAGGTGTGTCCGTATCTGAGATCTTCCGCATGATCTCTGTCGTGACGATCGTGCAGCTGCCGGGCGCTGCACCTCCCAGCTTTTCGCCCAGGAACTCTTCTGTCATGTAGATTTCTTTAAGGTACTCCCTCGGAGTATCCGTATAGAGGCGCTCCCCCTCAATGATGAATACGCCCTCTTCTCTTCTTAATTTTGCTTTTTTGCCCAGGGCCGTCAGTCTTTTGACCCGCGGATTGGAAGCTGAAGTGATCTTCTCTGTCATATAAAACTCCCGCAATTTGAAAGGCCGGACGATTTAATCGCCCGGCCTTAGTGGTTACAGTTGATCTGAACGGTCATCACAGATGCTGACTGATCTGGTACTCGTACTCCGAAATATTCTTGGTCATGGCAAGAGCTTCCTCGATGTCAAGATCCACAAACTGGCCGTTTCTGTAGCAGACGACCCTGTTTGTCTTTCCCTGTACCAGAATATCTGCCGCGTACGCGCCCATGACAGATGCATAGTAGCGGTCTTTACAGGTAGGTGAGCCGCCGCGCTGCATATAGCCCAGGATCGTCGCACGGGTCTCAATGCCTGTCGCAGCCTCGATCCTTCTCGCCATTGATGTGGAGTGGCCGATGCCCTCCGCATTGATGATCAGGTGATGCTTCTTGCCCAGACGCCTGTTGATGATGATATGATCGACGATCTTCTGCTCGTCATAGTCATACTTCTCGGGGATCAGTATGTCCTCCGCGCCGTTCGCGATGCCGCACCAGAGTGCGATATAGCCCGCGTGGCGTCCCATGACCTCGATGATACTGCATCTCTCATGGGAGGAAGATGTGTCCTTTACCTTGTCGATCGCTTCCATGGCTGTGTTGACAGCCGTATCAAAACCGATCGTGTAATCTGTACAGGTGATGTCAAGATCGATCGTTCCGGGCAGTCCGATCGTATTGACGCCATGACGGGAAAGGGCCTGCGCTCCGCGGTAAGAGCCGTCACCGCCGATCACGACGATACCGTCAATGCCGTGCTTCCTGCAGATGTCAGCAGCTTTCTGCTGTACTTCCTCTTCCTTGAACTCGGGGCATCTTGCCGTTCCGAGAATGGTGCCGCCCATCTGGATGATACCTGCTACATCGACAGATTTCATCTCCTTGAACTCTTCGTTCAGAAGGCCCTTGTAGCCTCTCTGAATTCCGATCACCTTGCACTTGTTATGCATCGCTTCTCTGGCAACCGCACGGATCGCCGCATTCATACCGGGCGAATCTCCGCCGCTAGTCAATACGCCAATTTGTCTTATTTCCTTAGCCATAACTGGTGCCTCCGCATCCCCAAAGGTTCGAAAAAAGTTAAACCTGATACTCTATTATTTTATCCTAATATCAGCCTCATTGCAATTATTCTCGGTCATGCGAGGATAACATTATTTTCGCCGAAGCGCTCGGAGAGCCTTCTGACAAGCGTTTCGTCAGCCTTCACACCCTGTCCCGGCGGAAGCTCCTTCCTCATCCTGGGATTCTTGATAAAGATCACTACTTTGTCCCGTCCACCGTGCTCGTCGATGATCCTTTTAAGGTCCGCCGCGCCGTTTCTGTAGCTTGCCGGATCGTCAAAGCGGATCCAGAGCTTTCTTGGGACCGCGTCAAAAGAGATGACCTGCTCGCAGATCAGTTTGCCGTCGCGCTCCTCTTCCAGGGAAACCCTGCCGCTCAGGAATACTTTGCCGTCCTCGATAAGTTTCTCGCTTTCCTTCTCGTAAGTATTCGGAAAAACAATGACTTCCATACTGCCTGTCATGTCCTCGACATCGAGAAATGCCATGACTTTGTTGTTCTTGGTGTATTTCACTTTTTTGGCAGTGATCATGCCGCCGATGACGGCTTTCTCTCCGTCCTCTACGCCTGCTTCTCCTGTCTCCTCGTCGAGCAGGAAATCCGACACGCGCTTTGTGATGTGGCTCCTCCACAGGCCCATGTAGTCCTCCAGAGGATGGCCGCTGACATAGATGCCCAGCACTTCTTTCTCGAATGCCAGCTTCAGCTCTTTGGGGTACTCGCCGATGTCCGGCATCGTGATGATATAGTCCTGTTTGTCCTCCTCGTCCGCAAAATCGAACAGGGACATCTGCCCTGCCATATCGTTCTTCTTGGAACTGGACAGGTCGTCCATCATCCTCATGTAGACGCTCATCAGCTGCTTGCGCGTGGCTCCCAGGCAGTCCAGCGCGCCCGCCTTGATGAAGTTCTCGATGACCCTCTTGTTGACCTCACGGTCCTTGAGGATCATGCGGGACAGGAAATCGTGAAGATCCCGGAAAGGCCCTCTCTCCTTCCTCTCCGCGATCACGGCGTCGATTACAGGTCTCCCGACCCCTTTGATCGCTGTCAGTCCGTAGCGGATCGCGCCGCCGGATACGGAAAATCCGGCCTCTCCCTCATTGATGTCAGGAGGCAGCAGCTTGATCCCCATGCTCCTGCAGGTCAAAATATAGCCCGCCACCTTGTTGGGGAAATCGATGACCGATGTCATAAGCGCCGCCATGAACTCCGTCGGATAATAGTATTTGAGCCAGGCGGTCTGATAAGCGACCACCGCATAGCATGCCGCATGGGATTTGTTGAATGCGTATTTGGCAAAGTCCATCATCGTGTCGTAGATGTGGGACGCCACCTGGGTGCTGATCCCTTTGGAGACGCATCCCGGCACGCCTTCTTCCGGATTGCCGTAGACGAAGTTGCGCCGCTCCTGCTCCATGACCTTCTGCTTCTTTTTGGACATGGCTCGCCGCACAAGGTCGCTTCTGCCCAAAGTATAACCGCCCAGGTCCCGCACGATCTGCATTACCTGTTCCTGGTAAACAATGCATCCGTATGTGGGCTCTAAGATAGGCTCAAGTTCCTTCGCATCATAAGTGATCCGGTCGGGATTCTTCTTGCCGAATATATATTTTGGTATGAAATCCATGGGACCCGGCCTGTAGAGCGAGATCCCTGCAATGATGTCCTCGAAATTCTCGGGATGGAGCTCCTTCATGAACCCCTGCATTCCGCCGGATTCAAGCTGGAAGACGCCGTCCGTTTTTCCGGTCGAGATCGAGGCAAATACAGCCGGATCCGCGTAGTCCAGATTTGCCAGATCGACGGGATAACAGATGGGATTTTCCTTAACTCTCGCTTTCTCTCCGCCGAGGGCCGGCTCATGGGAAGGATAAGCCCCTCCCGCCTCCTCAATGGAGCGGTTCGCCATGTTCACTGCGTTCTGAATGACCGTCAGTGTCCTCAGTCCCAGGAAATCCATTTTCAGAAGTCCCAGTTCTTCGATCGTCGTCATAGTAAACTGGGTAGTCACAGAGCCGTCCGCCGCCCTTGCAAGGGGAACCAGGTCCTCCGCAGGCTCGGAGCATATGACGACGCCCGCAGCGTGCACAGAACTGTGTCTGGGAAGTCCCTCAAGTCTCCGGCTCATGTCGATTAGTTTGCGGACCCGGTCGTCCTCCTCATATACCTTCTTCATGTCCGGATTCTGCTTCAGTGCCTTGTCCAAAGTCATGCCCAGCTCTGCCGGCACCATTTTGGCGATGGAGTCCACGAATCCGTAGGGGAGGTCCATGACGCGCCCCACGTCCCTGATCACGCCCTTGGCCTGCAAAGTACCGAAAGTGATGATCTGCATGACTCTGTCTTTCCCGTACTTCTGCGTAACATAATCAATTACTTCTCCTCTGCGCTCGAATCCGAAGTCCACGTCGATATCGGGCATGGAAACACGCTCAGGATTGAGGAATCGCTCAAAGAGCAGGTTATATTTAATGGGATCAATGTCCGTGATGTGCAGGCAGTAAGCGGCTATACTTCCCGCCGCGCTTCCTCTTCCGGGCCCGACCATGATGTCGTGCTCCCTTGAGAAATTGATGTAGTCCCAGACGATCAGGAAGTAGTCCACGTATCCCATCTGGCGGATCGTGTTAAGCTCATATTCCAGCCTCTCCCGCAGAGTGCCGTCGTCTTCCGGATAGCGCTCCTTCATGCCGTCGTCGCAGAGTTTGTTCAGGTAAGTCCAGGAATCATAGCCTTCCGGCACCTCGAAGTGAGGGAGCTTTGTGACGCCGAACTCGATCTCCACGTTGCAGCGCTCCGCGATCTTATGGGTGTTGTCCAGCGCTTCGCGGGCATAAGGAAACAAGGCTCGCATCTCCATCTCGCTCTTGACGAAGAACTGCCCGCCCGGATACCGCATCCGGTTCTCATCCGAGAGCTTCTTGCCCGTCTGAATACACAGCAAAATATCGTGCGCCTCAGCGTCCTCGGCGTACGTGTAGTGAATATCGTTAGTGGCGATCAGAGGGATCCCCAGGCGCTTGCTCATGGACATGAGCGCCATGTTCACCTTCTGCTGGTCCTGATAGCCGTGGTCCTGAAGCTCGAGGAAGAAATTCCCCTCTCCGAAGATATCCAGGTATTTCAGCGCGGCTTTATCCGCCGCCGCAATATCATCCCTGACTATATTCCTTGCGACTTCTCCGGCAAGACATGCGCTCGACGCGATAATACCCTCGTGAAACTCCCGCAGCAGTTCAATGTCTACTCTCGGCTTGTAGTAGTACCCCTCCGTGAAGGAGCGGCTCACTATTTTCATCAGGTTGGCGTAGCCCTTGTTGTTCTCCGCCAGAAGGATCAGATGGTAATAGCGGTCCTCTCCGGCGCCCTGTTCTCTGTCGAAACGGGAACCGGGAGCGACATAGACCTCGCATCCGATGACAGGCTTGATGCCTGCCTCTTTTGCCGCCTTATAAAAATCGATCACGCCGTACATGACGCCGTGATCGGTTATGGCCGCGCTGTCCATTCCAAGCTCTTTGATGCGTTTTACATATTCCTTGATCTTATTGGAGCCGTCCAGCAGCGAATACTCCGTGTGGACGTGCAGATGTGTAAAAGCCATACTGCCTCGCTTTCAGCCGTTCAGTGCCGCCCTTTCATGTAAGCGGCTACAGTATCCATGTCCTCCGGCGTAGTCACTTTTATATTGCGGTAGTTCGCCATCACAAGTTTGACCCGGTATCCGGTAAAGGTTTCCGCCACCATAGCGTCATCCGTGATGGTCACACCCTTTTTGAGCAGTTCATCGTACTGCTCCACCATCTCCTCATGCGCCTTTTTGATCAGTTCGAAGTCAAAAACCTGAGGCGTCTGCACAAGCCAGACATCTTTTCTGTTCGGTGTCTGTGCCACAAATCCGTCCTGATCGGCGATCTTGACTGTATCCTTCGTGGGAACAGCTGCAATGCAGGCTTTACTGATCCTCACCTCGTCCAAAAGTCTCCTCATTGTGTCATCGTCGATGAAGGGCCTGGCTGAATCGTGGATAAAGACATAGTCACAGGGCCAGTCCACTGCCTGCAGTCCGTTGTGAACTGAGAAGCAGCGCTCCCTTCCTCCCGCGACGATCTTACGTACCTTACCTGCGAGCCCACAGGTCTCCACGATCTCCCTGCAATACTCCTGGTCGCCTTCCGGAACCACGATCATGATGTCCGTTACGATATTGCTTTGGTCAAAAGTCTCCAGAGCGTATGTGAACAGAGGTCTTCCTTTCACATCAATATACTGCTTACGGGTTTCTCCACCCATGCGGAGGCCGCTTCCCGCAGCCATAAGGAGAACTGTGCAGCGCTCTCTTTTTTGACACATATTCATCTCTCCCCCAATCTCAGTCCGGGCTTCGCGTTGAGATCCAGACCGCTTCGGACGCCTTTTATGTATTCATAATACGCTGCGCTGCCGATCATTGCCGCGTTATCAGTACACAGGATCGGCGGCGGGCAGAAGAACTCCACGCCTCTCTCGGCGCAGGCCTTCTCCATGGCAGCTCTCAGTGCTGTGTTGGATGCGACGCCGCCAGCCAGCGCGAATTTGGTCAGATGGAACTCCTCCACTGCCCACATCGCATGGGAGACCAGAACGTCGACCACAGCCTGCTGGAAAGAGGCCGCCACGTCAGGCACAGAGATCTCGATATTTTTCATCTTGCAGGTGTTGAGGTAATTGAGCACCGAAGACTTCATGCCGCTGAAGCTGAAGTCGTAACGGGAACCGGCAACTTTGCCTCTCGGGAAATCGATCGCCGCGGGATTTCCCTCTTTGGAGACCTTGTCGATCTTGGGCCCGCCGGGATATCCCAAACCGATCTCCCTGGCCACCTTGTCAAAAGCCTCTCCTGCCGCGTCGTCCTGGGTCCGCCCCAGGATCTCGTACTCGCCGTAGTCCTTAACCAGCACCAGATGAGTGTGTCCTCCGGACACCACAAGGCACGCGAATGGCGGCTCCAGGTCCTTGTTGGCGATATAGTTCGCGCTGATGTGCCCCTCGATGTGGTGCACGCCGATCAGAGGAATACCTGTAGCAAAGCTCAGCGCCTTGGCCTCGGAAACTCCGATCAGCAGCGGTCCCACAAGGCCCGGTCCGTATGTGACGGCGATGGCGTCCATATCCTGCAGGGTCTTGCCCGCCTCGGACAGGCCCTTTTTCACCACCTGATTGATCCTCTCGGTGTGCTTTCTCGAAGCGATCTCCGGCACGACGCCGCCGTAAAGTGTATGTATGTCGATCTGGGAGGAGATCACATTTGAAAGAACGTCCCTCCCGTTTACCACTACAGAAGCGGCTGTCTCGTCGCAGCTCGATTCTATAGCCAAAATAGTGATGTCTTTATCCATTGTATCCTTCATTTTCATTACTATGATCAGTTTACCGTTGATTCTTCATTCTTCTGTAAACTGCAGTTCTATGCTCTTTCCGTCTTTGCCGGGAGCCGCCGCCGGAAATGTCTTCCAGACAACAGGCATGAACTCCTCGGGATGTGTCAGCGACGGGCTGTAGTGAGTGAGCCACATCTTGGCCGGATTCGCCTTTTTCGCGATCTGAGCCGCCTCGGCAAAAGTCATGTGTTTGTGCTCCCTGGCCTTCGCTGTTTTGTCCTCTTCCCCGTACATTCCTTCGCAGATGAACA
>CACZXG010000114.1 GCA_902785055.1 uncultured Lachnospiraceae bacterium
GATCTTCCGCAGGTCGTCGTCCATCAGCACCACATCCGCGGCCTCGATGGCCGCGTCCGATCCCAGGGAGCCCATGGCGATGCCGACGTCCGCCCGCATCAGCACCGGGGCGTCGTTCAGTCCGCTACGGAAATGGTCACCGGGATCAACACGAGCCTCCAGAACGGGAAATTAGGCATTTTCGTAGAGAACGCGAAGAAATATTTTGACAGATACACCAAGCTCAAGAGGACTTACGAGGCTCTCACGGCATTAACCGCCGAAGTCAAGTCAGAGATCGACCACCTCGAGAGCATCCGCACCTCCCTGGACCTTGCCACTAATGAAGGCGATCTCGCTCAGATCCGCCAGGAACTCGAGGACAGCGGACTTGTACGGCGGCACGCGGGAGGAGGCAAAAAGCGCCCCGGATCCGACAAGTCCGGCAAAAAAGGCCGCGCCCGCACGCCGGTCAGCAAGCCTCTGCACTACATCAGCAGTGACGGCTACGACATCTACGTCGGCAAGAATAACACGCAGAATGATCAGCTCACGTTCCACTTCGCTGAGCCCGGCGACATCTGGATGCACGCCAACGACATCCCCGGTTCCCATGTGATCCTCCGCTCCGGCGGCCGCTCCATGGATGAGATCCCGGACAGGGCTTTCGAAGAAGCCGCTTCCCTGGCCGCCTGGTACTCTGCCGGCCGGCAGCAGGGCAAAGTCGAGATCGATTATCTCCTCCGCCGCAATGTAAAAAAGCCCGGCGGAGCCAAACCGGGCTTTGTAGTCTACTACACCAACTATTCCATTCTGGCGAAGGCCGATATCTCCGGCCTTCAGGAAGTCTCAGATTAATAAAGATCTGCAATAACAAAACCTGAAAAAGCCGCTGCCCGATGATGGCAGCGGCTTTTAGCTTCAAGTGAGCACTTCATTCATACTACCTGTCCTGTACCCTTCCAGGTCCATCGACACATAGTCAAATCCAAACTGTTTCAGTTCCGCGGCGATCTCCTGCCTCCATCCCAGAAGCTTTTCAAAATCCCCGGGCAGCACTTCGATCCTGGCAAGGCGCCCCTCTTCTCCGTGGATCCTCACTCTGAACTGTTTAAAGCCAAGATCCTGCAGGAGCCTCTCTCCCAGCTCCACTCTCCTGAGTTTTACATCTGTTATAGTCTCCCCGTACACAAATCTCGTGGCGAGACATGCAAAGGAAGGCTTATTCCAGGTGGGAAGCCCCAGTTCCGAAGAAATCTCCCTGATCTCCGACTTGGTAAGTCCCGCTTCGCGAAGCGGACTCATTACGCCCAGTTCTTGTATCGCTTTCAGGCCGGGTCTGTAGTCAGACAGGTCATCCAGATTCGACCCCTCGGCCATGATCTCAAATCCCTGCTCCCGCGCAGCTTCCATCATCCGTGTAAACAGCACTTTTTTGCAAAGGTAGCATCTGTCCGCGGGATTTTCCCGAAAACCCGGGATGGAAAGCTGGTCCACCCCGACTGTGATCCTGCGCACGCCGATCTTGCGGGTGAATTCATCCGCTTCACCGGCTTCTCTCTCCGGAAATGACGCGGACAGCGACGTGACCGCGAGCACATTTCTGTTTCCCAGCGCATTCACTGCCGTTTGGAGCAGAAGCGTCGAATCGACGCCGGCCGAAAAGGCCACCGCGATCCTCTTCTCCCTGCGCAGTGCGGAGCACAGATCCGAGTATTTATCGCTCAGTTCTTTTCTCATAAACTCTCCACAAACCGATCGAACGCCTTCTGGCCCTCGGGTGTTCTCTTGTACACACCAGCGTCTTCGAGAACACGGCGGAACACATCTCCGATCTCTTTCTGAATGATCCCGTCAATATTGCTCTCGTCGATCTTCTCATAGCGGCCTGTAAATTCCTCCGCCCAGTCCGCGTGTTTCTCCAGCGCGGGATTGGCCCGGAAGTCCTCACCCTTAAGGATCGCCTTCTTGAGCTCCTCCATCTCACCGAGGAGTCTTGCAGGGAGGATCGCCATGCCCATAACTTCGATCAGGCCGATATTCTCTTTCTTGATATGATGAAGCTCCGCGTGAGGATGATAGACGCCCAGCGGATTCTCATCAGTGGTTATGTTGTTGCGAAGGACCAGATCCAGCTCAAAGAGTCCGCCGCGCTTGCGGGCGATGGGTGTGATCGTGTTGTGCGGCGTATTCTCTGTAAACGCATAAATGAAAGCTTCCTCATCCGTATATCCGCGCCATGCTTCCAGAATGTGATCAGCCAGCGCAATAATGCGGTCCGTATCCGGGCCGGAGAGGCGGATGCAGGACATGGGCCACTTCACAATCCCGCTGGAGATGTCCTCAAACCCTTTGACTGTAAAGGAGCGCTCCACAGGCGCATTCGCCATAGCGAAGTCATAATGACCGCCCTGGAAGTGGTCGTGGCTCAGGATCGATCCTCCCACGATCGGCAGGTCCGCGTTGGATCCCAGGAAATAGTGCGGGAATGCCTTGATAAAGTCAAAAAGTTTGCAGAAAGTATCGTGATTGATCGCCATCGGAATATGGCGGGAGTTGAACACGATGCAGTGCTCATTGTAGTAGACATAGGGCGAATACTGGAATCCCCAGGGATTCCCCTGGATGGTGATCGGAATGATCCGGTGATTCTCTCTGGCCGGATGATTCACTCTTCCGTAGTAGCCCTCGTTCTCAATGCACAGCTGGCACTTGGGGTAGCTGCTCTGAGCGGCATTTCTTGCTGCTGCGATCGCCTTGGGATCCTTCTCCGGCTTGGAGAGATTGATGGTTATGTCGAGTTCCCCGTATTCGGTCTGCGCCTTCCATCTTCTGTCTCTGGCGATCCTGTATCTTCTTATGTAATCTGTATTCCGCGAGAAATCATAATACCAGTCGGTCGCCCTGACCGGGTCCTCATTGTAAATGCCGCGGAATTTCGCGATGACTTCACTCGGTCTGGGTGTCAGGATACCCATGATCTTCGTATCGAAGAGGTCTCTCATGACCACGGACGCACCGTCTATCATGCCCTTCCCGGACGCATAGTTAAGGATCACTTCCAGGATCCCTTCCAGAAGAGTCCCGTCCGCGATCTTATTTTGGTCAAGCTTCTCCGCTCCCTCGATGATCTCGTCCCTGTCTCCGGGATAGTCGTCGATCCCCAGTGCTCCCAGCAGAGAATTAACCGTATAGATCACATCTTCTTTCGCGATCAATTCTGTTGCAAGCGCATATTCTGTCAGATCCCTTACCGCTCCGTAAATCTTCTCCATCTTATTCCCTCCCTTGTTTCCTATACCTCATACCGATTCCGCGTCAAAACAGTGACGGCATTTCCTGTCTAGTACCAGTTCTCGGGCTTTGTGCCCTCAGGCCGGCTCTCTCTGGGTCCCTCGATCTCTTCCCTGTGCCTGATCACCAGTTCCTGGGTCTTGACACTCATTCTGGTGCCGGGCTTGACACTGCTCGTGATGAACACGTTCGAGCCGATGACCGAGCCTTTTCCGATCACCGTCTCACCTCCGAGTATGGACGCGCCGGCGTAGATCGTGACGTCATCCTCGATCGTGGGGTGTCTCTTCGCGCCGCGCAGGCTCTGCCCTCCCCTTGTGGAGAGCGCGCCGATCGTGACGCCCTGATATATTTTGACATGTTCTCCTATGACGGACGTCTCGCCCACGACAATTCCGGTCCCGTGGTCCATAAAGAAATATCTTCCGATCGTCGCGCCGGGATGGATATCGATACCCGTGCGGGAATGCGCGTACTCGGTCATCATCCTGGGGATCAGCGGAACCTTCAGAAGAAACAGCTCATGAGCCAGTCTGTTCACAGTGCTTGCAAGAAGGCCCGGATAGCAGAGTACGATCTCCTCCTTGTTGTAGGCGGCAGGATCTCCCTGGTAGAAAGCCTCCATGTCAGTATCGACCAGTTCCCTGATGGCAGGGATCCGGCTAATAAAGGTAATGGCGTACTCTTCGGAAGCATCCTTGATCACCGATTCGTCCGCCTCCGCGTAGTCCTCGCGGAAACGAAGCGCGATCGCGATCTGCTTGGTCAGATTGTAGACCACGTCCTCGATCAGGATGCTGATCCGGCTGTTGTCATTGTAGCTTCTGTAATTCTTCTCCCTGTAGTAACCGGGAAACAGGATATTAAGAAGTTTTTTGACAATGTCCGTCACCGCGTCGCTGTCGGGCTGGCTGAATACATCCATCTTGTCGATATCTCTTCCGTTCTTGTAGTCTTCCAGGATGCTGTCGGTGATCCTCCTGATCCTCTCGTTGATCAACTTTTCATTTGACATCTGTCTGTCCATTCCTTTCGCGCACCCGCCGTCAGAAAGAGCCGCCGGGATACATGTTTATCGTATCATTACTTCCTTTCATTATACATGGAAAAACCGCACCTGTGTATGGCTTGTCTTCGCATGACCGATCTTACTCCAAAGATAGTATGACGTTTCGCACTGATCTGTGATACTATGATAGCAGGACATACCTGTCCGTATAAAGGAGGAGTCATGAAAAAGCGCAAATTTGTAATAATTTATCCTCTTCTGTGCAGCTGTGTACTTCTGTCTGCATTTCTGAGCCCCCTGGCAGCTCCTGTCAGCGTTTACGCTGCATCTGCTCCCTCCGGTGCCGGAACAGAGGAGACAGTGTCCGGTGAACCGGTGAATGATCCCGCGGTCAGTCAGGTTTCCCCGGCAGCCCTTCCCCCGGAACTGATTCTCTCCAAGTGCTATCTGCTCGAGTCAGACAACTATGAGAGCATAGCTGACGGCTATTTCCAGGCAGCCCTCCTGTCCGAAGATTCCGCGAATAAGTACCCTGCCCTGAGCAGCGCTCTTCTGGAGCTCAATACACAGATCGCCGCTTCCTGCAGAGAAGATTTCAAGGAGCTCGCCGATAAATCCAGACAATACGCCGCTGAGAACGGGACCACTGACGAAGTCAGGCCGTCGGCCACCTTTGAGAGCAGGATTGTCCCGGTCAGACAGGATGACAGGGCGGTCAGTTTTTTCACTTCCTGCTACAGTTTTCTCCCGGGCGCCGCAGGCGGCACCACAACTTTTCGAGGGATCACTCTCGACACCGCTTCCGGCAAAACAGTTTCCCTCAATGACGTCATAAAGGATCTTAATGACAAAAAAGCGCTGGTCACCGCCGTAAACGAAAACCTTCGTTTTCTCAGCACCGGCGATCCCGCAGGCGACCGCGAGGAGTCCGTCTCCGAAGCCCTCGCGTCCCGGAATTACTTCCCTGCCTGGGTCGTCAGCGACAACGGCGTGATCTTCCGGTTTAATCCCGGCTCGATCAGCACAGAGGAAGAAGGTGCCGTAGAAGCCGAGATTCCCTTTGAAAAGTATCCTGCCCTGTTTACTGACTCCTTTGCTGCTCACAAAGGCGCCTATACACTTCCGGTTGACACTGTTTATCCGGTAATGGCAGACCTGAACGGAGACGGCACATCTGAGAAAATAAGCCTGAACGCCCGTCCTGATAATAACGGCGACATTGGCGCCTACACAGCGCTCAGAGTCGCTGTGGGAGACAAGGAGTGCCTGCACGAGACCTACTTCTTTAATGCGCGCGGTGTTCTGATCCACACCGGATCAGGAAAGAGCTATCTCTATGTGCAGACTATCACCGACAATGACTACCGCATTACCTGCGTATTCGATCTAAGCGGTGAGAAGCCCGTCTTTATTGGCGAACTCAACGGCACAGGGTTCTCTGCACGTTTCCGCCGCGACAGCGTCGATCCCGATCTGTGGTATATGGACGAACAGTTCATCTCCTCACCGGACTCCTTCTGCCTCGATACCCACATGGATCTGATGAGCACCTACTCCGCCACCGGTCGCTACAGAGTCGGAGAGGACGGAATGCCCGTTCTTTTATCCGATCAGTACCTGATCGACTCCTATCTCGAACTCACCAGCCTCACGGATCTTCCGGCTGACATCGTGGATCCGGCTGCCGGGACGGTCACCGGGCAGAACGCGGTTCTTCCCAAGGGAAGCAAGTGCAGGCTCTTTAAAACGAACGGCAAGGACACAGTCGATGTCAAAACGGCCGACGGCGTCGTCTACCGCTTCATCGTCACAGAGGAATGGCCTCAGAAAGTAAACGGGCTCAGGCTTGATCAGGCTTTTGACGGGACCATGTTCGCAGGCTGATAAGATTCATCATTTCTATATGAAAAACCAAAGGGAGCCATCCGGCTCCCTTTTTGTATCTCCGTTATGATTTCTGTTCCCGCTGCTGCGCGCTGCCCACAAGATAATTGATGAACTGCTGCGCGGTCCTTCCCGAAGCTCCTCCGCTTCGCAGCTCCCACTGATTGGCCAGAAGCGCCAGCTCCTCATCTGAAAGCGTGATCTCCGGATAGCGTTTTGCCAGTTCGCTGACAATGTGCAGATATTCCTGGTGCGATGGCTTGAAGTAGCCGATCGTGACGCCGAATCGGGCCACCAGGGAAAGTTTCTCCTGTACCGTGTCGCTCCGGTGCATCTCATCGTCAGATCTGTCGTTTCTGTCTCCCCATGTCTCCTTGATCAGGTGCCTTCTGTTGGAAGTCGCGTAGATCAGGATATTCTCAGGCTTTGTCTCGAGTCCTCCCTCGATAACAGCCTTGAGATATTTGTACTCTGTCTCAAATTCCTCAAAGGACAGATCGTCCATGTAAATGATAAAGCGGTAGTTTCTGTTCTTGATCTCGGAGATGATCCGCTGCAGGTCTTTGAACTGGTGCTTGTAGACCTCGATCATCCTCAGTCCCTTACTGTAATAGCGGTTCAGGATCGCCTTGATGCTTGTGGATTTTCCTGTTCCCGCATCGCCGTACAGAAGGACATTGTTGGCCATGCGCCCTTCTACAAAGGCCTCTGTGTTGGCGATCAGCTTCTCTTTCTGCAGCTCGTATCCCACCAGGTCCTCCAGCTGCACGTCGCTGGTCGCGGTGATCGGGATCAGAAACTCCCTCTCCTTGTTTTCATCATTGATGCGGAAAGCCTTGTTAAGGCCGAACTTGCCGACACCGTACTCCTT
>CACZXG010000115.1 GCA_902785055.1 uncultured Lachnospiraceae bacterium
TTCAGTCAGCAAGAGAAGCACCTGCACCTTATCCACGTTAATTAGCTTCAGTGCGGCGCTCGCTGCTGCGGCAGCGTGATGCTGAGCTTTGGCTGTATGATGGAGAGGCAGTCCGAACCCCCTAAAGGGGAACCCGCCGCAAGGCGGGGAGTAGGAAGCACGCGACTTTAGATAATATGAAGTGACCTCACATTTGTAGCAACGTGGATTTACCTGTATACTGATGATTGTCAGTCGTGTGAGGTTTCACGTCTATGGAAAAGACGCATTTACTTTCAGAGAAAACTCGATCGTTGTGACGATTCCCTTCCAGAGAATTCATAATCCCCAGATCGCATTGGGGAATAAAACTGGGGATAAGAAGCCTTTGAATGAACGAACGGCGCAGAAAAATCATTACAGAAATGAGAAATGATCCGAATATCACTACTGCGCAGCTTCGAGTTATTCTTGGCTGTGCGGAAACAACTGTTGAGAATAATATTTCATACTTGCGTAAGAACGGCTATATAGAACGGGTCGGTTCAAGAAAAAGCGGGTATTGGAAAGTAATATAAGAGGGGGTGAATCCGATGGATAAGAATGAGGTTAAATCTAAAAAGATATCCACCTCGGAACTGTGGGCAAAGCTGTTCAGGTCGGCTTCTGTAGAAAGATATCTTGCAGGAAGCGTGGACATGCAGGAATTGCCCTTGTTCTCTGAATATATTTCCATGCTTGCGGAGGAAAGAAACGAAAAAGCGGAAGCAGTGATCCGGCGGGGAGAAATAGAATCTTCCTTTGGACACAAGCTGTTTTCCGGGACAAGAAATCCGTCCCGCGATACGGTCCTGCAGCTTGCCTTTGGATTTGAACTGAATGCGGATGAAACACAGCAGCTCCTGAAGGTTGCCCGCGCAACAGCACTTCATCCGCGTGTGAAAAGAGATGCTGTCATCGCGTACTGCCTCCAGTATCACAGAACATTTATGGAAACACAGCAGCTTCTGTATGATAATCACCTGCCGTTGATAGGGGGAAAGCATGACAGATCGTGATGAACTTCTGCAATCTATTCTGGATTCCGACAGCAGCGCGGATTATCCTGCGGAGTTTCAGGAAAAGTATGTTTTGATGGAGTGCCTTTCGGAACAAAAAGGGATCACGACGTTCCTTGTACAGGATCCGGAAGGAAAGAACCATATCGCAAAATGCTATGAGCGCGATCTGTGGACGATCGCAGATAACAGCAGTCTGCTGGACGGGTTGGATCATAAAGGCCTTCCAAAGTATACGGAATCGTTTGAGAACGAAAACGTGCTCATCACAGTCCGGGAATATATAGAAGGTCTGCCCTTGGACCGCTATGCGCAGGAGAATGAGCTATCCGTAAAAGAGATCACACGGATCTGCGCCAGGATCTGTGATATTCTCGCTTATCTCCATCATCGGGATGAGCCGATCATACACAGGGATATCAAGCCGCAGAACATCATTATCGGCCCGGACGGCAGCGTTTCTCTGATCGACTTTGATATTGCACGGGTATATCGAAGCGGCCACGATACCGACACTGTGTTTTTCGGCACCCTCGCGTATGCGCCTCCGGAGCAGTACGGATTTGCACAGACAGACGCCAGGACGGACATTTATTCTCTCGGGATTCTTCTGCGATGGCTTCTGACCGGAAGCACAAAAGAGAATAAGAACGTAAAAATATACCGGCCCCTGGATAAGATTATCCGCAAGTGCACGGGTTTTGCGCCGAAGGACCGGTTTGCGGACGTTTCGCAGGTCAAAAAAGCACTTCTTTCGGCTAACCCAAGGTCACAGGCGGTTCGTCTGACATGCGTGATCCTCTGTGCCGCACTGGCAATCGGTGCTGTTTGTTATGGGGGCGTACGGCTTTACCGATATCTTACCTGGTCACCCTTTACAGAGGATGCAGTTCCCGCCTTCACTTCTGACGCGGACCGTGTCGAGGATGCCGTATCCTATATGAAGGAGAAGTACGGTACAACCATGTTCGATGAGACAGAAGACACTGCAACGGTAGGAGATCTCCGTGCGGTCTTGACGGAACTCTACGGGTTTGACAGAGAATATGTCTACGGGATCAATAAGGATATGCCGCAGGAGAATGATGCGTATTTTCTGCCCTGGGGCTGGGATGACGGGCAGACAGTGGATAGGGATATTGCAGTGTATGCCGCGGTGAAGGCGCATGATCCCGCCATTGTGGCCGACTGGTCAAGTCTGAAAGATGACAACGGATTCTATCCCGGCGTGCGTGTCGCGGTTTCTTTTGCGGAAGAGCACGGCATCCTGAACGGCGCGAATCAGCCGGGAGATATCCCTTTGGGTGAACTGGCATTGATTTTTGCCAATACAGACCGGGTATTTGAAGCGGCAGAAACAGAATAGTGGAATAGATTTACGGAATAATAGAATGAGTTTTAGGAAAGAAGATCAGACGGCCTATGCTGTCTGGTCTTTTCTTTCTGTCTTTGCCGGGAAGATGGTAAAGGTGGACAGCCAGACCAGCCGTTTAGAAGATCGTTCTGCTATGCTGAAAATGAACGATTATGTCTAAATGGTTTGTGAAAGGAATCGTAAAAGAGAAATGACAGCAGTTGTTATTATCGTTTTATTAATCGTTATTGCAGTGCTGGCAGCAGTATTGTACATATCACGAAAACGAAGGCAGGCCTATTCCTCGATTTACTATGTCAATAATTATGGTCGGGGATCTGAAAAAGCACAGTATCATCCGGTAAACGATCTGACGGATGAGGAACTGGAATGGCTCCTTCGGTTTTACGACAATGAAATCAAGACCCGATATCACAAGGTTGCCGGTGGAATGCTTGTTGAAAATGCATCTGAATTCCAGCTCCGGCTCGAGCGGGATCTGAAGAACAGACGTCTAAGCGATGTACAGATCGATGAACTGACATCGAAGCTGTTTGAAAGTATGAAACGGATCGAAAGATACGACAGGGACAGATATCGGAAGATGGACGACATGCGTCAGAAACTGAAGCAGCTGAAAACTGTTTATTAGAGTGATTGATTAAGGAGGGGGAGATCAGGCATGGGTCTGGCATGCAGGATAACTGGCCATAAATGGTATAAGCTGCCTGATGGTAAGGACGGCTGTACATGCTCGCGCTGCGGCGAGCGCAATTCGTTCGGTGGTTGTGATTGGCACAAAGAAGGTGCCGATGAATCTGCATTTCCCCGCTGAATAGAGAGATTGGTGGAATGATGCGATTCTGTGAACGAATGACACGAATTACAGGAAGGAAGAAACATGGGACTATTTAAACCGGGGTGGATGAGCAAAGACGAAAACAAAGCCATGCGTTCGCTTGATCGGGTTTCAGACGACGAGGAGCTTTACAGGATTGCAACGGAATGCCCGCACCTCAATGTTCAGATACGGGCGGTATCGAGGATCCGGGACGCGGATCGGCGTCTGGATGTGGCGTTGACGAAACGGCTGATAAGCCTTAACGTGCGCAGGGCGGCGCTCGAGGGGGCATCAGAAGAAAGGTTATGCCTGGTCGCTGGGAAAGCTCCCATGTGCGACATAAGGCTGGAAGCGGTAGACAGGATGTCGGATGACACATTTCTAGCCAAACTGGTCTTGGGCGGAGCCGGCGGCAGCCGGGATGATAAGCGTGTATGCGAGGCAGCCTATGAGAAGATGGAGCATCCGCCATTTGAATGCAGTATGCTCATGTGCAGCAGGAAGGCGGACGAGAACCTGTTGCACGATGTGGAGGGGATGACCTACCCGGCTGACCGCGAGAAGCTCCTGCGAGTTGTCCGCGAAAAGGAGGGAGAGGCAGCCGGACGGGCAGTAACGAAGCTTCCTTACGAGCAGGAGCGGGAGGTGCTGCGAGAGCTGGCCATGAACGGAAAAGGACTTGCCCGTTCAGCGGCAGTTGCCTCACTGCATCTGCCTGCTGACCGCGACATAGCAGACTCGATTATTGCTGAACCGAAATCCGGCAGGAATCTTAAGCAGCATGCCGTACGCCTGTTGCCTGAAGATGATCCTGTGCTGAACGAGCTATGTTGTCCCTTCTGCGGTGCGCTTGGCAGTGTATTCCATCATGGAGGCTACGATGATGCCGTGGACATGTACTATTCTGCCTATGAATGCCGTGTATGCGGCCGTGAAGTCCGGAAACACAGCGTGACCGGGACGGCTGAAGTAAAGGATTTTTCCATTACACTTCGAGAATGGCGCAGCAGATAAGGAGTGAAATCTGCTGTTTGAGCGTATGCAGAAGGCTCATGCAGTGGCTATTGTTTAAAAAAAGAAGAGGAGGCAAGGAGAGCGTATGCAGATCATCAATAAAGACCCCGTCCGCTATATTCTGGAGCAGACAGTGAAGAAGAGATTGTTTTCAAAAAAAGAAGTGACGAAATACGCAATCGGAGACGAGAACGGCCAGCCCCTGACGGGATATGACTGGGCGGTCATCCATCCCTACGAGGACGGCATCTCCATGGCGCAGAGGCATCCGCAGGGGATTAAATTTCCTCTGGATCTTATGGGACAGGAGATCCTGAAAGCGTATGCTGGCTATCAGGTGCGCCCGAAAAACGGTTATCTTTTCATCGCTCTGAGCCACAAGAGCATGACCGTGGAACAGATTCTGGATATGAGCTGGTCCGATTCCGCAGAAGACGGGGAAAGCATGATGCCTTACTGGCAGAGAGGGATCGCAACGAAAGACCAGAAGATACTGATCGATCCCAAAAAGAATACGTTTCTGCGGGTGCAGGGTGATCTGGTGCTGTATGGTAGTTCGAGCACAGTCGGCATGGATTACAACAAACTGGGCATCGGACGGCTTGAGGACGGGAAACTCGTCCCGCTGATCCCGTGTGAGTATAACTTTGTCGAGGTGCTGAGTGCGGATTATGTGGCGGCAGGCCGTGTGATCGTGACGAAGACGACGCAGACAGCTTCTTTGACAACGAATCGCGTGAGTGTTTCAAACCGGGCTGCCGTGCAGATCTTTTCTGTGAAGGACGGCTCTCCGGTGAGTGACCGTATTTACGGGATGATTCGCAGAAACCGGGATGGCACCAGCAGCGCGGTAATGTATCCCAATATAAAACCGGCTGATCTTCTCCACAGGCAGAGCGCGGGAGAGGCCTTCAAAGGCAGCGGCCTGCTGGATTTTTCCGGGGAGAAAAATGTCCGTCTGGACAGTAATTATCAGAAGATGTAACCTGTATCTGTGCCCTTTTCGGGACAAAAATCTGACTGCCGGGTAACGGATGCCCTTTTTGTGACAGGAGAACGTATTGAGGTTGAAACGATGAAAAGATCAAAAATTGCCGGCATAATTGCTGTTTTTATTCTATCTGCTATGGTCTGCGTGCTGCTCTCGGGATGCGGAGGGAAAACAGCTTCCGAATTGGGGGCCGGGTCGGCGGAAATATCTGAGAGTACAGCTGAAGCCACAGATTCTTCCGAGTCGGTGGCCGGGTCAGATGCAACCGCCGTTGTTGAGCCGGACGAAACAGGCGAGGCGGAAGAACCTATTTCGGACGATTCTGTCCGGACGGTCGACAGTCTTGATATCCCGGTCATTGATTCTCCCTGCGGCTCGCTCATGGCGAGCGACGGCGAATACATCTATTTCTCCTATCGGGCGAACGATGAGGAGCTGGGAGGACTGTATCGCGCCGATCCAGATTTTTCACATGTGGAGATGATCGACCGCGGTCATTTCGCAGGACTGTATCTCTCGGATGGAAATCTGTATTACAACGAGGGAAGGGGATACAGTCTCGACGAACGCAAATACCACTGCCTGGAAACAGGCAGTCTTTCGAGGTACGGGATCTCGCAGGAAGAATACCAGGAGGTAAGTGCCGCCTTTGATCAGGCATCCGAGTTCAATCTGCCCGAAGATAACCGACATGCCGTTGTCGTGAATGATAAAGCATATTTTTTCCTTTTTCTCCCTGAAGAGGAAGATATTTCCGATGATCCGAAATCGCATTATGCACTTTTCTCCTGTGAGAGATGGGGAGAGTGGGCTTATACCGGAATAACCTGGGATTATCGGTTGGCTGAGGAAAGTATGATCAGCGCTTACGGAGACTATCTGTTTTATGCCAGACCCTGCGAGATGAAGGAGGGCGTGGACTGGGCAGAGGAAGGAGAGGAACGCTATCAGCCCTGCTGCTACAATACGGTCACCGGAGAGGAGATGGTTCTGATGCGCAGCTGCGGCCTTAATTGCAGTGTCTATGCGGTCAATGTGACGTCGGACTATCTCCTGGTTTCATACACGGATGATCCTGCCGGTGATGGAGAGTCTTTGAAGATCGAGAAGCTTTCGGATCCGGCTGTCGTTTTCGATGTGGGAGAGCTGGTCAGGGGTGCGGAGACTGCCGATGCCTTTATTCAGCAGGAAGCTGAGAGGAAAGCGGCCGAAGAAGAGGCACTGAAGAATGAACCGTACGGGCCGGGCACTAGTACGCTCTACCTTTCTGCCCCTGATGACAAGTCGGCATGCTACAGGCTCGTACGCATGGACGGCTCGACGGAATTCATGGTACTGCTTTCGCCCGGAGAAGAGACAAGCAGGAGTTTCCCATGCGGACGGTATACCTTGAAGACGGCCGAGGGCGACACCTGGATTTCCGATGAGGAAGCCTTTGGGGATGCCGGCCATTACAGTACGACCGATGTCTTTACCTTTGAAGCCGGCGGGTCTTATGAGATCAGCAGCGGTACCCGGGGTGATTTCTATTCCGATGATGCCGGCGGGTTCACAGGTCAGTAGATCATAGAAGCTTTACGGAGGTCTTCTATATGGATGATCAAGAATTGCTGCAGATGATGGTTGTCGAACCGTGGGAGCGGTATCGCCGCGCCGACCGCCGGGAAAAGCTCGCTCTGCTCCGGCACAGTTTTTCGATGTATATTTTTCGATGTATATTGACCATGCTGACAAAACGTATGAGGACCTGCATATTGTTTTGGATGGTCATACGGAGCTGAAATACATGATCAATAAGGCGGCCGCAGTCAGCGACGACTACACTCTGAGGGGGTTTGTCCGCTTTGTGTTTGCGCTGGGAGAGGGCGAAACGAAGCTGTTCACATGGGTGACCGCGCATGGAAACAAGGAATGGATCCTGTCCCGGGATTCGGCTGTGCTTTATGTGGATATTCCCGAGTTCGGTGAAGGTTTTTTCATCCGCTACGGAGTATTCAGGGACGAATGCTTTGCCGCCTATGAGAAGGTCTACGCCTGGGGTTATAAGTCTGATATCCAAAGGATAGAAGTGCCCGAAAGGGATCTCGAATCCCTGACTTGGCTGGAACCGGAGGAGGAATTTGAGCTTGTTCGGTACCTGGATGACGGCAGATCGTTCGAAACCACGGGCACGGATCGACTGCTGCGGTTCGTTGATGAACACAGGGCGCAGGAAGAGGCGTCGGAAGACCCCGATCCAGACCGCGTTCAACGCTTTAATGACCTGTATCAAGCGATAAAGTACTATATTGCGGAGCAGAAACCGATAAGAAGGGCAAGGGAGGTTTACCCGATTATCGGAAAAAGCTTTTCCTGGATGGAAGACAATTGGGAAGAATGCGACTTTCGTTATAATCTCTCATTGAAACCGGATGATTGGCACAGTGAAGTCTACCGCCGTTACGGAGATCTGCCGGACGGCAGTCATTTCGGCGTGTATATCTGGCCGAAGTCCGAAGCCTTTTCACCTGCTTCGATAATGATGATCGTTGACAAGTCCGGAGAGATGCGGACAAACACGGTGATCAAAGAAAGCTGGAGTACACAGGATTCAGAATTTTGGCCTCTGGCGGCAGCAGCGTCTCCAAGCGGCAAAAGCATCGTCTGGCTCAAGGACGGCAGGATCGGGGCGTGGCAGGAGGATTGGAAAGAGAAACGCTTCCTTCAGGATGACGGCCACGTGCTGACGGACCGGCTTGAAAACGTTCTCGTTCGGGACGCCGTGATGCGCAAGGACGGCATTCTGATCCTGTTCCTGGAAGACGGGAGAACAATGGGCTACCTCTGCGATGCCGATATGGTCCTTTTCCGCTGGGAGGACGGATGGATTCCCAGAACGGAAGAAGATTGGAAACTTTCCGAGGCGCTCAAAGAAGGTGTTCTGGACACGTGTCCCGAAGAGCTCTTCGTGATGGTCCACGAAAGTGACCGCTGGGGAGAATACGACGGATGCGGCGTAAAACGGGTCTTTTTTCATCCAGGTCTTGAAAGGATCGAGGGTGAAATCCTGGCGAACAACCCGGGTCTTGAGAAAATCGTCATTCCGGCATATGTCGAATACGTGGAATGGGGCGCTTTCCACAACTGCGTGAACCTGCGGGAACTTGTGATCAACGGCGATCCTGCCCGCGTGGCGAAATGGAACGCGGAAGCGTTTTCCAACTGTCCCTGCGAAGAGGAATATCTACGTATGCGCAGCGGCGGGCGCTAATCGCCTCACGGGGCTTAGACAGAGAAAGGAAGAAAGATTGCAATTGCAGAGAGGTCAAACAAGCAAGGAGTTTATGACCTATGACAGAAGTTGAATTCGGAAAATACCCACAAGACCCGGAAGCGTATGTAAACGGGAAGCGTATAAGTATTGTAGATGGAAAGCCGCAGTTTAACCCGCTTGAACAACAGCCCATAAAATGGCTTGTGCTCGTGGAGGAGCAAGACAAAATGCTTCTCTTAAGCAAATACGCTCTTGAGTACATGAAGTTCAACGACTGGGATACCTTTGATGTCACATGGGCGAACAGCACGCTTCGCGGCTGGCTCAACGGTGAAATACAGTTTGAGGGCGATTTCCTGAACGATCATTTCTCGGAAGACGAGAAGAAAAGAATCATAGAGAACATAGAGAACTCATAGAGAACATAATAAAACGGCAGAACGTTGAGATAAACACAAAATAGAACACTTGTTCTTCTGCGGCATTTGTGGTATACTTATATCAGGTTCCGGATCATTCAGTCGAAATGAAAGGAGCGCTGATATTATGCGGGATTTTGACCATAATGCCCATTCGGTTTTCCTTTTGTATTATCACCTTATCCTAGTCGTCAAATACAGGAGAAAGGTGTTCGATGATGAAGTCTCAGACCGGGCAAAGGAGATCTTCTGCTATATCGCCCCGCGCTATGGGCTGACACTGGAGGAATGGAACCATGATGTGGATCATGTCCACATCATGTTCCGCGGACAGCCCGGAAGCGCGCTCAGCAGGTTTATCAACGCCTACAAGAGCGCCAGCAGCCGCCTCCTGAAGAAGGAGTTCCCTCAGATCAGGGAAAAGCTGTGGAAGGATGCTTTCTGGAGCCAGAGCTTCTGCCTGCTCTCTGCGGGCGGGGCCCCCATCGAAGAGATCCGGCGCTATATAGAAACGCAGGGGGAAAAATGAACAACAGAACGGAAGGACACAGCAAGCCGCCTGCCCTGAAGGCACAGAGGGCATACAGGTTCCGCCTGTATCCTGACAGGGAGCAGGAAAAACTCTTCCACAGGACCTTCGGCTGCTGCCGCTTTGTATATAACCGCATGCTGGCGGACAAAAAAGCCATGTATGAGGAGACAGGGAAGACAAAACGCCTTACACCTGCGGGGTACAAAAAGGACTTTCCCTGGCTGAAGGAGGTGGACTCCCTGGCGCTGGCCAATGTCCAGCTCCACCTGGAGGCGGCATTTGCCAGGTTCTTCGAACCGGGAAAGAACCGGTATCCCCGGTTCAAGTCAAAACACAGGAGCCGGAAGAGCTATACCACCAATGTAGTGAACGGGAACATCACCCTGGAAGACGGCAGGCTCCGCCTGCCAAAGGCAGGGACGGTCAGGATCCGGCAGCACAGGCGGATCCCGGAAGGGTATGTCCTGAAGTCAGTCACCGTCAGCATGGAGCCGTCAGGAAAGTACTACGCGTCTCTTCTGTACGAGTATCCGGCGCGCGAAAACCAAACGCCCGGAGCGGACAGGGAGGATGCGAAGGTGCTGGGCATCGACTTCGCCATGCGGGGGATGGCAGTGTTCTCGGATGGGAGCCGTGCGGAGTATCCCGGTTATTACAGGCTGGCGCAGGAGCGCCTGGCCAGGGACCAGCGCAGGCTCTCGAAGTGTAAAAAAGGGAGCCGGAACTACGAAAAGCAGAAGAGGTGGGTCGCCCTCCGCCACGAAAAGATCCGGAACCAACGGAAGGACTATCTGCACAAGCTCAGCCGGGACCTCGCTGACCGCTATGATGCCATTGCTGTGGAAGACATCGACATGCAGGCGATGAGCCGGAGCCTCCATTTCGGTAAGAGCGTGGCGGACAACAGCTTCGGGGCATTCCGCACCATGCTGGCTTACAAGCTGGAGGAACAGGGAAAGTCTTTTGTGAAGGTGGGGAGATTCTTTCCGTCCAGTAAAATGTGCAGCCGCTGCGGGAACGTGAAGAAGGAACTGAGACTCGATGAGCGCGTGTACCGCTGCTCCTGCGGCCTGTGCATGGACCGGGACCTGAACGCGGCAGTGAACATCCGCGATGAGGGACGCAGGATCCTGGAGGGAGCCTGATCATAGGCAGACGGGACTGACCGTGGCCGGCCGGCGGGGCCTGGCTGGGTCATACGGCAGATCCATGTTATGTGCGTATCCGGACAAGATGTCATTTGCCCGTTTCCGGGCTTGGTCATACCAACCGCGGGACACGCGGGGATAGCCTGCGAATGCTCATCCCTTCAGGGATGTCGAACAGGAAGCCCCCACTTCTTAGCGATAGCGAAAGTGGTGGGAGTATGTCACGTAGTTTACTTCTTTTTTCGGCATGGTCGGGAAGATGAAGAACATCAGCGCATGCCTGCGGTCCGCACAGCATGTGCGTGGGAGAACATAATGGAAAGCAGAAGAAAGAACACGGCACTGATCGCGATCATAGGCCTCGTTGCAGTCATGGTGATATTGCTGTTGGGGACGCTCTGGACAGGCCGGAGCGCGAGAAAGGATACGGAGGAGGCTGTCCGCGCGGTCAGCCTGCTCTATCTGGACGAGCTGGCGGGGCGCCGTGAACAGGTCGTGGCGGAGAACCTCAGGGACCGGATCAATGACATGCAGACGACCCTTGACCTGCTGACGGAGGATGACCTTGCCAGTCCGGAGAGCCTGCAGGCCTACCAGACCAAGATGAAGCACCTCTTCGGCCTGGAGAGATATGCCTTTATCGGAGCCGACGGCACGGTCTACACTTCGACCGGGCCCAGGGCGGCAGGAGAGGACTACGCGATCGATCACACGGCGATCAGCGAGCCGCAGATTTATGTGCGCAATCTCAACCAGGCGGATAAAAAGGTCGTGATTGCGGCGCCGGCGGGCAGCATTCCCTTCCGCGGCAGCACCCTGGAGGTGTGCTTCGTGGAGATCGACATGAAGGAGATGCTGTCCGGGGTCTCCATGCAGCCGGAGGGGAACGGTTCGACCTTCTGCAACATCTATACCAAGGACGGCATCGCGCTGAGCAATACCATCCTCGGCGGCCTGGCTGTGGAGGACAACCTGCTGGAGGCCATGTCGCAGGCCGAGTACGAAGACGGCTACAGCTTTGACCAGGTCCGGCAGGACTTTCAGGACGGCGTGTCCAGAGAGGTCTCCTTCACCTACAAGGGGATCCGCGAGACCCTGAGCTATATCCCGGTCGAGGGCACGGACTGGATGCTCACCTACCTGATCCGCGAGAGCGTGATCAGCCAGCAGATCAGCTCCATCTCAGAGGGGGCTGTCCGCAGGGGGATTCTGCAGTCCCTGCTCACTGTGCTCGTCATGCTCCTTGTCTTTGCCTATGTCATAGAGCAGTACCGAAGGACGGCCCGCCTCCAGATCGAAAAAGAGACCTCGGACGCGGAGAACCGGGTCAAGCAGCAGGAGCTGGAGCAGCGGCTGGCCCTGCAGGAACAGCTCCTGGCTGAGGAAAAACAGCGGGAGCAGCAGGAGCAGATGATCACGGCCCTGGCGTCGGACTTCTGGAGCGTCTACTACCTGGAGCTGGACAAGGACGAAGGAATCTGCTACCAGGCCCATGCGGATATCGAGGACGGGTTCAAGGTCGGTGAGCGCTTCCGCTATCTGGAGTCCGTCACCGCCTACGCCAACCGTTACATCACAGACGCGTATCGTGAGGAATTTCTGCGCTTTATTCAGCCGGACGCGATCCGGGAGGGCCTGTCCCGCAGCCGCGTGATCTCCTACACCTATATGGTCCACCGCCACGGGCAGGACTCCTATGAGATGGTGCGCTTCGCGGGCGTCCATCACCCCGGCGAGATGGACGGAGATGTCATCAACAATGTGGGCGCCTGCTTCACCGATGTCGACGCAGAGACCCGCAGGAATCTGGACCAGCAGCAGACACTCAGCGACGCGCTGGGTGCGGCCGAGGAGGCCAACCGGGCCAAGACCGCCTTCCTGTCCAACATGAGCCATGAGATCCGGACTCCCATGAACGCCATCATCGGCCTGGACAATATCGCTCTCAATGACCCGGACCTGCCCGACAGGACCCGGGGCTACCTGGAGAAGATCGGCGCGTCCGCGGACCACCTGCTGAACCTGATCAATGACATCCTGGACATGTCCCGCATCGAATCCGGCCGCATGACTCTCCGCAACGAGGAGTTCTCCTTCCGCAAGCTCCTGGAGACCGTCAATACCCTCTTCAGCGGCCAGTGCAGTGAGAAGGGGTTGGACTACCAGTGCCATATCAACACGGAGATCGACGATTATTATATCGGCGACACCATGAAGCTGCGCCAGGTCCTGATCAATATCCTGAGCAACGCAGTGAAATTCACACCGGAGGGCGGACACGTGGAACTGACCGTGGAGAGGACCGCCCGCCTTGACCGCCAGTCCACCCTGCGCTTTACCATCGCGGACACCGGGATCGGCATGAGTCCGGAATTCCTGCCGCGTATCTTCGATACCTTTGCCCAGGAGGACTCCTCCACCACCAACAAATACGGAAGCTCCGGACTCGGCCTGGCCATCACGAAGAGCATCGTCGAGATGATGAACGGCACGATCGAGGTCGAGAGCGAGAAGGGCAAGGGCTCTGTCTTTACCGTCACTGTGACCCTCATGGACG
>CACZXG010000116.1 GCA_902785055.1 uncultured Lachnospiraceae bacterium
CAGGCTGTTCAGGACAGATTCAACAACCCCTTCGTCAACCACGAGCTGATGAGCATCTCCCTCAACTCCACCTCCAAGTGGAGAGCAAGATGCTTCCCGAGCTTCGCTGAGTATGTTGAGAAGTACGGAAAGCTGCCGGCATGCCTGACAACGAGCTTCGCGGCTTATATCGCTTTCTATTCCAGCAACATCCAGGAGCTGACGGATGCGGGCCTTGTCTGCAAGGATCCTCAGGGAAGAACTTACACAATTTCCGACGATCGCTGGGTACTGGAATTCTACTATGATCACAAGGATGACGATGCAGCGACTCTGACACATGCGGTCATGACTAACGAGCAGATGTGGGGCGAGGACCTCACTAAGATCGAAGGCTTCGAGGCTGAGGTCGCAAGAATCCTTGGCGAGATCCGCAAGGACGGCGCTCTGAAAGCTTATGCTGCATGCCTTTAATTGTTAATCTGCAAGGCTGAGCAAAATATTGCACCCGGAAATGAGAGGTAACCATGCCTATATTTATTCAGATCAACGACATTGATAATGTAGCAGTTGCCCTCCATCCCGCGCCCGCAGGCACCGCATTCGGCGGTGCCGCAGCGGTGGAGGACATCCCTCAGGGCCACAAAATGGCGCTGAAAGACATCACAAAAGGCGACATGATCATGAAATACGGCCTGCCCATCGGGCATGCCACGAAGGACATCAAAGCCGGCCAGTGGGTACATACCCATAATATGATGACCAACCTCAAGGGCGAGGTGGAGTACACCTATGACCCTGCTGTTCCCTGCGTCATGCCTCTTAAACCCAAGACTTTCATGGGCTATAGGAGAAAAGACGGAAGAGCGGCGATCCGCAATGAGATCTGGATCATCCCTACAGTCGGCTGCGTAAATGATGTGGCAAAGACGCTGGTGCGCGACAACCAGGATCTGGTCAAGGGCAGCATCGACGGACTCTATACATTTACGCATCCTTTCGGATGCTCCCAGACCGGCCATGACCACGCGCAGACCAGAAGGCTTCTGGCGGCGCTGACCAGGCACCCCAATGCAGGCGCTGTTCTGGTGCTGCATCTGGGATGCGAGAACCTGACTCACGATCAGTTCGTCGCGGAACTCGGCGACTATGATCCCGACAGGGTGAAATTCCTCACCTGCCAGCAGGTAGAGGATGAGCTTGAGGCAGGATCAGCTCTCCTTAAAGAACTGGCGGAGTACGCTTCCCAGTTTAAACGCGAAGAGATGCCTGTCAGCGAGCTGGTAGTCGGCATGAAGTGCGGCGGATCGGATGGTCTGTCCGGCATCACAGCCAACCCTACAGTCGGCAGATTCTCCGATCTTATGACTGCTATGGGAGGAACTACGATCCTTACGGAAGTGCCCGAAATGTTCGGCGCGGAGAACTTCCTTATGAGCCGCTGCGTGAACGAGGGAGTCTTCGAGAAGGCTTCCAGCATGCTCAACGGTTTCAAGGATTACTTTATCAGCCACAATGAGGTCGTCTATGACAATCCCAGCCCCGGCAACAAGCAGGGCGGCATCACTACTCTCGAGGACAAGTCCTGCGGATGCGTCCAGAAGGGCGGCAGAGCTCCGATCATGGACGTCATTAACTACGGCGAGCAGGTTAAGACCAAAGGCCTGAACCTTCTGTACGGTCCCGGTAATGATCTGGTTTCCTGTACAGCCCTTACGGCAGCGGGATGCAACCTGATCCTGTTCACAACCGGTAGAGGAACACCTTTCGGAGCTCCTGTACCGACGATGAAGATCGCCACCAACACTCCTCTCGCGACGAAGAAGGCCAACTGGATCGACTTCAACGCAGGCGTTGTCGCTGACGGCGTCAAGACTCTCGACGAGGCAGGCGCGGATCTTCTTGATCTTGTCTGCGAAGTTGCTTCCGGCAAACTGACCAGCACAGAGCGCAAGGGATTCAGAGAGATCTCGATCTTCAAGGACGGCGTAGTGCTGTAAAGCGAATGTGAACCTGACAATGGTACAGATCACGACTTAAGTACGCAGGCGCGCGCATCTGAAGATTATGGCGAAGATGCGCGCGCCGCTCTGATAGGTATGTATTGTCAGTTTAGTTTATAAAGAAGGATGATCTATCGAAGTGAGTGCTCACCAAAAGGATGAAGAATTCAGGAACTTCTCTCTGAGCGCACATCCGCTGCGGCTGCTCATTACAGTATGCGGGCCGCTGGCCATTTATCAGGCATTTCAACAGATATTTACGATTCTCGACACTATTATGGCCGCGCATGTGAGCGCGGATGCGGTATCCGCCATTGCGGTTCTCGCCCAGATCACGCTGATGATCCAGGCGGTGGGAACAGGTCTTGCGGTCGGCGGATGCATTAAGATCTCAGAGGCATATGGACAGGGTGATTATGATCTGGTTCAAAAGAGGACCAGCACGCTGTATGCCATGGCGGTGCTGTTAAGCGTTCTGCTGGCAGTCACCATGATCCCTTTTGCCAAGCCGTTCCTGCGGCTTTTAAGGACCCCGGAGGATCTGATCACGGTAGGAGTTGGATATTTCCGTCTCCAGATGCTCAATCTGATCGTGAGTTTCTTTAATACGGTGTTTATCGCTGTGGAGAGAAGCCGCGGGCACAGCAAGCGGATCATGTACCTGAATCTGGCGGTGATTGCCGTCAAGCTGAGTTTGTCCGGATTATTTGTCTATATTTTGAAGTCAGGCGTCATCATGATCGCGGTCGCGACTCTTTGCAGCCAGATGGTCCTCTTAACTTACGCGCTTTCGCATATGCCTTCCGACGAGGGGGCTTTTCGGTTCACTCCGTCGGCGGTGCAGTTCAAGGCAAAGATCCTGATGCCTGTATTTAAGCTGTCATTACCTGTGACGGCAGAGAAAATGCTGTTTGCCGCGGGAAAAGTTACTGTCAATTCCATGGCCGGCATTTACGGCAAACTTACGGCGGGCGCGCTGGGGGTCTCCAACAATATCGGAGGACTGACGACGAACTGGCATTCCGGAATGCTGGATGGCGCTTCCTCTGTCATCAGCCAGAACCGCGGCGCAGGCAAATACCGCAGGACGGAGAGGCTGTTCTACTGGCTTTTATTTATCGATGTGATGATCGGCGTGATCGGACTTGCCGCGGTCAATTTCTCGCTGCCTTACCTGGCACAGATCTTCGCGCAGTCCAGGGAGCAGTTTGACCAGTCCTTCTGCGATATGATCATTTCTATTCACCGCTGGGAGATGCTCGGATACATAACACTCGGCATTAATTCTGCATGCAATGCGCTGATGCTCGGTTACGGGTATGCGGAGAGGACGATGCTGCTGAACATGGCTAGGGTGTTCGTGTTCAGGATCCCTGTCCTGTGGTATCTGCAGAATTATACACAGATGGGATCGGAGGCGGTCGGCGTGACAATGATGGTCAGCAATATTGCGACCGGAATATGCTCCGCGCTTGTCGTGATCCCGGTGATCAGGAAGATCCGCAGATTGTCGGAAGAATATGAAAAAGACAGGAGGTAAAGTATGCAGCTGGGAATTCGCCTGCATGATATCCACACAGGTCTCGGCCCCGAATTCCAGACGATGGAAAAGAGGGCGCAGACCGCGAGAGAGGAAGGGTTTACCTGTGTCCATCTCGCTTATTCGAAAGTGATAAAAGGATACACCTTTGATGATTGCGCACTTACGGAAGGACTGGCAAAATATACAAAGAGGGTATTTGACGGCCAGGGCCTGGATGTGGCGGTCCTCGGGTGCTATCTGAACCTCGCCCATCCGGATCCGGAAAAACTCAGGGAGATCCAGAGCAGATATTACGGACACCTTCGCGTGGCATCCCTTCTGGGGGCGGGCGTTGTGGGAACCGAGACGGGCGCTCCTAACGCCCAGTACAAGATGGACGCCAATACGCACTCCGAGGAGGCGCTCGATTCCTTCATCCGCGGCCTGGAACCTGTCGTCGAGAGAGCCGAGAAATGCGGCGTGACCATGGCCATCGAGCCCGTATGGAAGCATATCGTGTACAGCCCCGACAGGGCGGTCAAAGTGCTGGAGGCCATTCCGAGCCCCAACCTGCGGATCATCTTCGACCCGGTAAATATTCTGTATCCCGGGAATCTCGATGAGCGCGACAAGGTGATCGGAGAGGCCATGGAGAAGCTTTGTGACCGCATCGCGGTAGTGCATTTAAAGGACTGTGTCCCCAGCGGGGACGACCTCAAGAGCATCGCGGCGGGAACAGGCGTCATGGATTACACGGAGATCCTCCGGTTCATAAAGGCGAGGAAGCCGTATATCCACACAACGCTGGAAAACACCACCGACGAGAACGCGGTGAGTTCCAGAAAATTCCTGCAGGAGCTCTACGACAGTCTTTAACGGTGCGGGTCCCGGTCTGCGGCAGGGACAAAGAACATAGCACAAAGGAGGAGAATTATGATTCACAAAAATCCGCTTTTAAGTGAAGTCGGCGGACAGAAATTTATTACTTTCGGCGAGATCATGCTCCGCCTTACACCGCCCAACTATGGCAAGATCCGTGTGGCGAACAGCTTTGAGGCAAGCTACGGCGGAAGTGAGGCCAACATCGCACTGGCTCTTGCGAACTTGGGAGTGGACAGTACTTTCTTTACCGTAGTGCCCAACAATTCTCTGGGCAAGAGCGCCGTGCGTATGCTCCGAAGCAACGATGTGCACTGCACGCCGGTGATCCTTTCCACCAAAGAGGAGACCCCGACCCACAGGCTGGGGACCTACTATCTGGAGACCGGCTACGGAATCCGCCCCAGTAAGGTCACGTATGACCGCAAGCACAGCGCGATCACAGAATATGATTTTTCCGGGATCGATCCGAAGGAGCTGCTGGAAGGATTTGACTGGCTGCACCTGAGCGGCATCACGCCGGCCCTGAGCGAGAGCTGCGCGGATTTCATGCTCCGACTGATGCAGACCGCCAAGGATATGGGCCTGACGGTGAGCTTCGACGGCAACTTCCGAAGCCTTCTGTGGACCTGGGATGAGGCGCGCGATTTCTGCACCAGGTGCCTGCCCTATGTGGATGTGCTCTTCGGCATCGAGCCCTATCATCTCTACAGAGATGACGAGGATCCTTCCAAGGGAGATTACAAGGACGGGATCCCGCTGCAGCCTTCCTACGAGCAGCAGGACGAGGTCTTCCAGGCCTTCGTGGAAAAATATCCCAACATCCGCTGCATCGCAAGGCATGTCCGTTACGCGCACTCCGGCAGTGAGAACAGCCTGATGGCCTACATGTGGTTCAAAGGGCACACCTTCGAGAGCCGCATGTTCACGTTCAACATCCTGGACAGAGTCGGCGGCGGCGACGCGTTTGCCAGCGGTCTGATCTATGCCTATATGCATCATTTCAAACCTATGGATATGGTGAACTTCGCGGTGGCTTCAAGTGTTATCAAGCACACGATCCACGGCGATGGAAATATCACAGATGATGTCGACAGCATCATCAACCTCATGAACATGAACTACGATATCAAGCGCTGATATCACAACAAGAAAAGGAGAACAACATATCATGAAACCGTTTATGGACAAAGATTTCCTGCTGGAAACCGAGACCGCGAAGCACCTGTTCCACGATTATTCTGATCCGATGCCTTTGGTAGATTACCATTGCCACATCTCTCCCAAGGAGATCTATGAGGACCGCCGCTTCAACAATATCGCTGAGGTATGGCTGGGCGGAGAGAACCCGGACGGCACTTATTTCGGTGACCACTACAAATGGCGTGTTATGCGTTCCAACGGAACACCGGAAGAGTATATCACAGGCCACAAGCCGGACTTCGAGAGATTCGTGAAATTTGCGGAAGCTCTTGAGATGGCGATCGGAAACCCGATGTATCACTGGTCCAACGCCGAGCTGCACAAATATTTCGGCATCACTGAGCCCCTGACAGTCGAGAACGCCAAGGAGATCTGGGACAAGACCAGCGACATGCTTCAGAATGACCCTAACATGTCCGTCCGCGGCCTGATCAAGCAGTCTAACGTGGCTTTCATCGGCACAACTGATGATCCGATCGACAGCCTGGAGTGGCACGAGAAGATCGCTGCAGATCCTTCGATCGAAGTCAAGGTCTGCCCTTCCTATCGTCCCGACAAAGCGATCAACATCAACAAGGAAGGCTTTGCGGAGTACATCGGCAAGCTCGCAGCATCCGTTGGCAAAAAAGAGCTGGCCAGCGCTCAGGAAGTCATCGACGCCCTGATCGAGCGCCTTGAGTTCTTCGCCAAACTCGGCTGCCGCGCAAGCGACCACGGCCTGGATTACATTCCTTTCCGTCCCGCAACGGCTGAGGAAGTTGACGCTGTTTATAAGAAAGTTATGGCAGGAGAAACTATTACTGTTGAAGAAGCTGAAAAGTATCAGACTGCAGTTCTGCTGGCTCTGGCCAAAGCTTATCACCGTCTTGACATCGCGATGCAGATCCACTATTCCTGCTACCGCAACGCCAACGAGAGGATCTTCCGCAAGATGGGTCCCGACACCGGCGTAGATATGATCGCGCAGAACACTTGCGGCGAGGACATCGCACGCATGCTGTCCGCACTGGATATGACAAATGAGTGCCCCAAGACCATCATCTATTCCCTGAATCCCGCTGACAACGAGCAGATCGGCACGATGCTGGGCTGCTTCCAGTCTGATGAGGTGCCCGGAAAGATCCAGCACGGCAGCGCATGGTGGTTCAATGACACCAAGAGCGGTATGGAGGACCAGATGAAGTCCCTCGCAAACCTCGGCCTTCTGGGCAACTTCGTAGGAATGCTGACAGACTCCAGATCCTTCCTGTCCTATGCAAGACATGACTACTTCCGCCGCATCATGTGCAACCTGATCGGCAAGTGGGTAGAGAACGGCGAGTATCCCAACAACGAGGCTTC
>CACZXG010000117.1 GCA_902785055.1 uncultured Lachnospiraceae bacterium
CAGCCAGTTCGCTGTGACGTATGCGTACTCCTTGGGGGAGATCAGGACGCGCAGCGGTCTTCCGGTGGAACCGGAGGTGGGAGATACGTGCCAGTATTTATACTTCTCAGGATCCTTAGCTGCCTCCTCGTCCATCCAGTCGCGGAGCTGATCCTTAGTGAGAAGCGGGAATTTATAGAGGTCCTCGGCGCAGTGATAGTCGTCGGGAGTTGTTCCGCTCTGCTCAAAGCGTGCGCGGTAGAAAGGGATCTCATAAGCGGCTTTCATAAGCTCGTGAACACCCTTGTTCTGCTTTTCAAGGATTCTCTTGTAATTTTTGGAATTAACAGGCTTTTTTTCCACTTCCGCGTAAGCGGCCAAAGAATAGACGTGTTCCAGTTTGTGGTCCAGTTCGTAGTTGCTCATAGGCTCCTCCTTATTATTATTGATAGCATATCGCAGTGGTGATAAAACTGCTGCTGTAAAGACAAATTGCAGCGTTTCTATTTTAGCATATTAAATGGGTTAATGCGCAGGTATTGAATTATCCACACATGGGGTATTATGATATTTATTGAATATTTTGGCAATTGCCAGTTTCTTATGGAATAGGGAATAATACACATTTTGGTATAAAGTGGGGAAAAAATGAAAGACAGAAGGATCACAAAGACCAGAAAATCTATACAGAACGCGTATCTGAACCTCCTTAGGCAAAAAGGAACGGAGAAGATCACGATCTCGGATATTGCAAGAGAAGCGGACATCGACAGAAAGACTTTCTATCTGCACTATGATTCGACGGAGGATATCATCCGGGAATACGCGGAAGAGAAGACGAGGGAACTGCTGGCACGACTCACGATCAGAAGTTTCTTCTCGCTGTCCTTTGACAGAAAGATATTCGCGAAGGAGGTAAACTCGATGCTTTCCGAGCATCTGGAGTTCTGCAGGATGGTCGCCGGAAATCCCAGTCTGGGATTTTTCTGGAACGAGGTGCAGAACGTGACAGTGGATATTCTTTCTGAGATCTATGCAAGGCATTCGAAGCTTCCGGAGAGCGACCTGAAGATCCAGGTGAGCTTCTTCGTTGCGGGCGCAATGTACGTGTACCAGAGATGGCTGAGGGATGAGATACCGTGCAGTATGGAAGAACTGGGAGATAAGGTAAGCCAGATCGCGTTCACGGGAGTACAGAGCATTCTGAGGCAGTCGTAAAAAAGACGGCGTAAATGATCAATTCTGTTAATTGTTTCACACGTGTTTCTATTGTTTCAAAAGATAGAAGAAGCAATTGTAATTGTTACATATATTATTAAATAAGTATTTCATAAATATTTTGACAAAAAACGATAAACTTCTGACTTTGTAACAGGAATAGCCGAAACTTTCTAAAAAAAGCCTAAATATCGTTAAGAAACTGTAGATTTCTTGACAGTAAAAAATGCATCTGCTATAGTACCGACGGCTGATAAACGGTTTAGTTACAAGGTTTTTACAGCCTGATACAGACTAATGCCGAGCTGCCGCCCGGCAAAAAACTGGAAACAAAATCAGGAGGAAGCATGTTTTTTACTAGATCTAAGGTACTGACAGGACTGGTCACATTTTCTATGGCGGCAGCCGTAATGGGTGCACCGGTCAAAGCGATGGGATACTCCGCGAGGCTTGACGCTGCTGCGGATCTGAACCCGATCACGGGCAATGTTATCATACCGGATAATGCACAGGCTGAATTGGTCGCGGATGCGGTTTTATCAATTGTGGGTCCTGGGCAGAAGATGAGAGTCAAAAAGGACAACGGCGAGAAGAAAGCCGTCATTGACGCTGCCGCCGAAAAGAGCAGTCTTAAGCAGGATGAGAAGATCGAGCTTGCTGTAGCTGCCCCCAATGTATATCTGAACATTCACACGGATGCTTCGCTCGGAAGCGAAGTGATCGGAAAACTATACAGTAACGATGTAGCCAAGATCCTTCAGGACAACGGAGGCGACTGGGTAAAGATCAAGTCCGGATCACTCGTAGGCTACGTTCTCGGCGAGTATCTCGTCAAGGGAGACGAAGCGGCGCTTCTGTCCGAACTGGTCAAGAAGAATGTCGCGGTCGTGGACAACAGCGAGAACGAGGTTAAGGTCCACAAGAATAAGAGTGAGAAAAATGTCATTATGACTGTCTCCCAGGGCGAACAGATCGAAGTCAGGGAGAATATGGAAGAGGAAACCGACGGCTGGATCGAGGTTGCCACTGAAAACGGCAAGGGATACGTCAAGATGGAGGACGTGAGCGTCACGGATTCCTATCCTGTCGCGGAAACTGCCGAGGAACAGCAGGAGAGAATCGAGAACGCTACGGTGAAGGATATCGCCGATGACGCGCAGAAGAAGGCTGAGAAGGCTTCAGAAGTCGCGCAGGCGGCAGCACAGAAGGCGGAAGAGGCAGCCAGCATCATTGAAGATGAGAACGCTGAGCCCACTAAAGCCGAGGAAAAAGCGGCGGAAACTGCGCTGGCAGTAGCGGAAAAGGCGCAGACAGCTGCGGACAACACAAAGGTGACCTACGAAACGGCGAAAAAGGAAATGCTCAATCACGGGGCAGAGACCGGCCAGGCTGTCGCGGACTTCGCACTCCAGTTTGTAGGAAATCCGTATGTGTGGGGCGGCTCAAGTCTTACACACGGCACTGACTGCAGTGGTTTTACAATGGCAGTATATTCGAATTTTGGAGTAGGCCTTCCGCATTACGATGCTTCCCAGAGAGGATACGGCATCGGGATCGATTCCCTCAGTGATGCCAGGCCGGGCGACCTGATCTGCTTCTATGGTCACGTCGGCATCTATATCGGAGACGGTATGATGGTGCACGCATCCAACGCAAGAGACGGCATCAAGGTTTCCAGAGCGGACTACCGCGCGATCGCGGCGATCAGGAGGATATTCTATTGATCCTGTGAAAAGCATCCGGCTTTTATTCGCGGAAGCCTGTTGAATTTAATAATAAACGGCAAATAAAGATTGCTGCAGACGATGGGATTTCCCTGGATCTGCAGCAATCTTTTTGTGCGTTCTTCAGAAGGGGAATTCATAAAATTTGTATTAATTGAGGCGTAAAACCCTATCCGTTCTGTGCAAGGATACAGAGATTGTGATATAATTATCTAACCGGACATCCGGCATCGAATAAACAGCAGTCTTAAGACTGCAGAAAGAGGTGTCTATGAAGTATGTCATCGTTGGAAAGAACATGGAAGTATCACCTTCACTTGAAAAATCTGTGAAGGACAAGCTCGGCAAACTTGAGAAATTTTTTGCCGAGGACACCACCGCTCATGTAACTCTTGAAGTCAACCACGGACGGCATATCATGGAGGTAACTATTCCCACCAAGGGAGGAGTGATCCGCTGTGAGCAGAGCAGCAATGATATGTACACCACCGTTGACCAGGCGGAGGAAGTGATCGAGAAACAGCTCAAGAAGTACAAGAGCAAGATCGTCAAGAAGCACAAAGCGCAGGCCGCTTTCAAGAGAGAATATCTCGAGGAGCCGTATGCTTCTGACGAAGAGATCCGCATTGTGAGAACCAAACAGTTCGAGATGAAGCCCATGTATCCTGAGGACGCATGTGTGCAGATGGAGCTTCTCGGACACGGCTTCTACGTATTCCGCAACGCAGAGACGGAAGAGATCAACGTAGTATATAAGAGAAAGGACGGAGCCTACGGCCTGATCGAACCCGAGAACTGATGCTGAGCTTACATATATTGAGGTTACATATATTGAACTTGCATATATTTAAGAAACGTTTCAGATATACAGGTAACACGGCAGATGCGTCCGCGCGTCTGCCATGATTATAAAAATCAAGTTGGATGGGAGGACACAAAAAAATGGGATTCATTGATTATGAAGTGGATGGAGCCGTTGGTATTATTACCATCAACCGTCCGAAGGCACTCAACGCTCTCAACGAAGAAGTTCTTAACGAGCTGGAGCAGGCTTTTGACGCCGTAGATCTCAGCGTTGTTCGCTGCCTGATCCTCACCGGCGCAGGCGAGAAATCTTTCGTTGCAGGCGCAGACATCGGTGCTATGAGCACCATGACCAAGGCAGAGGGCGCTGCTTTCGGTAAGAAGGGAAATGATATTTTCCTCAAGATCGAAAAGTTCCCTATTCCTGTAATCGCTGCTATCAACGGATTTGCTCTGGGCGGCGGCTGCGAGATCTCCATGTCCTGTGATATCCGCATCTGCTCCGAGAACGCGATTTTCGGACAGCCCGAGGTGGGCCTTGGAATCACCCCCGGTTTCGGCGGCACACAGAGACTTGCCCGTCTGGTAAGCCCGGGCATGGCTAAACAGCTGATCTACACAGCCCGCAATATCGACGCGGCAGAGGCTAAGAGAATCGGCCTTGTTAATGAGGTATATCCTCTTGCTGATCTTATGCCCGCAGCGAAGAAGATGGCTGCAGCCATCGCCGGCAACGCTCCGATCGCAGTCCGTGCATGCAAGAAGGCTATCAACGAAGGCCTCCAGGTCAGCATCGACGAAGGCGCGGCAATCGAAGAAGAGCTTTTCGGAAGCTGCTTCGAGAGCTATGACCAGAGAGAAGGAATGGCGAACTTCCTTCGCAAAAAGGATGACCCCAAGAAGGTCAGGAAGGTCGCTTTTAAGAACGAGTAATCGATTCGCAAAGCTGTTTTTCCCTAAGGCAATATGTAAATTTGCAATATATTTATAGTTATCAAAGGAGGATACTAAAATGAAAGTTGCTGTTATCGGCGCTGGCGCAATGGGATCCGGAATTGCTCAGACATTCGCACAGTGTGACGCTGTAGAGAAGGTCTATCTCTGCGATATCAAGCAGGAATTCGCAGACGGCGGTCTTAACAAGATCAAGAAGGGTCTTGACAGACTGGTTGGCAAGGGCAAGATGGAGCAGGCTGCTGCGGACGCTATCACCGGCAAGATCGTTACCGGCCTTAGCGATATCGCTGTAGATCCCGACCTCGTAGTTGAGGCTGCTCTTGAAGTTATGGACATCAAGCAGGAGTGCTTCAGAAAGCTCCAGGATGAGATCGTCCAGAATCCCGACTGCATCTATGCGTCCAATACTTCTTCCTTATCCATCACACAGATCGGCGCAGGCCTTTCCAAGCCCATCATCGGCATGCACTTCTTCAATCCCGCTCCTGTTATGAAGCTGGTTGAGGTTATTGCAGGTATCAATACCCCCGCAGAGACTGTTGAGAAGGTCATCGAGATCTCCAAGCAGCTCGGCAAGGTTCCGGTACAGGTCAATGAGGCTGCAGGCTTCGCTGTCAACAGAATCCTTGTTCCCATGATCAATGAAGCGATCAACGTATACTACACCGGTACAGCTGATATCGAAGGCATCGACAACGGCATGAAGCTGGGCTGCAACCACCCCATGGGACCGCTGGAACTGGGCGACTTCATCGGTCTGGATATCTGCCTGGCGATCATGGATGTCCTCTTTGAGGAAACTCACGACAACAAGTACGCTGCAAGCCCTCTGCTCCGCAAGATGGTCCGCGGCAAGAGACTCGGCGTCAAGACCGGCATCGGCTTCTATGACTATTCCAATGGCCCTCGCAACAAGGTGCCCACTGATAAGAAGTAATTCGAACAGTTTCATACTTTAGATCTGAGTATACATGTGATCTCTGCAGGAATACGCTTTTATTCCTGCAGAGAGTTAACAGCATAGAACATTCGATTTTTGAATGACTTAATTCGAAAAAGCGGTAACTGCGCTGTATATACACATGCTATATTTGGAATAGAATTGTATATCAAATGCAGCTGCATGAATGCATGCAGCGCAGAGAGTATACGAAATAACATCCCAGGAGGAGGACAATATGAACATTCTTGTTTGCGTAAAACAGGTTCCGGATACGACTCAGATTAAGATCGATCCGGTAAAGCACACCCTGATCCGTGAGGGTGTCCCGGCTATTCTGAATCCTTTCGACGGCTATGCTCTTGAGGCAGCAGCCCGCATTAAGGACAAAAATCCCGATACCAAGATCGTGGTAGTCACCATGGGACCGCCGCAGGCAGTCGCAGTTCTGAAAGAGTGCGTTGCGATCGCGGCTGACAAGGGCTATCTTGTAACCGGCCGTACATTCGGCGGATCCGATACTCTTGCTACTTCCTATATCCTTTCCCATGCCATCAAGAAGATCGAAGAGACCGAAGGCGCTTTCGACGCGATCTTCTGCGGCAAGCAGGCTATTGATGGTGATACTGCACAGGTTGGTCCCGAGATCGCTGAGTGGCTGGGACTTCCCCAGGTTACCTATGGACTCGAGTGCGAAGCAGTTGAGGGCGGCCTGAAGGTTCAGAAAGAAGCTGAGAACGGCAAGCAGATCATCGGCATCAAGTTCCCTTGCCTTGTTACTTTCACAAAGCCTTCTTTCGATCCCCGTTATCCTACTATCAAGCGTAAACTGGCTGCTAACAGAGCAAAATTCGAGCAGCTTGGCGATGACTTCGATTCCACCATGGATAAGGCTCACTATGGTCTCGCAGGATCTCCTACACATGTTAAGAAGTCCTTTACTCCTCCCGTAAAACAGGGCGGAATCAAGATCAAGGAAGAGACCGGCGCAGAGTCCGCGGCTAAGCTGGCTAAGATTCTGACTGATAATGGAATTATCTGACAGGAGGGATAACAATGGAAGCTAAGACAAAAGACCTTTGGGTATTTATTGAAACTAACGAGGATGGTTCCCCGAAGAAAGTCGGTTTGGAGCTCCTGAATCCCGGCCGTGACCTTGCAACCAAGCAGGGCGG
>CACZXG010000118.1 GCA_902785055.1 uncultured Lachnospiraceae bacterium
AATGAAGCCGCGGCAGACCATTTCTTCCGCTGCCGACTGCACGAAGACAGCTATAAATAGAATAATGAATGGAACGGGCTCGAACTTGTCAAAATACATCCTGATATCGCCGTGCATCCACGCCATCAGTATGGCTGCGCCGTTCATACCGATGCCGATCAAAAGACCGATCAGAAGGTTGACGGCATTGTTGCCCTTGCATCCGGTTCCATATGCTTTAAACAGGGGGCGGTTTTTCCTTATGAGCGCGTTTAAAAAGAGGACGAGCCAGATGCCTGCGAATGAAAAGTATAAGCCGGCAGTGGTTCCAAGGTCACTTTTTAACGCACCGGATGCCAGCACCGCAAGCTCACCCAGGATCTGGCCCGCCAGGATCAGAATATAAGCCAGTATGCATGTCCAGATCGCGGAGCCGAAGATGATCTGCGGGATTGTTTTCCCGGTTTTGAAGGCACTGCGCTGTTGTGAAAAACTCTGTTCAGTATTATTCTGTTGAGAAAACTGTTCAGAAATATGATTGTTGTTCTCCATGATCTACTCCTTATCGTTCATATTTTATTTCCGCTTTTCGTACTTTACAGATTAGTATACGCAAAAAAATATTAACATACATGGAAAAATATGTTGTTTTTTTGTCTCGTTTCCGTATATTAAATGGAAGCACGAAAACGATAGAAAATAAAAACTATGGAGGATAAGATCATGAGACTTATATTGAATATACTTTGGCTGCTTTTCGGCGGGCTGTTCAGCGCCCTCGGATGGGTACTTACGGGATGCCTCTGGTGCATCACTGTAGTCGGCATTCCGGTCGGCCTGCAGTGCTTTAAACTGGCAAGCATATCTCTGGACCCGTTTGGCAAAGAGATCGTCTATGATGATGAAAATGCAGTTTCTTTCCTGCTCAACATCCTGTGGATCATCTTCGGCGGGATCGAGATGGCAATCGGCAACGCGCTTATCGGAATAATTCTGTGCATAACTATTATCGGGATCCCGTGGGGAAAACAGTATTTTAAGATCGCGAAACTTTCCCTCATGCCTTTCGGGGCGAGGGTAGAGCGCGAGCACATCCTGTAAATGAAAGTTCAAAGGGTACTTACAGCCACAGAGGCTGCAGGTACCTTTTTTTTTGCCTGTTCTGCCAAAACATAGAGAGCGTAAATGTGCTTTAACGTTTTTTCGCCGTTAATTTTACGAGTGGCTGAAAATGCGGTATGATAAAGGCGTATCTGACAGGCAGGATCAGGAGGTGCTGACATGTACAGTGAGAAAATCGTCGTTGGAGCGGGATCAGAGTATCCGCTGAATGGACTTATGACGCTTCCGTCTGACCTCTCAAAGCCGGTGCCCGCCGTTGTGATGGTGCACGGCTCCGGCGCCAGCAATATGGACGAGAAGGTTTTGAAACTGACGCCTTTTAAGGACCTCGCGGAAGGCCTCGCAAGGCATGGCGTTGCCTCCCTGCGCTATGACAAGCGCACTTTTGTGCACGCCCGCAGGATGATCAGGAATAAGCACCTCACCGTGAAGGAAGAGACGATCGAAGACGCGCTGCTCGCAGTACAGATGCTGAAGAGCGATCCGCGGATCGATCACGACCGCATCTATATTCTGGGCCACAGCATGGGAGCCATGCTCGCTCCGAGGATCGATGCGGAAGGCGCGGACGTGAAGGGGCTTATAATGATGGCGGGAACTCCTTACCGCCTCGAAGAAATTGTGCTGAGGCAGCTAAGACAGGCCGGACGCGGCAGCTCGATCCTTAAGAAGATCATAGGGCTGGAGTACAGGTTCTACAAAAAGAGATTCCGCGGTCTTTATCAGATGAGCGACGAGGAAGCGAAGAAAAAGAAATTCGCGGGAAACCTGTCGCTGTACTATTTTAAGGAGATGGGTCAAAAAACAGCTGCGGATTATCTTTTGACCAGCAAAAAGCCTGTCCTGATCCTGCAGGGAGGAAAGGATTTCCAGGTGCTTGCGAAGCGGGATTATCGGAAATTCAAGAAACTCCTTGCCGGCAGGGAGAACACTCATTACAAATTGTATCCTGAATTGAACCACGTCTTTGTGAAGGGAATCTATAATGATATTCTCAAGGCGTCCAAAGAGTACAGTGTGGAGCAGCATATCGGAGAAGATGTGATCGGGGATATTGCGGATTTTATTCACTGTAATTGAAGGAAGGAATTATAATGACTGCACTTTGGGTTATTGTTCTGTCAATTATCATATTTACGGCGCTTGTGATCAATATGGCCTTCAAGCCGGCATATTCCGCGAAGCTTACGGCGTATCTGATGGTGATCGCTGTCCTGGGGGGCAGCATCATATACGGAAAAGGCTATACTGACGTCACCGGGAATGCATTCCTGTCACTCGTGAGAACTCCTTTTTCCGTCATTGGCATGTTCCTGGGCAAAAATGATATGTCCGCGATCAGCGGATCTGTCTGGATGAAGACAGGGCTCGGGGTGTTCTGCTTCTGGCTCTTTCATCTGATGGCGTTTTATTCCATAGCAAGCGCAGCTATGGTAACAGTGGGATCTGCCGGACTGAGGAAGCTCAGGCTGTTCCTTGCGCTGAACGGAGACCTGACGATCATTTACGGGGTCAATGACAACAGCATAAAAGTAGGACGCGAGTGCCTTGCCAATGAGAACAGCGCAGTGGTCATGATCAGTGAAAATGACGCGGAGCCCAGGGCGCAGGAGATCATCAATATGGGGATGGCGGTCATCATCGGCAAGGGGATCGCCCAGTCTTCTGAACGGGAACTTCGGAAACTTAAGATCGGCAGCAGGGACAAAATAGAGATCTTCGCGCTCGACCAGAATCCGCAGAAGAATCTTTTCTACGCCGTAAAACTCAAAGACGCGTTTGAAGAGATGAAAGTATCCCCGGCCAGGACGAGCCTGACTCTCTCCGGAACGGAGGAGATCATCGCCTCCATGTTGCAGGTCTCGAAAGACCAGTACGGCTTTGGCTATGTAAATGTATTTGAAGCTTCAGAGCTCATGGCGAGAGCGATGATCCGGCTGTGTCCTCCGTGGGAATGCATAAGTTTTGATGATAAAGGCCGGGCTCTGCAGGATTTTGACTGTATCGTGGTAGGCCTCGGGGAGTGCGGACAGGCGGTCCTTCGCCATCTGATCATGAACGGCCAGTTTGTGGGAAGCCGTTTCCACGCCGCGGTGTTCTCCCCGATGAGCGGTCAGGAGGCCGGCTATCTCTTTGCGGAGTGCAAGGATCTTGTAAATCAGTACGAGATCGAACTGCATAATGACGACGGCAGGAGCAAAGAGTTCTATGATTATCTGGGAAGCAGGCTGGGCACAGTGAAATATATTGCCGTATGCACCGGAAATGATGAGATGAACACGGAAATAGCTGATCATCTTATGCTCTATCTTAAGAGGATGAACGCCGAGAACATCTGCGTTCTCAAGTGTGTCAAAGAGCACGTGAGCTACCAGAGAGCGATCGGAAGCGGGATTCTGACTCAGAACGTGTATTCCTACGATATGCTTTCAGCCGTAAAAGAGGACAGGAACGCGATCCTGATCAACAGTGTTTATGATAATTCTGACAGATCCGATTGGGACAAGTGGGTAGCCTGCGACGCTTTCAGCAAGATGTCCTCCAGAGCGTCCGCGGAATTTCTGCCTGCGATCGTCAGGGCTTCAGGAAGCACCAGGGAGGAGGCAATGAACGACGACTGGGAGCGACTGCTCGGAGAAGAGAAACTCGATGTACTGGGAGAAATGGAGCATCTGCGCTGGTGCGCTTTCCATTATTGCAATGGATACAGGACAATGACCGACGAGGAGTTTGACAAGAGAGCAGCGCAGTATATAGAGGATCTGCGGGAGGGAAAACCTGCGAACCCAAGGATCGGCAAAGATACCGACGAGAGGAGTCACGCCTGCCTGATCCCCTACAGTCAGCTTGACAAGCTCTCTGAGAAGGAAAAGGGTATTACGGGAAGAAATGTCGACTACAAGCAGTCCGATATCAATAATGTCCTGATCATTCCAAGGATTTTGAGACAGGAACGGGCGGAGGGTTAAGATGAAACGCAATCTGAAACTGGTTGGAGGGGCGATCGGCGCCTATGCAGTCATAGTGATCCTTCTGACGGTGGTAGAGTCAGGCGCGGACGGTTCTTCGATCAAAACGATCTGGGACGCCATATGGTACTCACTGATCACCCTGACTACCGTGGGATACGGGGATCTGTCCCCGGTCACCGGCGCCGGCAGAGTGCTGGGGATCATCCTGGCGCTGTGCAGTCTGGGCGTTTTATCCGCCGTGATCAGCGTCTCTTTCCGCATCATCGGAGAACAGTTTCTGCCGATGGCAAAACTCTACAGAAACAGAGATAAAAAGTGGTATGTCTTTGGATCCGCGAACAGGGATTCCATGACTCTGGCACAGGAACTGGGAAGAGAAGAAAACTGCATACTCATTTTTCGCGGAGAGGATACCGGAGAATCGGGCGGTTCGGGCAGGATACTTTATACGGACGCCGATATTGCCGCTCTGAAGGACCTCAGAGAAGGGGACGGCAGGATGACTGCCATTTTCATGGGGGACGATCCCTGGGAGAATTACTGCGGGGGACTTGCGGCTGCAGAAAAAAACGTTGAGTGTTACTGCATGTCGGATATGATGGTCGATACAGTGCCCGGCAATATACATCTGTTCGGAAAAGCGGAGTGCCTGGGCCGATGGTATTGGCAGTATCATCCTCTTTTACAGAAGGAAAGAACAGTAGTGCTCATAGGCTGCGGGAAATACGGGAGCGCGCTGCTCGAGAGAGCGCTGCTCACCAATGTATACACACCCGATCGGACTGTGGAATACCATATATTTGAGGATGAAGCGGGATTCGCCGACATGCACGGCGAACTGGTCCGCGCGCTGACTTCGGGAGATCCTCAGGAGGACAGACTGGTATTCTATAAGGAAAAGTGGCATGAGAAGATGGATCTTCTGAGGAAGGCTGACCGCATTATCATCTGCAGGGACGACGACTCGATGAACCTGGACGCCGCAGAGAAACTCAGTACCTGGTTCGGCATCAGGAAGAATGTGCATGTGCGGCTCTCGGAGGAAATGCCGGGTGTGCAGTCTTTTGGCAGAGGAGAGCAGATCCTGACAAGAGAGTACGTTATGAAGGACTCCCTGAACAGGCAGGCCGTGATGATGAACGAGATCTACAACCGCGGATCCGCAAATCCGACGAAATGGGAGGACCTGAGTTATTTCCTCAAACAGTCCAATATTGCCGCGGCGGACCATCTGCTTGTCAAAATACGGCATCTTCTCGGGGATGAGACGATCACCGCCGCAACGCCTGAGAACTGCGGTAAGGCTTATGATGTCTATTGCAGCACCAGGGATAAACGGGGAGAAGAGTACCAGGAGATGGAACACCGCCGCTGGATGCGCTTCTATCTGATGCATAACTGGTGCCTGAGCAAAAAGCGCGACAACGAAAAGAGGCTGCATCCTCTGATGCTGCCCTACGCGGAGCTCGAACCCGCGGAACAGAAAAAAGATGCCTATGCATGGGAAATGCTCGGCATGATCTTTGAGAAATCCTGATCAAAGGGTAAAGGAAGAGACTAATTTATGAATTCAACTAAGGATCCGGATAAAATTCTTGAGTGGACCGCCGTTTATCTGGGAGCGGTTTCCTGCCTTTTGGTCCCTTTGTTCATCAGGGGCAGTTATTTTGGATTAATAGAATTAAAAGCCCGCGTTTACCTGTACGCTGCGGTACCGGCTGTTGTCCTGATGGCCGTTCCGGTGCTGCACGGGCTTTTTGCCAATGGCCAAAAATGCGGTAAGACGATCATTCTGCTCGCCGCGATCGGAGTGTGGACGCTGATCTCATCACTGCTGTCACTAAATCCTGCATTGTCGTTTCTGGGGAGCAGGGGCTGGAGCGTCGGATCCTTTATGACACTGATCCTGATCGCTGTTACGATAATCGTTTCAAGGTATCTGAGACTTAATCCGTATATGCTGCTGGCGGTGATGGCGGTAAATGCTTTCATCAATATTCTGGCGGTGATCCAGTCGGCCGGCATCAATATTTTCGGTCTGCAGAACGGGCTGATCAGGGAGCAGTACTATTCTTACCTGTCAACGATCGGGAATGCCAACAGTTATTCAGGCTATCTGTGTCTGGTGCTCCCGCTGTTCTGGGGCGCTTTCATGTCGTGCCGGGAATGGAGCGCGAAAGTGCTGTACGGTATCTTCGCGGCGCTGGGATCAATGGGGATCATTATGGCCAACAGCGACAGCACTTATGCCGGAATCGGCGTCTGTCTTGTGTTCATGCTGCTCTTCGTGTTCGGCTCAGAGCAGTATTTAAAGAGATCGGCAATTCTGGTGTTTCTCCATGGCATCTGCCTTCTGTTTGTGAGGTATTGTCCGCTGTTCGAGGCCAAAAAAGCGGTATTCGGAGGTTTTTCAAAAGCATTGATGCATAGTCCCGCGGCGGAACTGTTCTGTCTGTGCGGCATACTATTGTATCTGTTATCCGGGAAATTGTTCCGAAGCGGAAAGGAGCGGTATCTTTTGATTGCGCTGGAAGCGCTCACTGCCGCGGTGATCGTCCTGTTTACAGTGCACACGATCCTGAATTTCAGTGATGTCTGGGGAAACAGACGAGGCGCGATCTGGAAAAGCGGATGGGAGTACTTCGTGGACCTTTCTCTTCGTCAAAAGATAACAGGGATAGGTCCTGAGATGCTCTTTGCGGCTTTCGCAAGGCTCAAGG
>CACZXG010000119.1 GCA_902785055.1 uncultured Lachnospiraceae bacterium
CGCCACGAAGGGACGCGCAAGCTATCTCGGAGAGCGCAGTATCGGCCATCAGGATCCGGGTGCCACTTCCGCCACCTATACACTTGAGTGTATTCGTGATTTTGTGAAGGGGATGTGATCTTATGGTAGGCATCGTTATCGTATCCCACAGTTGGAAAGTTGCTGAAGGCATCTATGACCTTGCAATGCAGATGGCTGCTGAGAACGATCACATCATCGCAGCCGGTGGTATGGAGGACGGCTCCATCGGCACAGATGCGATGAAGATCCAGGAGGCAATCGAGAAGGCAGATACCGGTGACGGCGTCGCTGTTCTCGCCGATCTGGGCAGCGGCATCATGAGCGCCGAGATGGCGATCGAAATGCTTGAGAGCGATATAAATGTCCGAATTGCAGATGCCCCGATCCTCGAGGGCGCGATCAGTGCTGCGGTAACTTCCACATCCGGCGCTTCTCTCGATGAAGTAATTGAAGCCGCCGAGGAGGCAAGGACCGCATCCAAACTCAGTTGAGGCTTCGCCATATATGGGCATTTACAGTATTTCATTTTGGGGAATGAATACTGACATCAATAAATGCGGAAGTTTTTAATGTATTAACAGGAGGTATCCAAATGAAGAAACTTATCAATGGGGTCGACAATGTAGTTGATGAGATGCTCCGCGGTATGGCTGCCGCATGCCCTCAGTACGTTGAGCGCGTGGAAGGCACCGACGTCATGATCCGTACAGGTGCCAAAAAGACCGATAAGGTCGTTCTGATCTCGGGCGGCGGATCCGGACATGAGCCGGCACACGGCGGATTTGTAGGAAAAGGAATGCTGGACGGCGCTGTTGCAGGCGCAGTGTTCACTTCTCCCACTCCCGACCAGGTCTATGAGGCAATTAAGGCTACAGAATGCGGCAAAGGCGCTCTTTTGATCATCAAGAACTACACCGGTGATGTCATGAACTTCGAGATGGCAGCTGATATGGCAGCTGACGAAGACATTGAGGTCGAAAAGGTCGTCGTAGCTGACGACGTCGCTGTTGAAAACAGCACATGGACAACAGGCCGCAGAGGCATTGCAGGAACGATCTTTGTTCACAAGATCGCAGGTGCCAAGGCAGAAGAAGGCGCAAGCCTTGCAGAAGTAAAGGCTGTCGCTGAGAAAGTTATCGCCAATGTACGCTCCATGGGCATGGGCATTGAGCCCTGCACGGTTCCCGCAGTCGGAAAACCCGGATTTGAACTTGAGGATGACGAAGTCGAGATCGGTATCGGTATCCACGGTGAGCCCGGCACCCACAAGGAGAAGATCGGCACCGCTGATGCCACTGTTGATCAGCTTCTTGGCAAGATCCTCGCAGAAGGCATCTACGGCGCAGGCGATAAGGTAGCTGTTATGGTCAACGGCATGGGCGCTACTCCTCTGAGCGAGCTCTATATCGCCAACCTTGAGGTTTCCAAGGTTCTCGCGGACAAGGGTATCATCGTTGCCAAGACTCTGGTAGGCAACTACATGACCTCCCTCGACATGGCCGGCTTCTCCATCTCCCTTCTCAAGCTGGATGATGAGCTCGAGGCTCTCCTGAACGCTCCGGCTGACACGCCTGCATTCACCCAGTTCTGAGGAATCGGATCCGGATCGGCTGAACAGATGCAGTAAATTGTTGCATCCAATTCTGCTCACATTTATAATGAATCACAGAGCAGGGCCGGCAGTTGAACTGCCGGCCCTGTATTATTTTCCAAAAGAAGTGAGGCTTGTACATGGATCTGAGATATTTACTTCTGCTGCAGCAATTCAGGGAATCAGCAGGTGAACTGATGACTTCCTTCATGATGCTGATCACCAATTTCGCGATGATCGGTTCGGCAGTCCTGTGTGTGATCATCTTTTGGACAGTTGATAAGGTTCTCGGTTATTGGCTCATCTCCAATACTGTGAGCGGACTCTTTATAAACAATGTGATCAAGCTGACCGCCTGTGTCTACCGCCCCTGGATCCGATGGCCCAGGCTGGATCCTCCCGAAAAAGCCATTGAGAGCGCTACAGGCTACTCCTTTCCCAGCGGACACACTCAGGTCGCCTCTTCATTCTTCGGCACCTGCTCCCTTTCAGCCTGGAAAAAGAATAAGGCCGTGTCCGCTTTCTGCGCCGCGGTGATCCTTCTTACGGCATTTTCCCGCAATTATCTTGGAGTCCACACTCTTACAGACGTTCTGACATCGATACTGATCTCCGTGTTCCTGATCGCAGTCAGCGCCCGCCTTTTCGAAAAGGTGCAGGAAGACCGTTCTCTTTTATACAAACTGATCGCCGCCGGATGTGTCGCAGCGGTGCTCGCTATTATTTACTTCACTTTCAAAACTTACCCTATGGATTACATTGACGGCGATCTTATCGTTGATCCCATAGAAATGAAAAATGACGGGTATGCCGCGGCCGGCGCCTTTTTGGGAGTCCTTTCAGGAGCTTACATTGAGATCCGTTTCGTGCGTTTTGCAGCAGACGGAACACTCCCCGCAAAGATCCTGCGCGTGCTATGCGGTCTGCCTTTTATCCTGCTTCTGATGCTCGTTCTCAGAAAACCGATCTATTCCCTGATCGGTGCTGCAGCAGGACATTTCACAATTTACACTATCGCAGCTCTTTACCTTGTTGCCGGTTATCCGGCTGTCTTTACCGCTGTCCGCAGGTATCGAAACAGCAGGCAGGGCATTGAAAAAGACTGATCACCTGAGGTTTCTGAAGATCCCGAACAGGATCAGGCCCGCGCAGTAAACAACTGCCGCGGCTTCAGCCTTTGCGCCTGCCTTTTCATTCCTGATCCATTTATAAGCGTTGTAAGCCAGCAGCGAGGCAAGATAGGGCAGAGTGACAGTCAAAAAAGCGTTGGCGCGCATTGCCGCCTGCAGATCCAGTCTTGAAAGTGCCAGGATCATTCGGGTGACTCCGCAGCCCGGACACTCCAGTCCCGTCAGTTCATGAAACACGCACGGGATCGAAGGGCCTCCCATTCTCAGCCAGATCAGGCAGACTGTTCCCAGAAGACAGACAAGCAGCAGAAAGCGGACCTTTCTGCTGCTGTATCTTTCTCTATGAAGACCTTCCGGTCCATTCTTTTCTTTCATATCCGGACGCATCCGTTTACTCCAGTACTCTGTTGATCGTATCCTGCATAAGGGCTACCGAGACGATTCCAAGCCCAAATATTCCGAGAATAAGGTAAAGAATATTATTGGATGTGTGTGTCTGCGCAATATAATCGCACTTCTCTCCCATCCTGTAATACCAGTAGAGTCCGTAAATACCGCAGGTCAGGACGGTCAGCAGTATTACCAGTCCTCCGCCCGGAGCGGTCTCATCCTGTGCAAGCTCATTGATCTCGTCGTTGAGCATATAGATCCAATAAAGCAAGTAAATACCGCAGGTGACAAACGACAGGATGATCGCTGCCGGAATGCTTCTGGGAGCAACATTCGTGTAAATGATCTCCTCCTTAGGGCTTCCGGCCGAGTAGCCGCCCTGTCTCTGACTGCCGCCGTTCTGTCTCTCCCGTCCGCTCTCACTCTTTGTAATAAGAGGCGCTCCGCAGTGTACACAGAATTTGCTGCTGTCGTCGTTGCCTGATCCGCAGTGTCCACATATCTTCATCTCTCAGATCTCCTTAAATGCTTCAACAAAGTTTTTAATAAAATCAGCTGTCCCCTGAATCCCGAGACGGCTGGAATTAACGATCAGGTCATAAGCCCTGGAATCTCCCCATTTCGTGTCGCTGTAGAAATTGTGATAAGCGCGGCGGAAACGGTCTGTCTCCCTGCGCTCCTCATCTGCCTCCTCCGGGGAGACCTGCTGGATCCTGGCCAGTCTCTTGTTCTTCTGCTCTACATCACCCACTACAAAGACACGCAGTACATTGGGATTGCCTTTCAGAACAGAATCCGCGCAGCGGCCTACGATCACGCAGCTCTCGCCGCTGGCCGCGATCTGTCTGATATACTCAAAAGTTTTTCTCGCGACGTTGCTCTCGGGAGAATCTTCGAAGGCTCCGATCCTTCCTGAAAAGGGAAATCCGACAGGCTTCTCGTCAAGTTTTTTGACATAGTTTCTGTCCATGCCGCTGATCTTCGCAGTGCCCTCCACAAGTTTCTTCTTGTCGTAGCACTCGATTCCCATTTCGTCAGCGATCTTCTTGGCAATTGCATGTCCGCCGCTGCCAGATTCTCTTCCAATGGTTATAATGATCTGTTCTTTCATAATGCTGTCCCCCATTTCTGTAAGCAAGGGACCGGCTGCGCGGCAGCCGGATCATCTTCGTTATCTGTTATTATTATATCAGACTTCTGAAGATTAAGCATCATCCGCAGCACATATCAGCTGATTTACCGGGAGTCATTCTCCTCGTCGGGAGTTACGAGTATGCTCTTGGCTCCGTATACTGCCAGCATGCTGATATACTTTGACAGTTCTTCCAAGTCTGCTTTTCTGCCGCTCTTAAACCACTTCTGGTAGACCGAAACAAGACCTGAAATGATATATTCCAGCATATATTCCTGAAGTTCAAAGTCTCTGCTGCTTCTGTCAAAATACAGCGCCATGATCCTCTCTTTTAGTGATGTAACGATCTTTTGAAGAAAATAGACCTGATTTCTGTTCGTCAGGATCGTCTCATAAAAATCCAGATCGGAGGCGATGATCCTGGCAAGTGTGTTAAAGGTAGTCTGGGGATCCTTCAGAAGAGTTTCAAAGTCAATACTCCGGAGGGTCTCTTCAAACCTCTCGACGATCTCGTCTTCCATTTCCTCAGCGACCATATAGACGCTGTTGTAGTAATTATAAAAGGTCTTTCTGTTGATCTCTGCGGCATCGGCCAATTCCGTTACGGTTATCTCCTCGATCGGCTTCAGTGTCAGGAGCCTTGTCATAGCACTGTGAATAGCCCGCCTTGTTTTCATCACTCTCTTGTCCATATTGACGTCTCCCTGAACCGTTTCTTACAATACCCCTTTAAAAATCCACAACAAGCTGTAGAAATGTATAAAAAGAAACAATTTTCACCTTCATTGATGCTTCTTATACACTCTGTTGTCAACTTAGGGTTGTTTAAAATATTGGTGCATTTGTATAATAATACACAATTGTTTCTTATTCTATCATAACTTCAGTAAATAACATCAGAGGGAAAACTACAATGAAAGACTATGTGATCTGCATTGACGCTTCGGTCGACATCGACCAGCAGTTTATCGAAGATAATAAGATCGTGATCATCCCCATGAAATACATCCTCGGAGACTCGGAATACCTTATGGAGAACCGCCTGACCGATTCCCAGCTGTTAGATTTCTACAACGCTATGCGGGCCGGTGAAATGACACATACAAGTCAGATCACCCCCTATTTTTACCAGCAGGTATTCAGACGGGAAGCTTCTCTGGGGCACGATATCCTCTACATATCCTTGTCCGGAGGACTCAGCAGCACCTATTCCTCTGCCCGCACTGCCGCGGAAGAGATTGAGGAGGAATTCGAAGGCCTTAAGATTGAGGTCGTCGATTCTCTGGCCGCTACCGGAGGAATGGGTCTTCTTCTGATGAGTGCTGTCAAGGCCAGGAAGGACGGTGTATCTCTTTCGGAGAACGCGGAAGCGCTTCGCGCCAAAGCGCTGAAGATCTGTCATTGGTTTCTTGTGGATGACCTCAAATATCTGCGGAGAGGAGGCAGGATCTCCGCCGCCACAGCAGTTGCAGGCACTGTTCTCAACATCAAACCGATCCTCAAGATCGCCGACGACGGGACACTGATCAGTATCGCCAAGAAAAGGGGCCTTGCCAAAGCCTCTTCATTTCTTGCGGAGTGCTATGAAGCCGCAGTGGATAAATCACTGCCCGGTGACGTGATCATCGCGCATGCCGACTGCGCATCTGAAGCAGAAGCCATACGGAAGCGCATCCTCGTTTCCAATCCGGAAGCAAATGTTATGATCTGCGGCCTTGGTCCGGTCATAGGAGCCCATACGGGTCCCGGCATGGCAGCCGTGATCCACTGGGGAAACAGAGACTATATCTGACAAAGTATAAAGCGGCGGGATCCGAAATGGATTCCGCCGCTTCTCTTATAATTCATCTCCCCCATTCACATCACGCGATCATTTCACATGATGATCAGTCGTCAAAGTCATAATTCTCCGTGTTCTTCTCCTTGAAGATATGATAAACCTCTTCGATCACCGCATCCTCACACGTAATGAGCGAAAGCTCCTCATCTTCTTCAGATTCGATCTGCAGGATAGAGACCTCGTCATCATCGTCCTGGATCAGTACTACATAACGGTTCCCTTCGTATTCGATCGTATCCAGCAGTTCATATTCCTGCTCCTCTCCGTTTTCGTCAACAAGAATAATGATGTCGTCCATAATTTCCCCCTTTTTAAAATTATCATTGTTCTTTTCGCGTAAGAGATCTGTGCTATGATTTGGGTATATTTTAGCATGTTTCGCCAATTTGCACACTTTTTTCTTTAATAATTATAAAGAAATGATAATATTGCTAAAAAATATATGTATTGAAATCGTTTTCATGTCGTATTCTATTGTCGTAACTATTAATCTTTGCTAGTTTTAGATGGTAGTGTCAAGTGACCTATGAAAAACCAGAGCCAAAGAAAAAGGCCTAACGAACCTTGAAAATCTGTAGATATTGAAAGCGGAAGGCTCTCCGA
>CACZXG010000120.1 GCA_902785055.1 uncultured Lachnospiraceae bacterium
GTTGTTATTAACCATTTTTTCATATTTCGTGTCTCCTTCTTACTTCGCGCTGTGCTTCTTCGCAGGGAATTCCTCTCTCTTTGTATAAAGCACTTCCATTGCGCCGATCAGATACTTGCGAAGATCCTCGGGCTCGATGATCTGATCTACGTATCCTCTTGCTGCAGCGCTGTCGATGCTGTTCTGCAGGGCGTCATATTTTGCCGCGGTCTGCGCGACTTCATCAGCGGTGCCGCTGCAGAGAACATGAGCCGCCAGTTTGGCGTCCATAATGCCGATCACCGCATCGGGGAACGCGATCGTAAAGTCCGCGCCGCAGGCTTTGCTGTTCATGACTGCATAAGCACTGCCGACTGCCTTCTTCACGATAACATTGACCTTGGGCACATTGGCGCCTGCAAAAGCAGCTGTGAGCTTGCCGGCAGCGTCCGCCACCTTCTTCTCCTCGCTCTCGGTCGCCGCGAATCCTGTCACGTTGGTGAGTGTGATCACGGGAATCTCAAAAGCGTCGCAGAAGCGTACGAAATCCGCCGCTTTATAGCAGCCGGAAGCCGTAAGGACTGTCTCATAGGTATTCTTCTCTTCGCCGTTCTCATCATATACGGCGCTTCTGTTGGCTACTGCGCCAACCGTTGTGCCGTTGAGCCTGATAAAGCCGGTAGCCATCTCAGGAGCACAGTCTCTCTTTGTCTCAAAGAAGAGACCGTCATCAGCTACATCGCTCAGAACGATCGCGGGATCCGCATAGCCGCCCGCAATATTCTCGCAGGCGCGGTTCAGATCGTCTGTGCAGTCAGCCACAGCTTCGTCCTCATTGTTTGAAGGAAGCATGGATACCAGAGTTCTGATCTCACCGAGGATCTCCTCTTCTGTTCCTACAGCGTCGACACTGCCGTATGCAGCCTTTACGGATGCTGCTGCAGTATCATTCTTATCCTCTTTATTTCCTGCAAGCGTGTTGGGCGCATTCACAAAAAGCTTGGCATCCTTTGCCATAAAAGCAAAATCTGTGATCGCGGGAATGAGTGCAAGGCCACCGCCGCAATTGCCAAAGATCGCAGTGATCTGAGGAATCAGGCCGGAAGCCTTTACCTGTCTGCCGTAAATTGTACCGAATGCGTTAAGCGCATCCATGCCTTCCTGCAGGCGAAGCCCGGCTGACTCAATAAGGCCAACCACCGGCGCTCCTGTACGGATTGCCAGATCATAGATCGCCGCGATCTTTCTCGCGTGCATCTCTCCGACGCTCCCCCCCAGTACAGATGCATCCTGACTGTAGACATAGACCAGATTACCGTCAATCACACCATAGCCGGTGATCACACCGTCGGAAGGTGTCTGCTCAGGCTTCAGATTGAAATCAGTCGCTCTGGCTGTCACCTTCGCGCCGATCTCAACGAAACTGTTTTCATCGAGCAGGGCGGTTATTCTCTGTCTCGCTTTTGAAGAACTGCTCATTTTTTTTCGACCTCCATATTAAAAATGTCCTATTATAAACACTATGAGTATAACATAGTTTAAATAATAACAATATGTGATTTCTATTGTTTTTTTATACGAATTTCAGGATTCTTTCATATCCTTTCACGAAAAATTCCGAATTGACCAACCGGAGCCTGTTTCCTGTCCGCACTCAGATCTCCAGCCTCATATCCACTTCTTTTTCAGCTTCTTCCCGGAATTCTTCCATCTGTTCGGAACCGAAATCCGGAAGATCTTCAAGGGAACTGATTCCGAAGGATCTCAGAAACTGTTCCGTGGTTCCGAAAAGGAGCGGTCTGCCGGGCGCCTCCTTTCGTCCCTTCTCCTCGACGAGTCCGAATCCCACAAGCTTATTGATCGCAAAATCGCTGTTGACGCCGCGTATGCTCTCCACTTCCGCCCTCGTTACAGGCTGCTTGAACGCGATGATGGAGAGAGTTTCCATCAGTGTATCGGTCAGGACCTGCCTCTTGGGCTGTTTCGCTATTTTGACAAGGTACTCGTAATACTCAGGTCTGCTGGAAAGCTGGACCGCGTCCTCAAACCAGTTGATCTTAAGGCCGCTTCCCTCCGCGTCAAAGCGTTCCTCCAGCACACGGACTGCTTCACGCACATCTTCCTGAGGGATTTCCAGAACTTCCGCCAGTGCAGCGATCTCTACTGAATCACCCATAGCAAAAAGTATTGTCTCAATCGCCGCTGTTGTCTGCTTCAGTTCCATTTCCTTCCTCCTGTTCCACATCAGCCGGCAGAAGCTCTACCAGCGAGATCTCTCCGGGGTTAAAAATACGGATCGGCAGCGTATGCATTCCAAGGCCGCAGGTCAGCACCATAGAACTGAGATGTCTTTTCCCACCGGTCTGAGCGCTGTAAAAATACTGCCCGCAGCTGTATCTGGGAAAAAGATTGGGCCTGGTCCCCATCACCCCGCCGATCACGGGAAGACGCATCAGGCCGCCGTGGACATGACCGCACAGACACAGGTCGCACCCCCATTCCGCATAAGCCGGAAAGTATACCGGGATATGAGACACAAGGACTGTATACGCGTTTTGGTCAGGTTCTCCGATCATACCGCGCAGTTCCTCTGCAGAAAGCCTGGTCCTCCTGAATTTTTTGTAGTATTTCATCGGAAGTTCAAGCCCCTGAAGCATGATCCCGGAACCGCCGTCCTGTAAGGGATCAACAGCGCTGTCGTGAAGCATACGCACCCCTGCCTTTTGCATCTCTTCAAGGAATTTGTCATCATAAGCGTTCAGTTCCTCATAATACTCAAGCCTCAGCTCATGGTTTCCCTCCGCGAAGAAGACCGGACAGATCTGCGTCAGCCGGTTCATCAGCGACAGGCTCCGTCTCATCCATTCGGTTCCCGGATCACTGTTATTTTGTCCGCTTTCGAGAGACTTTTTGTAATGCTTGCCGACTTGCCCGTACACGATCAGATCTCCGCCGACGATCACCGCATCCGGAGCAAGCTCTTTGATCTTCTCTACCAGCTTTTCATTGTCGTTTCCGTAGGAATTTTCGTGAAGATCGGCTATAAATACCAGTTTTACCTGCTTTTTTATCCTGGATGAGCGCAGTCTGTAAGTCCGGACTACAAAGCGCCGGTTGTCAATGATCATAGATATGATCATAACCGCCATCAATACTGCCAGTATTTTTATGATCAGTGCTGTCATGAGTTCACCGAAATTCCTTTTAAAGCATTTTTACAGCAGTTTCAAACTTTTCATCCTGCAAAAAAAGTTCCCTGATTCGAGATCAGGGAACTTTCTGCTTGCAGATCAGCCGTCAAATCAGTTATATTTTCTCTTTCTGGCTGCTTCGGACTTTTTCTTGCGCTTTACGCTAGGCTTTTCGTAATGCTCTCTCTTACGAATTTCCTGCTGGATACCGGCTTTCGCGCAGCTTCTCTTAAAGCGGCGCAGTGCGCTGTCCAAAGTCTCATTCTCTTTTAAGATTACACTTGACATTCGTTCTACCCTCCCTTCAGTCCCTTCAGCTTGACTGATTGGGTTTTTCTATATGCCCTACCGCGCATACAGTGAAATTATAGCATAAAAGTCTGACGTGTCAAGCACAAACTCACTGGTCTTTTTCCGCTTCCGTATCATGATCAAGGTCGGCATCCGCCTCTTCCGCTTCCGGAGCCTCTTTTGTTTCCGGCGCCTCTTCTGTTTCCGATGCCTCTTCTGTTTCCGGCATCTCTAAAGGCTCCGGTTCCTCGAAAAACTGATCGGATCCGTCGTCAGGATCTTCTTCATTGTGGGCAAAATATCGCTTCTGGGCATATCTGAAACTGTCAAGAAGGTATCTCTGGGCATTCATGGCGACATTGCTGTTGACTGCCGTAACTTCAAAAGCGTGGAAACAGCCGTGGTATACTCTGAGAGATACCGGCACGTTTTCTTTTTTCATCCTGGCAAAATACAGGACCGTCTCATCCTTTACCGGCTCCAGGTCCCCGACAATGCTGCAGGCCGGGGGCATGCCGCTCAGATCTGTCTCTCTGCCGGGTGCCGCATAAACCGGGATCTCTTCCGTCATGTCTCTGAGATAAAGATCCCACGCGGCCCGGTTCTTGCGGCTGTCCCACACCGGAGCGTTGTTTTCCTTAGCCGATTCGCTCTCCATCCTGTCATCAAGCATGGGGGAGATCGGCATCTGGAACGCGATATGTACGTCTCTCATATCCCTGGCGCGCAGGCATAGAGCAGCCGTAAGGCCTCCGCCGGAACCGCTGCCGCCCACAAAGATCTGGTCAGGGTTGATCCCCAGTTCCTCAGCGTTGTTCTTCATCCACAGAAGTACTCTGTAGCAGTCCTCCAGGGCGGCGGGATAGGGAGCTTCAATGGACTTCGTATAATCCGGCAGGACTGCTACACAGCTTCCGTCACCGCAGAACATGTCCACGAGCAGGCTCTCCTGTTCAGGGACTCCATATGCAAAGCCGCCGTCATGCAGCCACAGAAGGCCTGTCGCATTCTCTTCCTCCGCATCCTCGCATCTGACTACCAGGATCCTGAGAATGCTGCCGTCACTGCGAACTATCGCTTTTTCTTCCGCCACAGTGTTCCTGCTCTTCCATCTGCCGCGATGCTTTTTTATGCACTGGCGATCAAACTTCTCAAAAGCCGCCTCGGTAGAGGCCGTGTAAGTGAGCTTCAACAGCTGTGCAGAAGGTCTGAGTTCTGATCTTATATCTGAATTGCGCACTTTACTCATTCTTTATCTCCGTTTTTCATAGTCCGCCCGCATGGGCGGGAAACTTCGCGCAGGATCAGATCACCCGCGCGTTCCTGAGGATCTTCTTTCCCGCCTTCCGAAAAAGCGGTTTTTTCGCGATCCCGTGCAGTGCCGCAGAAGCCGTTTTTCTTTTTTTCCCGGGAACTTCGGTCTGAAGATTGTTCTGTTCTGCAAGTTCCGCTTCCCGTTTCTGCTTCAGGGCGGATGATCTCTCCATCCGCAGCACTTCAATAGTCGTCTTCGGGATGCTCTTTCCGGTCAGCACTCTGTATCCCCAGTAGGCGGCGAGCAGTAAATGAGCGTTTCTAACATTCTTCGAAGTATTCTCTTTCATCTTCCTCCGCCTCTTGTTCCATCTCTGTCTCCGGCTCTGCCTCAGCCTCTGGCTCATCCGGATTTACTTCCGGCTCTGCCTCAGCTTTCGGCTCTTCCGGATTTACTTCCGGCTCTGCCTCAGCTTTCGGCTCTTCCGGATTTACTTCCGGCTCCGCCACTGCTTTCGGCTCTCCCGACTTTACTTCCGGCTCCGCTGCCGACTGCGCCATTTCTATGATCATCTCATCGGAAGTCTTTCTTTCCGGAACCGGTTCCGGAGCTTCCTCAGCTTTCAGTTCCATTACCGGCACGGAAGAGTTCTCCTCTTTTCTGAATTTTGCCAATACGCGGTTCCAAAAATCTCTGATCCACATATTCACCTCTTTTCAACAAGCGCGAAGTCTCTTTGGTAAAGTAATTTCTGCTGCCGGTCAGTTCATCCCTGTCTGGGCCTGCTCCTGCAGCTCATCGTTCAGTTCCTGATCCCATGCAAGGACAAGTTCCTCTCCGTTATTGACCCTCTCATCCTTCCAGGTGATCTTTCCGTCTTCGGAGATCTCCATTGTCCCCTCGCCGTCATTATATGCTAACTCTTCACGCACACCTGTCTGCGCCTGATCATCGGGGATCATCTTAGTGCAGACTGCACCGCTGTAGGCGATCACATTATTCTCAACCTCGCCGAAGATATCCCAGATGTAGTAGACCTGCTCCTCTTCGTTCATATAACCGACTGTCACATATACGCCGGTTTCATTATCCGTGGGCGTGATCAGAAGAGAATAGCCTTTTCCGGTCTCCTCGGAGTATGCACCCGCAAATTCCAAAACACTGCTGTTATTGACGGTCTCCGCTGAAGGTCCTGTCATTGCCTCCGCGGCAGTGGTCATAGGTCCCGCTTCCACAGTAAAGCCCTCTGTTGACGCCATGACAGCCGTTTCTCCCTCGGATGTGGCTGCGCCGGTCGCTCCGCCGCAGCCTGCCATCGCCAGCGCGATCACAGCCGCCATTACGGTAACAATGATCCTGTTCAATTTCATTCTTTATTCCTCCTGATATAATGAAGGCAGTTTCTATTTTTCTCCTGCCCTGTTAACACTGTTCATCACCCACTCCATATCGATCACTTTCTCATCCCCGTATCGGTCGATCAAAGGCTTATAGTGGTCTCCTACTGCAGTATAGATATCTCCCGGAAGTGACACGGATGCAAATGCATTCCCGTTTCTCATAAGGGCAAGGCGGCTGCCGGTGCTGTCCTGATAGAACAAAAGATCGTCAAACGCCGCTTCCGGCTGCGACTGTTGAAGTTCACTGCCGATCATGACCTTGCAGATCTCAACGATCCTGTCATCAAGTCCCGTATCGAATATCGCAATTTTTTCCTGAAGGTCATAAAGGCTGCCCACCACGCGGTTTCTGTAGCCTCTCTGCGCCGGGTCAAATCCGCGTTTTGCGGAAATCTCTTCCGCTCCCTCGTCAAAAGCCGCCGCTGCGTCTTTCATTGCCTGAGCCCCAGGTGCATAGTAGATCATAACCTTGTTTTCCATCTCATGATAAAGGCAGGGATAAACCACGTCGATCTGCTGGCCGCAGAATGGACAGGTCGTCCTGAACAGCTCTCCGCTCTTTACCTTTTTCC
>CACZXG010000121.1 GCA_902785055.1 uncultured Lachnospiraceae bacterium
TTCGCGATAGAACTGAGCAGAATGATCAGGACAAAGATCGGCGCGATGTACCGGATCATGACCCGGAAGATCTTCTTGCGCCGGAAGGGATGTCCGTCGACTTCGACTTCCTGTTCGAGCCTCTCAAGGCCCATGCATTTGGTCACGAGCAGGCAGATCGCCAGCGCCGCGATCGGCATCATCACGGAATTGGTAAGGAAATCAAAGAAATCCAGGAAGGGCATTCCGATGATTGTGATGAAAGCGAGCGGGCCGTAGCCGAGGCAGGAGAGAGTTCCCAGGACGATCATGATCACGGCCATGATCGTGGTGCACTTCACACGGCTCCACTTAAACTCGTCCGCGAGGGTGGATACTGCGCTCTCTGTGAGTGCGATGGAGCTTGTCAGTGCTGCGAACAGCACCAATGTGAAGAACAGGACGCCGATGAAACGTCCGAAGCCCATGCTCGCGAAGATCTTGGGCATTGTCACGAACATGAGGGAAGGACCTGCCTTGAGGTGCTCCGGGTCGCCGCCGGAGAAGGCGAAGACCGCGGGAATGATCATCATGCCCGCCAAAATAGCGATCGCCGTATCGAAGAACTCGACCTGGCGGGTGGAGTCTTCAATACTTACATCTTTCTTCATGTATGAGCCGAAAGTGATCAGGATACCCATTGCGATGGACAGAGAGTAGAACATCTGGCCCATGGCAGATACGACCGTCATCCAGGAGAAGTTCTCCGGATGGGGGATCAGCAGGTAGGCGACGCCATCCATAGCGCCGGGGCGCGTGATGGTGTACACACTGATCACGACAGCAAGAACGAGAAGGATCGGCATCATGATCTTGGAGACCCTCTCAATGCCGTTTTCCACACCCATATAGATGATAGCGAGAGTGAGAGCAAGGAAGACGCAGAACCAGAGCTCTGCGGAGCCGCCGTTTGTGATGAAATCAGTGAAAAAAGTGTCTGAGGTGATCGTGTCCATATCCGTAGTCAGGAATGCATAGAGATACTTGCAGACCCAGCCTCCGATCACGGAGTAGTAGGGACAGATCAGCATCGGCACGATGGCGTTGAGCCATCCGCCGGTTTTGGCAAAAGGTGATTTGCTGTAAAAGCGGAAAGCGCTTACAGGGCTCTTCTGCGTAGAGCGCCCGATTGCCGTCTCTGCGATGATCATCGTGTAGCCGAAAGTAAGGGCAAGGATGATGTAGACAAGAAGAAATGCGCCGCCGCCGTACTTGGCCGCCAGGTAAGGGAATCTCCAAATGTTGCCGAGACCGACAGACGCGCCGGCCGCGGACAGGACAAATCCCAGTTTGCCTGTGAATGAACCGCGTTGATTTTGTTCCAAAACTTAAGCCTCCTTCTAAAATCGTCGATTTCTCTATAATATAACAGTTTTGGAACAAAAGCTATCTTTTTCAGACTTTCCAGAGCATATATCCGATGAATGAAGCGTCAAGCAGGAAAAAAACAAACAGTATCATGTCACGCATAGCATACCTCCTTGTCGAAACGTTACAATCTGTTCATTCTGTATCCGACACCGATTCTGGTCTGAATGTACTGAGGATGTGTGGTGTCTTTCTCAATTTTTTTTCTGAGTGATGCCATAAAGACTCTGAGGGAAGCGAGATCGCTGTCAAATGTGTTTCCCCAGATCGCGTCCGTCAGGTAAGTGTGGGTCAATGTTTTGCCGATGTTCTTGCAAAACAGACAGAGCAGTTTGTATTCGATGGGAGTCAGGGACAGCTCTTCTCCGCTCAGATATGCTGTTCCCGCGGCGAAATCCACCTTGAGGTCGCCGTTTTCAAATATATGGGAGGGCAGGCTCCCCTGTGACGCGTTCAGGCGCCTCTGGGTGACGCGCAGCCTTGCGAGCAGCTCATCCACTGAGAAGGGCTTCGTGAGGTAGTCGTCTGCTCCCGCGTCCAGGGCCTCTATCTTGTCCGTATCTTCACTGCGGGCGCTGATGACGATGATCGGCGTCGCCGACCAGGTGCGGATCTTGCGGATCAGGTCAACGCCGTCCATATCCGGCAGCCCAAGATCCAGAAAGATGACATCCGGATTGTGGGAAGTGATCTGCAGGAGCGCGTCGGAGGCATTGGAAGCGGTCAAATACCGATAATTGTGGATACTCAGGGTCGTGGACATAAGATTCTGAATGAGTTTGTCATCTTCCACGACCAGCACCATAAACTTATTCATGCAGTGTCACCTCCTTTATGGGCAGTGTAAAGGAAAAGACGCAGCCGTGAGGCGTATTGTCGTCCAGCATGATCTCACACCCGTGCGCGCGGATGATGGAGCGGCAGAGGGCGAGGCCCAGGCCGAGACTGCGCTTTGAATCAGTCACTTTCCTGCCTCCGGTGTAAAACATTGTGAATATCCGGTCTTTCTCTGTGTCCGGAATACCGGGACCGTCGTCGGCAACATAGACCTTTGCGCAGTCCCTCATGTTCTCGCTTCCGATCCGGATCGTTGTCCCCGGAGGGGTGTATTGGATCGCGTTGTTGATGAGGTTGATGAGGACCTGTACGATCAGTCTTCCGTCCGCATCGATGACGATCGGTTCCGGGGAAGGCTCGAAAATGATCGAATAATTGCTGCTCCTGCGGTCAATATGGAGAAGCGATTCGGAGACGATATCGTCCAGCAGCTCCGGTTTTCGGTGAAGCTGCATACTTCCGTCCTCAATGCGGCTGACAGCCAGCAGGTTTTCCACCAGACTGATCAGCCATGTGGAATCATCGTAAATATCCAGATAGAGCTGTTTGCGGGTCGCCTCGTTCAGGCTGTCTCCCGATGACAGGAGATTGCTGGCATTTCCGGATATGGAAGTCAGCGGAGTGCGCAGGTCGTGGGAGATGGAGCGCAGAAGATCTGCGCGGAGCTTTTCATTGCGGCGACGAAGCACTTCTTCTTCCTTTTCGCGCTGGATCCGTTCCTTCTCCAGGGCCATAGAACACTCTCCGAGAATAGAGACGATCAGATCGCGGTCGAACGGGTCTGTCTGGTCGGCCGGATCATCCTCCGCGCCGTAACCGGCGACGGCATATACGCGGTCATGACTGCTGACCGGAAGAAAACGCATAGGATTGAAAGGATAATCGTCAGTTCCGCTGCCGGCCTGTTTTCCGGTCATGAAGACCCACCTTACAGCGGGCAGACTTTTGGTGTCGGTGGACAGTACATCGGGAGCGGACTTCCCGGGAGAAAAGATCAGGCATGTCTCAGCGCCCCTCTGTCTGTCGTACAGGAAGACCTGCTTATTCATGAGCTTTGTAAGCTGCGCGCCCGTTGTGTAGAGGATTTCGTTGTATTCGCTCATCTTGTGGAGCTGGCTTGCCGTATCAAACAAGAGCTTGGTCCTCGCATAGGTGGCGTCAGATTTCTTAGCGATCGCCTTAAGTCTCGCTGCGATCGTACAGGAAATATAGGAGACGATCAGCATGACAACGAAGGTGACAGGATATTCCGCATCGTAAGCATGAAGAGTGAACAGCGGCTCGGTGAAGAAGAAGTTGAACACGATCATAGCTTCGAAAGATACGACAAAGTTGCTTATGTAGTTCGTGATCAGTACAGCGGAGATCAATACGCCCAAAATATAGACGGAGATAATGGTCGCGTCAGAAAAGCCGAGCGAGCGGAACAGCATGCCGACGAACGTGCATACGGCCAGTACGGCGTTGTACACGAGGAAATCGAGAAGCAGGTTCCTGCCGCTCCGGGTGCCGCGCGCTATCACTTTTGAGCTTTTCTGAACTGTGTCTTTATAATCTGTGTCATTGAATTTTACTGGAAACATTTATCGATGTCCTTATTTGTTCCAATGACCATCAGGGTCTGGTTCCCACGAAGAGGAGCATCGGGGTTGATATCGGTGATCAGAAGATCGCCCTGTTTAATGGCAAATACGTTGATCTTATGCTTTCGCCTGAGGTCCAGTGAGGCCAGACTCTTTCCGGTCCAGTTATCGGGAATTGACATTTCATAGACTGCGATCCCCTTTCCCAGAGGAGTGTAGTCCAAAATATGGTTTGAACTATAACGTATTGCGGTCCATTCGGCAAGCTGTCTTTCCGGATAAATCACTTCGTCAGCGCCATTTCTTGCAAGAAAGCGGGCGTGTACATCTCTCGCTGCTCTTGCAACTACGTACTGCGCGCCGAGATCTTTGAGGAGCGCGGTCGTCTCGAGGGAACTCTGGAAATCGTCACCGATCGCGACGATACATACATCATAATTGCGGACGCCCAGAGTCTTCATAAAATCTGCACGCGTGCTGTTGCCTATGAGGCCATCTGTCACGTAGGGAAGGACAGTGTCCACACGGTCTTCGCGGACATCGACAGCCATGACCTGATGGCCCATCTCATTGAGTTTTCTGGCGCAATGCCTTCCAAATCTGCCAAGTCCTATAATAAGTATTGTCTTCATAATATTAAGAACACCTCCATATCATTGCGGCCGGTCTGGGCTGTCATCCGCACCGCAGACCTGCGCCGTGATATCAGCCGACAGCAATATTTTCGAGCGGCAGCCCTTGGTTGCGCATCCTGCGGGAAGGCACCGCTGCGTAGATCAGAGTCAGACCTCCGACTCTGCCAAAATACATCAGAAAGATAAGGACCCCTCTCGAGATCATGCCGAGTTTAGATGTTATGCCGAGTGTCAGTCCCACGGTGCCTATAGCGGACGCCGCCTCAAACATACAGGTCAGAAGAGGAAGCGATTCAACAAGGCTGATGATCATAGAACTGATAGTGAATAAGCCCAGATAGAGGGCAAAAATGGTGGCCGCTATTTTGACAGTCTGATCGCTGATCCGGCGTGAAAAAGCGGATGCCTCGTCTCTGTGGCGGAAAGTTCCGTGCGCATTGAGGATGAGGACCGTTATCGTAGTAGTCTTCATGCCGCCCGCTGTGGAACCGGGCGAACCGCCGATCAGCATGAGGATGATGCTCAGGAGCTTCCCGCTGTCGGTAAACTCGGCGTAGTCAGTGGTATTGAATCCGGCCGTTCTGGTAGTGACCGATTGAAAAAGAGAGGCCAGGATCCTTTCCTTGAGGGGAAGACCAGGGTATTCAATGATGAAAAAACCAATGGCAGGAAGGAAGATCAGGATCAGCGTGGTCACAAGAATCACCTTAGTCTGCAGACGATATTTGTGGAGCCTGAACTTGTTCCTGCGGATGTCTTCCCAGGTCCGGAAACCGAGGCCGCCCAGGATGATCAGAGACATTATGATCAGGTTTACCGGAATGCTTCCGACGTAACCTGTCAGGGAAGAAAACGGCTGTTCTTCTCCCATGAGATCAAAGCCCGCATTGCAGAAAGCGGATATAGAATGAAACAGGGAATATAGAATACACCTGGACAGTGAATATTTCCGGAAGAAAACAGGGAAGAGAGAGATAACTCCCAGAAACTCCACTGCCAGGGTACCCTTCAGAATAAATAGCGCGAAACGGGCAATGCCGCCGTACTGATCGGCAGACACAGCCTCTTTCATTATGCTTCGCTGAAAAAGACTCACCTTGCGCCCTGCCAGCATTGTGGCAACGACAGCAAGAGTGATCGTTCCTAACCCGCCTATCTGGATCAGGAACAAAATAACGAATTGACCAAAAAGCGACCAATAGCGGAATGTGTCGTGTACGACCAGGCCGGTCACACAGACAGCTGATGTTGAGGTAAACAGAGCGTCTCCAAACGGCGTAATGATGCCTTCGGCGGAAGAAACAGGAAGCATGAGCAGAAACGTGCCCAGAAGAATAATCCCCAGAAAGCTTCCTGTAATGATCTGAAATGAGGAGACTCTCAAGTGCTTGGTGAGCTGCATGTCAGTTCTCCTTTCTTTGTGATTCAAATTCTACATTGGAGGGCATAAAAGGGGGATAAGGGTATTAAGAAAGATATAAAGATGATATAAAGATTTGGCGTGCATTGAGGGCGCCGGAAAAAAAATTATTGCATAAAAAGCGCCCCGGCCAGGCAGGCCGGGGCGTTCGGAATGTGAATTCAAGGTTCTCAGTCTTTGTTTTTACAGGCTTTGCGGATCTCTTCGATCACGATCTTCAAAGCTTTGATGCGCGCGTATCTCTTGTCATTGGACTCCAGGATATACCACGGCGCGAAGGCTGTGTTGGTCTTCTGCAGCATCTCGTTGACCGCCATTTCGTAATCAGCCCACTTCTCCCGGTTGCGCCAGTCTTCGTCGGTGATCTTCCACTGTTTCTCAGGAGTGTTCTGGCGTTCGGTGAAGCGCTTGAGCTGCGTGTCGCTGTCAATCTGCACCCAGAATTTGATCACGACCGCGCCCCAATCGGCGAGTTCCTTCTCAAATTCGTTTATTTCATTGTAGGCGCGCTGCCAGTCGTTCTCGCTGCAGAAGCCTTCCAGTCTCTCGACCATGACGCGCCCGTACCATGTGCGGTCGAAAATGGCGATATGGCCGTCCTTGGGGAGCCTGTTCCAGAATCTCCAAAGGAAATGCCTTGCCTTCTCATGAGGCTCGGG
>CACZXG010000122.1 GCA_902785055.1 uncultured Lachnospiraceae bacterium
CGCAACTGCATGCAGACGTTTTTCACTAATAAGCCCCGGAGGGAGAGATCCTTCCGGGGCTATTTTTATGGTTATTAATCGGAACCGCTCTGATGATAAGTTCGTTTTAATAACTAGAGATATTCGATAAAAAAAGAGCCGTCTTTTGGCGTGATCGACCGCACTACACTTCCCCACAGACGGCGCTTCTGGGCGTTTGAGAGCGTGTGGTAGATCTCCAATACATTCATCTTCAATAACTTCTCTATTGCGCTTGTATCAGCCTCTACGGGACGCTCGAACGTCTTTATCTCACTTCGATACGCTTCCAAATCACGCTTATATTCTTCAATATCTATCAGTTCATTTACATACAGTTCTTTCAACCTGTCCATCTTCCGATACAGGGCATTAATCTGTGCGGAATGGTCAATCTGTTTGACTTCCTTCAGCTTCAGGTATCGTGCCTTCAAATCATCCTCGTATGATGCGAGCAGGAATCGTTCTATCTTTTTCTCTCCATGTGTATGCCTGTAATCGCACTGCCCAATATGGGAATAGTTGCAGACATACTTCGCCCACTCCCGGCGTGGATACGTCGCTCCGGACATCCTACGACCGCAATTCGGGCATCGTACAAGACCAGAAAAGATATAGTCGCGTGTCGTATTGTTTTTGACGTTTCGTGACAGTGCGAGCTGTACGCGGTATCCTTCTATTCCGTATGCCTCTCCAATATAAGCACGGTTCTGAAGCAGTTTTTTCATGCCCCTCGTGGTAGTCGGCGCGCCCAGGTGCGCGTTATCGCGTGTCAATTTGAGGATGTTATTATGCCGGATATACTGCCTAAAAAGATCACGCGCAGCTTCCGCACGGTCTGGATCCGGGACGGCGTGCTTATCATCGAGTTTGTATCCGAACGGAACATGGCCATTAATCCATTCATGTTTTGACTTTTTATGATGGAATGCATCTTTAATTCTGACGGAATCCATGTCTGACTCCATCTGGGCAAATGCCCCCATGATGGTTATGGACAGTTTGCCGACCGGGGTCGTGTTGTCATGGTTCTCCTGGATCGCCTTCCATTCGCAGCCGCACTGCTCAAGCGTGTCCAGCGTGTTCATAAGATGACGAACGGACCGGAAGAAGCGGTCGAGTTTGGTGAACAATATGAGGTCGATTTTCCCCGCTGCCACATCTGACAACATCCGCTGAAGCTCGTCACGCTGTTGGAATTTTGCGCCGCTGACACCTTCATCCATATATTCGCCGACAAGGACAAGATCGGGATGCTTCTCAATATATTCCGTGAGGATCTGACGCTGAAAACCAAGAGATTGTCCGTCTATCTGGCGCTCAGTTGATACGCGCATATATATAGCTGTGCGTTTCATGATGGTCTCCTAGTATTTCTGCCTGTTCTCGACAACTTTTCCGACGATTGTCACGGGCAAGGACTTAATCTCTTCATTTGTGTAGACGATTGGCGGATATACAGGGTTGAAGCTGACCAGGCTTATGCCGGTGTTATGCTTGATGATCCTTTTACATGTAGCATGATCACCATTCACTTGCACGATCACCACATCTCCCGATTCGGCGTCCGGCTGGCTCCTGACGATGACCACATCGCCCTCAGCGATCCGTGGCTGCATCGAATCACCCTTAATCCTCAATCCGAAAAATTCGCCAGTCGCCGCCATCATTTCGGGGATTTCTTCCCAATCTAATACGTCTTCAATCGCGTCGATCGGAATGCCTGCTGCCACTCTTCCGAGCACAGGGACCCTGACGCATGACTTCGATTCTAATTTATCTATTTCGTCTTTCCCAACGAAGCGCAAAGTAACACTATCTTTTCCAAGCAGATAATCAGAACTGACATTGAAAAAATCACAGAGGGCATCCAATACAGTCATGCTTGGATTTCTTTCTCCACGTTCATATTGGGATATTGCCTGTTTTGTCAGGCCGATCTTTTCAGCAAGCTGTTCCTGGCTAAGCGATTTCGCAAGCCTTAATTCCCTGACCCGATTACTGTATTTTTCCATTGTTCTGCCTCTCTAATAAAATCAACTTTATGTTTACTTTCTATTGACAATTATAAACTACGCGTTTATTCTATACAAGTGAACTGTAAGTTGACCGGGAAGGAGGTGAGATGATGCCGGACAGAACAGTTGTTGGAGAGAGGCTTAAAAAATTACGCGGGTCCAGAACTCAGGGAGAAGTCGCTGAAGCTCTAGGAGTGACGCCTATGGCCGTATCTCAGTGGGAAAATGGGCAGCGTATGCCGAGCGATGACATGAAAGTAAAGATCGCAGCATACTACAAGAAGACTGTAATGGTTATTTTTTTTAGAGATTAAGTCAACTTAAAGTTGATTCGGAGGGCGTTATGAACATCATTATTTTTCTAACAGAGCTTTCGGAGATTCTCTCAGAAGAATACGGATGCAGCGTTGAAGCCAAATGAGCGCCTGTGACGATTGCATCCACCAGTGGGAGTGCTGGGATCAGAGAGGCCTCTGCAATCAGTTCAAATCTAAAGAGGAGCTAAGGAAACAAATTGAAAGCATCAATCAAAAATATCGTGCTGCCGGACGCTCCGGCACCAACAAAGGCAGCGTACAAGAAACCGGTGATTTACAACAACAGCAAGCACATGAGGGTTGTAGAGCTCCCGTGCCAGTACCACCCGAGACCGATACAGGTACCGAAAAAGAAGCCGGCCGAGCAGAAGAAAAAGAGGCTGGACAGAACGGCATACATACAGAAGCGCCAGAAGTGGACAGACGAAAAGATCCAGAAGGTGATTGATCTGTACGACTCCGGACTGCAATTCTCAGAGATCGGCGAAAAGATGCACTGTTCGACACATGCAGCGTCAATGGTCATTGTCAAGGCACGCAAAGAAGGCAGGCTCAAGACACGCAAGGTCGACCTGAATCTCAGCCAGGATAAGGAAAAGCAGCTGATCGAAATGTACAACGGCGGCGCTTCTTACATCGAGATCGGAAAGGCGATCGGCCGGTCAAGGTCCAACGTGTACAAAAAGATCCACATGCTGATCAACAGCGGGGAGCTTAAAGAGAGGAGGGACAAGAGATGCAGAAAGCAGCAGGGGTGATCTTTTTATTCAGCTGGCTTTTGTGCTTTGACGATTGGAGAGCGTGCGTGATCTTTGTGATCGCACTTGCCGTTACGGTTCTGGCGGCCGGAGTGATTGCAATGGGAAAAGACAAATAAAACAGCCCCACAGGGAGCGGCAACTCCCACAGGGGCCAGAGTAAATATATCTCAAGTGAATTATATCACGGAAAGGAAAGCATGAGTATTTTCGATAGTTTAAAGAAAAGATTTGAAAAAGAAGAAAGCATTGAAACATCAAGAGATCTCGCAAAGGGCGCTGTCGCCGGACTTCTTGATGGGATCAGAAAGAGTCAAAAAGAAGAAAGCCTTCAGCTGATCAGGCATCCTTCTGACGGATCCGAAGGAATAAATATGGAGTTCGAGTATCGCGGAGCAAATATCACCGCACCGATCTATGCATATTTTACCGTCAAGAAGCTTGCAGATATTGCTGGGGTCCCTTTTGAAACAATGATCGGCTTCATCAAGACTTTCGACGAACTTCTGCCGGAAGTAAGCAGGATGGAAGACCATCGTAAGGAGAATGAGGAGGCTACGGATGAAGATTAACAGGCTTGAGATAGAGAACGTAAAACGGATCCACGCCGTCATGATCGAGCCCAGCAAGGATGGACTCACGATCATCGGCGGGAAGAACCGGCAGGGGAAGTCATCCGTCCTGGATGCAATCGCATGGGCCCTTGGCGGCAATAAATACAAGCCTTCACAGGCAGTGAATGCTGACAGCACCATTCCTCCGCGCCTCAAGATCATCATGGACAACGGCCTTGTGGTTGAGCGCAAGGGTAAGAACAGCGACCTCAAGGTCACTGATCCGGAAGGCCAGAAGGGCGGGCAGCAGCTCCTCGACAGCTTTGTAGAAGAACTCGCTATCAACCTTCCGAAGTTCATGGAAGCCACCGGCAAAGAGAAGGCGAACACCCTCCTGCAGATCATCGGCGTCGGTCCTCAGCTGGCAGAGCTGGAGCAGAAGGAGAAGCAGCTTTACCAGGAACGGCTCTATGTAGGCAGGACCGCTGACCAGAAAGAGAAGTACGCCAAAGAGCAGCCTTATTATCCGGACGCTCCGGAAGAGCCGGTAAGTGCTTCGGAGCTGATCAGAGAACAGCAGGAGATTCTGGCAAGGAATGGCCAGAGACAGCAGTGGGCTCGCGAATATGACAAGATTCTTGAGGATCTCGAAAAGAATAAAAACTCAATCGAGGCATATGAGCGCACTCTCAGAGACCTCAAAAAAGAGCATGAGACTCTGGAGGAAAAGCGCAGGGCTGCAGAGAAAACTCCGGCAGAGATGAAGATGGAGTCCACTGAGGAGTTGGAGCGCTCGATCGAGAATATTGAACTGATCAACCGCAAAGTCCGCGCAAACCTGGACAAGGCCAAGGCCGAAGAGGATGCGAAACAGTACAGGGACCAGTACACGGAGCTGACCAATGCTCTCGAGGATGTCAGGATGCAGAAGACAAGTCTGCTCGACAGTGCGGATCTCCCGCTTCCTGGGCTGTCAGTAAAAGACGGCGAGCTTGTCTACAACGGTCAGCAGTGGGACAACATGTCGAGCGCTGAGCAGATGATTGTCAGTACATCGATCGTCCGGAAGCTCAACCCGAAGTGCGGCTTTGTACTCCTGGACAAGCTGGAAGCAATGGATATCGACACCCTTAAAGAGTTCGGCGCATGGCTCGAGCAGGAAGGACTGCAGGCAATCGCTACCAGGGTAAGCACGGGAGACGAATGCAGCATTGTGATCACTGACGGCTACGTCGAAGGCCAGAACGGTGTCTTTGCAAAGGAAGAAGAACCTGCTCCGGTAGCAACCGGATGGTCAGGAACAGGATTTTAAGGAGGTATAAATGAACATCATTACAGGAAAACTTCCGGCGGCGAAGCGGATCGTGATCTACGGAGCCGAAGGAATCGGTAAGAGCACACTGGCAAGCCAGTGCCCTGATCCGCTCTTCATTGATACTGAAGGCTCCACTACTCACATGGATGTCAAGCGCTTTGAGGCTCCGACATCGTGGCAGATGCTCCTGGATCAGGTGCAGTACGTTATCAGCAACCCTGCGGTCTGCAAGACGCTGGTCATTGATACGGCAGACTGGGCAGAGCAGCTTGAGATCAATGAGCTGTGCCGGAAGAACGGATGGGCAAGCATTGAGACACCGGGATACGGCAAGGGATACCAGTACAGTGCGGAAGAGTTCGGGAGACTGCTGAACAAGCTGACGGAAGTCGTCAATAAGGGCGTGAACGTTGTGATCACAGCGCACGCATCGCTCAGAAAAGTCGAGCTCCCGGAAGAACTCGGAGCTTACGATCACTGGGAAATGAAGACGTCAAAGAAGGTGGCACCCATGATCAAGGAATGGGCCGACGTGGTGCTCTTCCTTAATTACCAGGTGAACATCGTGAACGTAGACGGACAGGGCCAGCTGAAGGGCAAGAACAAGGCACAGGGCGGCCGCAGGACGATCCACACATCGCATACTCCCTTCTGGGATGCGAAGAACCGCTTCGGAATGCCGGAAGAGATGCCGCTTGAGTACGCTTCGATCGCGCCGCTGTTCGATGGACAGGCCCGGAAACCTGAGGATGTAAAGCAGTTTCAGAAGCCTGACTCAAAGCCCGCTCCCGCACCAAAAAAGAGTGCACCCGCGGATCCGGCGCCTAAGGAAAAGACAAGCGAAGCTTTACAGGGATTTGTAGCAGAAAAAGATCTCTACTTAAAGAAGGGAGAAGAGGTCTTCCACATCAAGTCAGGATCTGTCGTTCCCGGAGAGCTTCTGGGAGCTGAGCAGATCAGCAGGGCCGAGTATGATGCACATCAGCCTCAGCCGGTGACAAAGCCGGAAGACATCAAGAACCTTCCGACAGAGTACACAGAGCCCGATCCGCGCATCAATAAGAAGCTGAGAGACCTCATGATCGAATCACAGATCGATGAATGGGAAGTCCAGCAGATCGCTGTCTCTAAGGGATATGTACCCGCAGGAATGCGCGTAGCAGATTATCCGCAGGACTTCGTGGAAGGATGGGCTGTCGGTTACTGGCCTCAGCTCAAAGCAGCCATCATGGACATGAGACAGAAACAGGAACTTGAATTCAAATAAGTAAAGGAGACAGATATGGGAAACGTATTAGACCTCAATGACAGCATCAATCAGGAGAGCCAGTTCGTAGATGTGCCTGAAGGCGAATATGATGCACGCATCGACCATGTAGAAGCAGGACTGTGCTCCTGGGACGGACAGTATAACGGGAATCCCATAAGGACTGTATTCGTAAACCTTCAGATGCCGGACGGATCGGACGCACAGCTCCGTGACGACTTCGTGCTTAATTCTGATTTTGAGTGGAAGCTCTCACAGCTGTTTCTCAGCACCGGACAGAAGAAGAAGGGAGAGCCGCTGCCGAATCTCGGAAGGGCATTGAACGAGCTTCCCGGCATGGCCTGCAGGGTCAAGATCGTCAAGACCAAGGGGAAGGGCGCAAAGGCTGAGACCACGTATACAAACATCCGTTACCTTGAGAAGAAGCCCGCAGCCAATAAGTGGGGAGGCGGATTCTGATGATGAAGCTGAGGCCCTATCAGGAAGAGGCCTTTGAGCATGTGTTCACAGAGTGGGATGACGGCAGGAAGAAGACTCTTGTCGTCATGCCTACCGGCACCGGAAAGACTATTGTATTCGCTAAGATCGTCGAGGAGTGCGTGCGCCGCGGATACCGCGTGCTGATCATGGCACACCGCGGGGAGCTCCTCGACCAGGCGGCAGACAAGATCTTCAAGGCTACCGGCCTGCGGTCATCAGTAGAGAAGGCGGAGCGGTCATGCCTCGGAGAATGGTACCGGGTGGTAGTCGGATCAGTCCAGACACTCATGAGCGAGAAGCGCCTGAAGCAGTTCCCTAAGGACTACTTCGATGTGATCATCATCGACGAAGCCCATCACTGCATCAGTGCAAGCTATCAGAACGTTCTGCAGTATTTCAGTGATTCTAAGGTCCTCGGCGTCACAGCGACGCCTGATCGGGCCGACATGAAGAACCTCGGGAGCTACTTCGAGTCGCTGGCATTCGAATACACAATGCCGGAAGCGATCCGCAGTGGTTACCTGGTACCGATCAAGGCACTCACAGTGCCGCTTAAGATCGACATCAGGAGCGTCGGAGTCAGTGCCGGCGACTTCAAGGTAGGAGAGATCGGAACAGCGTTGGACCCGTACCTGTATCAGATCGCTGATGAGATGATCAAGTACTGCATGGACCGGAAGACGATCGTGTTCCTTCCGCTGATCGCCACATCTCAGAAGTTCATGAAGATCCTGAACGAACGCGGATTCGTGGCGGGAGAGGTCAATGGCAACAGCGAGGACCGCGCCCAGATCCTCCAGGACTTCGAGGACGGCAAATACAACGTGCTCTGCAATTCCATGCTCCTGACAGAGGGTTATGACTGCCCGGCTGTGGACTGCATCATCGTCCTGAGGCCGACAAAGTCAAGACCGCTCTATGCTCAGATGGTCGGAAGAGGCACACGTCTCTCTCCGGCTACAGGGAAAGAGCACCTGCTGCTGATCGACTTCCTATGGATGACTGAGAGACACGAATTATGCCATCCTGCGGCGCTGATCTGCGAGGATGAAGAGGTCGCCCGGAAGATGACAAAGAACCTCGAAGAGAATCCCGGCGAAGCTGTAGACATCGAAGCGGCGGAAGAAAAGGCCTCCAATGATGTCACTATCGAGAGAGAAGAGGCACTTGCCGCACAGCTGGCCGCTCAGCGCAGGAAGAAGAGCCGCCTGGTTGATCCTCTGCAGTATGCCATGAGCATTAACGCTAGAGATCTGGTGGATTATGTCCCGCCATTCGGATGGGCTGCTCAGGATCCGTCTCAGGACCAGCGTGATCGTCTCGAGAAGCTGGGCATCAGGTCAGACAATGTCAAGAGCCAGGGAGAAGCAAACATGCTCCTCGATAAGCTGTCAGAGCGCAAAGCGAAGGGCCTTGCTACTCCGAAACAGATAAAGCAATTGGAAATGCGCGGCTTCCAGAATGTCGGTACATGGTCATTTGAACAGGCAAGGAATCTGATCGACAGGATCGCCGGCAATGGATGGAAGACGCCGAGAGATATTAACCCTAAAGCATACAGGCCTCCGGCTGATCAGCCGAAAGCCTCGGGGTGGTGGTAAATGGAAAACAAAACCGATTTAAGAGAATTGCTTGATCATATCGATCCTTCGATCCTTGACTACCAGACATGGGCAGAGGTGGGAATGGCCCTCAAGTACGAGGGCTTCCCCTGCTCAGTCTGGGAAGACTGGTCGAGGCGTGACTTCGGACGATTCCATGAGGGCGAGTGCTACAAGAAGTGGCGGACCTTTAAGCGTGACGAAGGCGTGACCGGCGGGACGATCTATCACCTGGCTGTGGAGCACGGATGGGCTCCGAAACATGAAGTCGGCAGGATCCTGTCCCTGGATGATTCGATCGAGTACGAAGGCTCCATCATCGGCGAAGGCTGGGCCGAGAGCAGGGAGTTCGAGGAGCCGGAACAATGGCAGCCTGAGAAAGAGCTGACACGGTACCTCGAAACACTGTTCCAGCCGGAAGAGATCTTCGGTTTCGTGACGGAATCATTCGGCAAGGCGAACAAAGACGGACAGGTCAAGCTGGTACCGGCCAACAAGGGCATATACACCAAGAAGGTCGGCGATGTAGTGAATCAGCTCAAGACAAGCTCGATCGAGGAAGTGATTGGGAGCTATGACCACAAGGGCGGCGCGTGGATCCGCTTCAACCCGCTCGACGGTAACGGCGTCAACAATGAGAATGTGACGGACTTCCGGTACGCGCTTGTGGAGTCTGACAACATGGACCTCGAAGCCCAGAACGGACTGATCCGCCAGCTGAACCTTCCCGTGGCAGTGCTGCTTTCTTCCGGCGGCAAGTCGGTGCACGCGATTGTGAGGATCGAGGCCGACGATAAGAAGGAATACCAGGAGCGTGTTAATTACCTGTATGACATCTGCAAAAAGAACGGCATGGTGATCGACACGCAGAACAGGAACCCTTCGAGGCTGTCCAGGATGCCGGGGTGTGAGCGCGGAGATAAGAAGCAGTACATCATAGATACGAATATCGGCTGCAAGTCATTCACTGAATGGAAGGAATGGACCGAGGCCGTAA
>CACZXG010000123.1 GCA_902785055.1 uncultured Lachnospiraceae bacterium
GCGTCTCTTGAAATCGATGATTCTGTATTTTCTTCTGCTTCCGCCGCCGTGATGTCTCACGGTGATCTTACCCTGGTTATTGCGTCCCGCGTTCTTCTTGAGGGAGAACACAAGTGACTTCTCAGGAGTCTTCTTTGTGATCTCCGCAAAATCAGACCCGGTCATGTTTCTGCGTGAAGGGGTATATGCGGTATACTTTTTAATTCCCATGATTAGTTCTCCTTTTCATGCTTTTCATTTTGACCAGCAAAATTTCGCACCGCTATCGTTTATCAAAGTCCTGTGAAGAGGTTGATCTCTTTGCTGTCAGCTGTAAGAGTGACATAAGCCTTTTTGCGCTTCGCAGTCTGGCCGTAAACCATGCCTCTTCTCTTTTTCTTAGGTCTGCAGTTCATGGTGTTGACGCGTGCAACCTTTGTGCCCTCGAACATTCTCTCTACTGCAGTCTTGATCTGAAACTTATTTGCTTCCGGATGAACGTAGAAAGCATATCTCTTCTCTGCGATGTCCTGCAGCGCTTTCTCGGTCTGGATGGGCTTCAGAATAATATCATAATATTCCAGTGTTGCCATTATGCGTCGACTGCGTCCTTGGTAAGGATCACGGTCTGTGCGTTCATCAGATCATATACGTTGATCTGGGATGTAAGTGTGGTCTTCACTGCAGGAACGTTGCCTGCGGACTTGATCACGTGCTCATCCTTGTCAGCCATAACTACAAGAGTCTTGCCGGCTGCCTTAAGGTTTTCCATGACCTTGACGAACTCTTTGGTCTTGTACTCGCTCATGGAAAGCTGATCGAGAACGATGACCTTGTTCTGCTGTACGCGGTCAGTCAGAGCGCTTCTGACTGCTGCCTGTTTTTCCTTCTTGTTCATCTTGAAGGAGTAGTCACGCGGAACGGGAGCGAATACTACGCCGCCGTGTGTCCACTGAGGAGCTCTCGTGGAACCCTGTCTTGCGTGGCCTGTGCCCTTCTGTCTCCAGGGCTTTCTTCCGCCGCCGGAAACTTCAGCGCGTGTCTTAGCCTTCTGTGTGCCCTGGCGGTTGTTAGCCAGCTGCTGAACTACCGCCATGTGAAGCAGGTTCTCGTTCACCTTTACACCGAAGACCGCATCATTTAAGTCGATATTGCCGACTTCCTGTCCTTGCATATTATAAACAGATACGTTTGCCATCTGAATGGTCCTCCTTTCTCATCCAGGCACTGCTCAGGCTCTGGTGGTCTCTTTGAGAGTCACAAGGCCCTTCTTAGGTCCCGGAATCGCGCCTTTGACCAGAATCAGATTCTTGTCTGCATCCACTCTCACTACTTCAAGGTTCTGGATCGTCACCTGGACGCTGCCCATGTGGCCGGGCATTCCCTTGCCCTTGAATACTCTGCTCGGATCAGAAGAAGATCCGTTGGAGCCCTGGTGGCGGTGGAACTTGGAGCCGTGGCCCATAGGTCCTCTGTGCTGTCCCAGTCTCTTGATCGCACCCTGGAAACCTTTACCCTTTGTAACTGCAGTAGCGTCGATCTTGTCGCCTTCAGCGAAGATGTCAGCCTTGATCTCGTCGCCGAGTTTGTACTCAGCAGCGTTCTCAAATTTAAATTCCTGAACGTGCTTTTTGACCGGTGTGCCGGCCTTATCGAAGTGGCCCTTCATAGCCTTGCCAACGCCGTGGCGATGAGCAATTTCCTTCTTGCCCTTCTTGTCGACTGTGGTGATTCTCTCCTTTGCCTCACCGAAGCCAACCTGAACTGCTTCATAACCATCGTTCTCGATGGTCTTGACCTGTGTTACGACACAGGGGCCTGCCTCAAGAACTGTTACAGGGACGAGCGTTCCGTCTTCCCTGAAGATCTGGGTCATGCCGATCTTGGTAGCCATAATTGCTTTCTTCATTTTTACCTCTTTTCCGCCGGTATTACCGGCCAAACTTTTTTCTCCGCTCTGTCGCTCCTTTATAGGGGCTGGCGAAGGTTTTGCTTGCAAAACCTTCAAAACAAAATCGGAGATTTTGTTTTATCTACAGCGGACATCAGCGCTTGCCTTCGGGCTCTTGGCATCCTGCCCTTTCAGCGGATCTCTCGTGATCCTGCTCTCGGTCCGCAGCCTGCTGTCTGACTGCTAACCGCGCCGCCTGCCTCTCCTTTTCCTTCGCCGGATCGCGCCTTCCGCGTTCTCCTCCCGAAAAGGGATGTCATACTAGTAGAGGTTTTATTTACAAATGCATTATGGAGTATGCATCTGTTATCTTGTGTTGTTTGACGTACTTATTTATTAAGTACTTCTTACCTAGCCTTCATCTTGATGTCGATCGCTACGCCTGCGGGCATCTCCAGTCTCTGGAGAGCGTCGACCGTCTTCTGAGTAGGTGTGATGATGTCGATCAGTCTCTTGTGAGTTCTCTGCTCGAACTGCTCACGGCTGTCCTTATACTTATGAACAGCACGAAGGATGGTAACAACCTCCTTCTTTGTAGGCAGCGGAACGGGGCCGCTGACCTGAGAGCCGGTCTTCTTGACTGTCTCGATGATCTTCTTCGCGGATGCGTCCACGAGCTTGTGATCATATGCCTTCAGGGTAATTCTCATAATCTGATTTGCCATAAAAAAAGTCGCCTCCTTATTCGCACTTTTTAATGAAGTACGACAAGCGGTGACTGTACACACTCCCGTGCGTGTCCTGTGTGTTACTACTCAAGGAATCCCTCGAGAACAGGTTCTCGCACGTCGTTTCTGCTACTGGGCAGACTGTCAATCGGTACAGTGACTTGTCGTCAGTTTTCGGGTCGGCCCCGTGCCAATCAGGGCGCCCCAGACATTCGCTCCACGGAAAACCCGCCGTATTCACAGCGGCAACCTCACGCTTCACAGCTATCATGTCACAGCTTTCTTATCATACACGAGGTAATTCTAAATTGCAAGAATTATTTTTGTATTTATCTACAAACAATTTTGGTAAATTTCACGATTCTGCAGTTTGTGAATTGTCGTGTCGAACATTTCTATTTTACAGGGTTTTTGCAAATATTTCAACAGGGGGCGGTGGGATAGCTCGGGTGAGTCATGATATACCCTGTCTTCACTCAGGTTATCCCCGGCCGTGAGGTGAATATCATATTAATTCCGAAACTATTGAGATGCTCGATCTGCAGCGGATTGCCAGAGAGAATTTGTCTTGTCGCATGAAGAAAAGAGTTTAGGTATGGAAGGATGTATTTAGGAAATTGTCGTCCATGAAAGGCCTGAAAAGAAGAAAGCTGCGCTTAATCTGTAGGGTAGACGGCAAAAGATTAGGTACAGAAGCTTGATTTGAACAAATCCTCGTCCATCAAAGTGCCGGATTGCAGAGAAGCTGTCAGAGAAAACCCAGAAATCACAAATTTCCATGGACGTAAACTATTGCTATCAATGCTTCTGTACCGAAAAATGCCAAAAAATCGGTTCAGCATCCGAGAACTTATCAATCAATGCTGCCTTGCAGGGACGATTATATAGGTAAAAAGGCTTGTGTACCGAAAATGAGCATGAGGCACACCCGAGTTGATCCCCCATGCTATTTACTCAGATTTTTCACGCACAGGGAAGAACCTCGATAATATAAAGAAGAGATGGCGCCATCGCGCCATCTCTTCTTTATATTTCTTAATAACATCTTCCCCGTTATTACTTCCTGTGCACCTCATCATACACATCCAGGACTGCCTTGGGAGCCGCAGGAGTCATGTTGCTAACGATGACGTTGGCTGCAAGGCTGATCAGGAATGCGGGAAGCAGCTCATAGATCGCGAACCATCCGCCGATGGGAGCGATCAGGAACTTCCAGATAAAGATCATTGCTGCGCCTGCGACCATGCCTGCGATCGCGCCCTGCCTGTTGGAGCGTCTCCAGAACAGTGCCAGGAGCATCTGCGGTCCGAAAGCTGCGCCGAAGCCTGCCCACGCGAAGGATACTACGCGGAATACAGAGCTGTTGGGATTCCATGCAAGGATCACAGCGATACATGCTATTCCGATGACGGTAAATCTCGCCGCCCTCATCTGCTGGCGAGTGGTAAGCTTAATGCCCATAAATTCCTGAACCAGGTCCTGGGATACGCTGGAAGCTGCCGCGAGGAGCTGGGAGTCAGCAGTGGACATTGTAGCTGCAAGGATTCCCGAGAGGATAATTCCGGCAAACAGCGCGAAGATAAATCCGCGCTGGCTCATCAGGTTGGCTAACTGGATGATAACTGTCTCGGAATCGGAGCTGGTAGTGAGCATCGGAATTCCGCCGGCGACGGATACGCTGTAGCCGATCACGCCGATGAAGACCGCGATGCCCATGGAAAGCACAACCCATACAAAGGCGATCCGACGGGACAGCACCAGCTCTTCCTCATTTCTGATTCCCATGAATCTCAGAAGGATATGAGGCATGCCAAAATATCCAAGGCCCCAGGCCAGAGTAGAAACAATACTGAAGAATCCGAAAGATCCGGCTGTACCGGAAGCCGCGTTGTAACCCTGAGTGACGTTGAGATAGCCGGGAAGCGCACGCGCATTGCTCATGACTGCGCCCATTCCGCCCGCTTTATCAATTCCGAAGAAGACGATGATGACCAGAGCGATCGTCATGAAAATACTCTGGACAAGGTCAGTTGTGGACACGGCCAGGAATCCGCCCATGGTCGTGTAAGTAATAATGATCAGTGCGCCGACGATCATCGCTGCGTGATAGTCGAAGCCGAAAAGGCTGTTGAACATGGTTCCGACTGCCTTGAAGCCGGATGCCGTATAAGGAATAAAGAATATAAGAATGGTAACTGCCGCAATACAGGACAGTATGTGCTTTTCATCTTTATATCTCCTGGAAAAGAAATCCGGGATCGTAAAAGCACCGACTCTCTCGGAGTATCTGCGAAGAAGTCTCGCCACAAGAAGGAAGTTCAAGTATGTGCCGATCGACAGTCCCACTGCCGTCCAGGTAACTTCCGCAAGTCCGGCGATGTAGGCAAGTCCGGGAAGCCCCATCAGAAGGTAACTGCTCATGTCCGATGCCTCGGCGCTCATAGCCGTGACTACGGGTCCCAGGGAGCGGCCGCCGATATAGAAGCCGTCCGATGTGTTCGTCGCACCTTTTCTGTTGAACAGAATACCGATGCCGAGCATTCCCGCCATGTACAAGATAATAGTTACAATGATCAAGATTTGTGCTGATGTCATAACAGTTCTCCATTTCCCCTGCGCCCACTCGGCGCTTTTTCTATTTTGATCCGGCCATTCCCATGGTCCTGACCGATCAATTACGGATTATAGCACATTATATAACAGAATAAAATACAGAACGGTGTATAGAACACATTCTATACACCGTTCTGTAATAATCTCTGTAATCGCTTTATTTATGGTATATTTTGACTGTACATATTAGAAGATCATATTAAGATGTTTTGCTAATACCTGCTTCATGGCTCCTTCAGGCGGAAGCTTTCCAGGAACATCGGCGTCATTTTGTCCGCGTAAGCGACAAGGGAATACTCTCCCCCGCAGAGGCACCAGTCGTACATAAGCGCCCTCTCCCACATCGCGTAGGCCTTGATGACTTCGCTGGCAGTGCAGTCGCTTCGGATCTCTCCTCTCTTCTGCCCTTCCGTAATGATCTCGCGCAATATGCGGAAATATGTCCTGTTGCGGTCCAGCAGATGCTTCTCGCCCTGGGCCTGCAGCTGTGTGGACAGTAGGCCCGACAGCAGGTCTCTTGAAATGCTGTCCTCGATCATCACGAACAGCTCATGGTTTAAGAAAGCCAGTTTGTCCGCCGCGTTCCAGTCCGGGTCCAGGGTCTTCCTTAGTTCCTCGTATTTTTCGTCGAAGACGTAGGCAAGAGTGCCCAGCAGGGCATCTTTCCCTTCAAAATAGTGATAGAAGGAACCCCTCGAAGTGCCCGAGGCAAAAATGATGTCCTCAATGGTCGTTGCGTCATAGCCATTCTCATAGAAGAGTTTCCACGCCGCTGAGATGATCTTTCCTTTGGTATTTCTTGTATTTTTCTTGGGCATAGTACACCTTCATCTGCTCTGCTTGCGTTTTCCCTGTTTTCAGTGTATCTTTGTTGAGAACCATTTTACTATAGATCGCGCTGAATAGGCGATACATTTGAGGAGCAGAAATAATTATGTGGATTGCAGATTCCTGGAAAGACTATCAGGTACTGGATACTTCTGACGGAGAGAAACTCGAGCTCTGGGGCGGCTACAAACTGATCCGTCCGGACCCGCAGGTGATCTGGAAGACCCCCCGCGGAAGAGAATGGAGAAGTCCCAACGGCCATTACCACCGCAGTCACAAAGGCGGCGGCGAGTGGGAATTCAGGGACCTGCCTGAAGAGTGGACGATCCACTACAGGGATCTCTCCTTCCGTCTCAAACCTTTTAACTTCAAACACACCGGTCTGTTCCCGGAACAGGCCGTCAACTGGGACTGGTTCAGCGGAATCATTCAGAACGCCGTGTCCTCGGGGCGCAAGGTCAAAGTATTGAACCTCTTCGCCTACACCGGCGGCGCGACAGTCGCGGCAGCCAAAGCCGGCGCCAGCGTCACTCATGTAGACGCAGCGAAAGGTATGGTAACCTGGGCGAAAGAAAACGCGTCGATCTCAGGACTCTCGGACGCACCGATCCGCTGGCTGGTAGACGACTGCGGCAAATTTGTGGAGCGCGAGATCCGCAGGGGTAATACCTATGACGCGATCATTATGGATCCTCCCTCATACGGGCGAGGCCCCAAGGGCGAGATCTGGAA
>CACZXG010000124.1 GCA_902785055.1 uncultured Lachnospiraceae bacterium
GCGCCGACATTTGGGCGGCGACCTTCCACTCCACCTGCGTCAGGATCCTGCGCCGTCACATCGATCTTTTGGGATATGAGTCCTCTTTTACGATCTACGACACCGACGACCAGAAGACTCTGATGAAGGATGTCTGCAAGTATCTTAAGATCGATACCAAAGAACTCAGGGACAGGGAGATACTTTCGGAGATCTCCTCGGCAAAAAATGAACTGATCACGCCTCTTCAGTACAGAGAGGAGAATATCGGCGTGAGCTTCCGCAGCAAGAGGATCGCGGATGCGTACGATGAATACCAGAAGAGGCTCCGTAAGAATAACGCCGTGGATTTTGACGATCTTCTGATGCTGACCGTCGAATTGTTTCACTCCCACGATGAAGTCCTGGAGATCTATCAGAATCGTTTCCGCTACATTATGGTGGACGAATACCAGGATACCAATAACGCGCAGTTTGAACTGGTAAGGCTTCTTGCCGGAAAATACAGAAATCTCTGCGTCGTCGGCGACGACGATCAGTCCATCTACCGGTTCCGGGGTGCCAATATCCGCAACATTCTGGATTTTGAAAAGGTCTATCCCGACGCCCTGGTAGTCAAACTCGAACAGAACTACAGATCCACTCAGAATGTGCTTGACGCCGCAAACGCAGTGATCAGCAACAACAACGGACGAAAAGATAAATCCCTGTGGACGGACAGAGGCGCGGGAGAAAAGATCCATGTGCGCGTATTTGACACCGCAAGGGATGAGGCGGCATTCGTTGCTGAGGATATCGAAGAAAAGTGCAGAAGAGAAAGAGACCTGCATTACGGTGATTTCGCGGTTCTGTACAGGACCAACGCGCAGGCAAGAGCGCTTGAGGAGCGGTTCGTTCTCGCTTCTGTTCCCTACAACGTAGTCGGCGGTACTAATTTCTACGACCGCAGAGAGATCCGCGATATGATCGCTTATTTAAAAACTGTGGAGAACGGGCAGGACGAGATCGCAGTGCGCCGTATTCTCAATGTTCCCAGGCGTGGGATCGGACAGACGACCATTACAAGGATCGCCGATTACGCTGTGAGCCGGGATATCACATTCTTCGAGGCAATGGAGAGATGCAGGAACATCACTTCCATCGGAAGGAGCGTCGGCAAAATAGAGAGTTTTGTCAGCCTTATCAGGGAACTGCGGGAATTTGCCGAAGAGAACAGACTCTCGGAACTCCTGCGCCGTATCATTGAAAAGACGGAATATGACGCCTATCTGAGGGACTCGGACGACGAGGACAGCGAGGACAGGATTTCCAACGTAGATGAACTGGTGAGCAAGGTCACAGACTATGAGGAAAATGCCGAGGAACCTACACTTTCCGGCTTTTTGGAAGAGGTCGCGCTGGTGTCAGCGATCGATGAGACGGGGGACAATAAGGACAGAGTACTTCTAATGACCCTTCACAGTGCCAAGGGACTTGAGTTTCCTCATGTCTATCTCACCGGCATGGAGGACGGTGTTTTTCCCAGTTCCATGGCGCTCAACAGTATCGACGATGAGGCAGAGGAAGAGGAGAGGCGACTGGCTTATGTCGGGATCACGAGGGCCAAGGACGATCTCACGCTGACATATTGCAGAACGCGCATGCTGCGAGGCGAAGTGCATTATAATCCCGCCAGCAGGTTTTTGGCAGAGATCCCTGAGGAACTGATCGACGAGCCGGAGTCCTTAAGCCCATTCGGGGCGGGGGCGTCTTCGAGAAATCCGTTCCGAGATGATCCGTTCCGGGAAGAGCCGTTCGGCGGGAGCCTTTACAGAGACAGACCGTTTGGCGGCAGTCAGTACGGAGAAAAGACGTTTGGCGGCAGTCAGTACGGAGAAGCGGATCGGAGCAGCTCTAATGCAGGCACGAGGAGCTCACGTCCGAGACTGAAGGCGGTATACAGGAAACCGTCCACAGATGAATCCAAGAAGCCGTACATAGCTAAGATGTCCAGTTCGGGGAGCGGCCTCTCTTCCCTGCAGAAAGGGATGCCTTCTAAGGCTTCAAAGCCTGACTACAGGGAAGGCGACAGGGTCCGCCATGTAAAATATGGAGAGGGTACTGTAAAAGCGATCGAAGAGGGACCCAAGGATTACAAGGTGACGGTTGTATTTGACGATTACGGACAGAAGGTCATGCTGGCTGCCTTTGCAAAGCTCGTGAAGTGCTGAGCGAAGCCTCCTGTATACAGTCAGGATTCTGAAACTTGTGTGAACGGTACGGAAACGGTGGAAATGAGCGGGTGTTAGTGTTATATTATTGATAGCAGCAAAAACTAGCCGTATTGTTTTTATAAAGCATTGGGAGGAACACTACAAATGATAGGAGATATGTTACAGGGACTGATTGAAGAGGTAAGAGCTGAGGAAAGAAAGAACTATGTCTTAAGAATCCTTGCAGTGATCGGCGCTATTGCGGCTATTGCTGCCATTGCTTACGGCATTTATCGTTTTCTCACGCCGGACTATTTTGACGACTACGATGACGATGATGATTTCGATGATGAAGACTTTGACGATGATTTCGACGACGACTTCGAGGAAGAGGAAGCGGCTGCCGCTGAGGCGTAAAGCTTAGCGTATAATAAATCGATCGTTAGTCTTAAACAGGCTGATATTAAGGGCAGCCCGGCTTTCTGCCGGACTGCCGTTTATTTTTTGCCGGAGAGTTGACTGCCGGCTTATTCGGGAAGGAGAGCGGATTTGAAAAAAGGAGACCTGATCGAAGGCGTTGTCAGGGAAGTGAAATTTCCCAACAAAGGGATCGTTGATACTGAAGAGGGACTTTGTGTTGTAAAAAACGCGATCACCGGCCAGAAAGTACAGGCCAGAGTAAATAAGAAGAGAAAGGGAAAAGCGGAAGCGGCGCTGATTTCTGTTCTTGAGAGATCTCCGCTTGAGCGCGATACGCCTTGTTCCGCATTCGGTATTTGCGGCGGATGCACCTATTTGTGCCTGCCTTATGAGGAACAGTGCCGGATCAAGGAAGAACAGGTGAGAGAACTTCTTGAAGAGGCCATGCCTGAAGGATGCTCCATGGACTGGTTTCACGGAATCCTTAAGAGTCCGGAAGCTTACGGCTACCGCAACAAAATGGAATTCTCCTTCGGAGATTCTTTCAAGGACGGCCCTCTTGCACTGGGAATGCACAAGCGCGGAAGTTTTTACGACATCATAAATGCGGATTCCTGCGTGATCGTGGACGGGGATTACAGAAAAATACTGACCGCTGTCAGAACATACTGGGAGGAAAAAGGAGCTTCTTTCTTTCACAGACTTCGCCACACCGGGTATCTGCGGCACCTTTTGGTGCGCAAAGCAGTCAATACCGGGGAAATCCTGATCGACCTCGTGACGACTTCACAGGAGCAATATGACCTTCAGGATTTTGCCCAGATGCTGACGGATCTGGAAACGGAGGGCGCTATTGTCGGTATCCTGCACACAGTCAATGATGCTGTGGCAGATGTGATCAAAGATGATGGAACGGAACTTCTGTATGGCAGGGATTACTTTACCGAGACGCTTCTGGGACTGCGGTTCAAGGTCACGCCGTTCTCGTTCTTCCAGACGAATAGCCGCGGCGCGGAAGTACTCTATGACACCGCCAGAAGATTCCTGACAGAAGCAGGCATGAAGAAAGGCGTAGTATACGATCTTTACTGCGGGACCGGGACGATCTCCCAGCTCATGGCACCTGTTTCGGAAAAGGTGATCGGTGTGGAGATCGTAGAGGAGGCCGTGGAGGCAGCTGCAGAGAACGCACATAGAAACGGAATCGGCAACTGCGAATTTATAGCGGGAGATGTGCTTAAGGTCTTGGATGAGATCGAAGAAAAGCCGGATCTGATCATTCTCGATCCTCCAAGGGACGGAGTGCACCCGAAGGCGCTTCCCAAGATTCTTGGATATGGCGTGGAGCAGATCCTGTACATATCCTGCAAGCCCACAAGTCTCGCGAGGGATATTCCTTCCTTCACTGAGGCCGGTTACAGACCTGTGCGCGGAGTCTGCGTCGACCAGTTCCCATGGACTGCGAACGTCGAGACTATCGTTCTTTTTAGCAAGACTTGACATAGCTTTTGCGGTTTGTGATAATATTTTTGTCTATATGTGTCAATACCCCCGCACCTGAGCAGCTGACGCGAAACGATCAGCTGCCTTATATTGGCAAAGTACACCTCCGGCTTTTTAAGCCATTTACTATCAAGGGAAGACGATAAAAAAGGGAGGAGAGTATATGGGAGCTATTAAAAAATGGCTGGAATCTAGTGGGATGGCAGCCATAGTTTTATGGGCGGAATCGGATTTGTATTGGCATTAGTGCTGTCTGCCTTTTTCACGAGCGGAGCATCATCTCCGGTAAGCGAAGACGTGGAAGGCGCGTATAAGACAGGTTCTTATACCGCGACGGCTGACGGATTCGGCGGATCGATAGAGGTTACCGTCGAGATCGGAAGTAATGGCGGAATCACAGACGTTACGATCAAAGGGGATAAGGAAACTCCAGACATAGGCGGAGCGACTAACCAGAGAATCCATGCTCCCGAGGACGGTTCCGGCGTAGGAGCTTATCTTGTAACAGCTCTGCTCAAAAAGATGGATGAGCTCGGCATCAAAGTTATGTATAACACTAAGGCCACGGATCTTCTTTCTCTGGAAGGCACAGTTAACGGTGTCATGGCAGAGAGTGATGATACATATTACACGATCCACTCAAAGGCTGTGATCCTTGCTACCGGCGGCTTCGGCAACAATCAGGAAATGATCGTCAGATACCGCGACGACCTTGAGGGAACTGTTACTACCGGCGCGCCCGGAATCATGGGTGACGGCATTGTCATGGCTCAGGCAGTCGGTGCTGACCTCGTCGATATCGATCAGATCCAGCTTCATCCGACAGTATAGCAGAAGACCAGCATGCTGATCACAGAGAGTGTCCGAGGCGATGGTGCGATCCTGGTCAACCAGGAAGGAAAACGCTTCACAGACGAGCTGCTTACCCGCGATAAGGTTTCTGCAGCGGAACTGGCCCAGCCCGGCAGCTATGCGTACATCATTTTCGACCAGAAGCTTCGCGAAGGCCTCAAAGCCACTGAGAAGTATGCAGCTGAGAAGCCTGCAGTTGAGGAAGCGCCTGCAGAAGAGGAAGCTGTGCCTGATGCTGCCTGATCCTTATTGGCGGGATCTGAAGCAGTCAACACGGTAACCCTGATGTGGAAGCATATGGCATATGCTGAATCCTCAAAAGGAAAGAAATGAAATCAGGGGGGGAGTTAATCCCCCCTGTTTTTTAGCGATAAGATCATCGGCATTATATTCTGCAGTTGTATATTTCAGATCCTGCTGAACAGAAGACTTTGAGGCTATTCTATGATTGCATCTTTACGAAAAGCGGATATCCTGCTCTTTTTCTCTTTTCTGGCGCTGGCGGCCATGATCGCTGCAATGCCGCTTGTGCGTGTCTCAGGAAGTGAGGAGAAGGTGAGGATCATAAGCGGAGGAGAGCTGGTAGGCATATATCCGCTTGAAAAGGATATTGAGATCGAGGTGAAACATGACGGGCACCTCAACATAGTTTCCATTAAGGATAAAAAAGTCTATATGGAGTATTCCGACTGCAGAAATCAGATCTGTGTACATACCGGAGAGATCACAAGGCCGGGAGATACCATAGTATGTCTGCCCAATTATGTGATCGTGGAGATCACCGGAAGCGAGGGAGGAGGTGATGAGGATGACTCCGTCGATGTCATCGCCAAATAATGGCTCTTCCGCGCGCAGAATTGCCCTTACAGGGCTCCTTGCAGCCCTTGCCCTTATATTTTCCTATGTGGAAGTTTTATTTCCTTTAAACGCAGGAATACCGGGTATTAAGCTCGGACTGGCCAATCTGGTCCCGTTAGTCATTATGTACCGCATGGACGCGCGATATGCATTTGCGGCGAACCTGATCCGGGTACTGCTGGCAGGGCTCCTCTTCAGCGGGCTGTTTGCCGCACTCTATTCACTGGCAGGAAGCTGTGTAAGCTTTCTTATTATGTACCTGTTCAAAAAGACCGATCGGTTCTCTATAATCGGCGTGAGCATGGCCGGAGGAGTCTTCCATAACCTGGGGCAGCTCACAGTAGCGATCATTCTGGTATCTGGGCCTCAGCTTATCCACTATATGCCGGTCCTCATCC